>DXLQ01000019.1:0-23961 GCA_019414685.1 Collinsella sp. | reverse complement strand
CCGATGATGATGCCCTTTTGGCCCTCGCGCTCGACGTAAATGGTGGCGTGCACGCGCAGTACCTTCTTGGTCTGCTCGAGCGCATCGCAGATCACGCCAACGGAGTGCGGAATCTCATCACGGGTGCGGCGCAAGACCTTCTCGCGCACAAACTCGGCAACGAGCGTCTCATCGGAAGCGTCAGTACCCATGTCCTCGGGGAACCAACGCGGACCCTCGGGCAAAAAGTGCGCAACGGTCTCTATAAAGGCATCGACGTTGAAGTTCTTGACCGACGACGTCACAATCTCGTCGTCATATTCCATAAGCTCGTGGGCAGCCTTAAGCTGCTCCATGACCTGTGCGGGGTCGGCCTCATCGGCCTTGGTGAGCACCAGGACCTTCTTGGAACGAGCGCTCTTGACGCGCTCGGCAACCCAGGCGTCTCCCCTGCCGATCGGCTTGGTGGCATCAATCAAAAACGCGACGACGTCGACATCGTTTAACTCGAACAGTGCGCTCTTGTTGAGCTCGGACCCCAGGCCGTCCTTGGGCTTATGAATACCCGGGGTATCGACAAAGACCAGCTGGTAGCCGGGACGGTTGACGACGGCGCGCATGCGACGGCGGGTCGTCTGTGCCACCGGCGAGGTGATGGCGACCTTTTTGCCATAGCAGGCATTAAGCAGCGTGGACTTGCCGGCGTTGGGGCGTCCGACCAGGGCCACAAAGCCGCTGCGGAAACCGGGTTCCACGTCACCAAAGCCCGCGAGGTTCTCATCCTCGTCGCACAGGGCGTCGAGTTCCTCGTCGCTCATGCCCTCAAACGGGTCGAACTCCTCGGCCTCGTCATCCAAAATCTCATCGATAGGCTGCATATTGTCGGACATGGGAATCCATTTCTAAATAAAGCCGAGCGCGTGGGCAAATACCAGCACGCCCACAATCGCGGCGGTGATGGAAAGAATGTATACAGAGGCGGCGGCGATGTCCTTCGCACGCTTGGCCAGCGGATGGAGCTCCTGGGTCGCCAGGTCGACGATGGCCTCCATAGCGGTGTTGCACAGCTCGCCGTGAATCACCAGGCCACAACAGATGATAATCGTGGCCCACTCGGCAATGTCGAGTCCCACGATGCAGCCGGCAATGACGGTACACACGCCCGCAACGAGCATGACCTTGATGTTGCGCTCGGTCTTGACGGCGGTAACGAAGCCCTCCATGGCGTAGGAAAACGACTTAAAGAAGGACGGATGGTCCTTGTTCGATCCGGGAATCATAGACGGCTCCTAGTCGTGGGCGTGGTTGGTGATGGGGCCGACGTGGACCAGCTTGGGGTCCTCGCCGCGCTCGAGCGCCAGATCGCGCAGGATGGCGTCCTCGCGGGCCTCCATGACCTCGGCCTCGTCGTCCTCGATGTGGTCATAGCCCAGCAGGTGCAGCATTCCGTGTACGAGCATCAGACGGCACTCGTCGGCAGGGCTATTGCCAAAGCCGGGGGCCTGGCGGGCAATGACCTGCGGGGCCAGGATGATATCGCCGAGCTCGAGCGTCTCGTCTGCGGGAATATCCTCGTCAAAGGCCGAGTCGCACTCAAACGAGAGGACATCGGTGGTGCGGTCGATACCGCGCCACTCGTGGTTGAGCTCGTGCATCTCGTCATCATCGACATATGAAAGGGAAATCTCGACTTCACGCTCAACGCCCTCGGCGGCAAGCACGACCTCGCAGATGTGCTCTACCTCCTGCGCGTCGAGCAGCGTATCGAGCTCGGCATCGTTGCTGATCAATACACTCAACGGGACTCCTTTCGGTCGTGCACGCGTTTCTCGCGCACATCATCATAAGCATCGTACGCCTCGACGATACGCCCCACCAAGGCATGGCGCACCACGTCGGCACGCTCGAGGTGAGAAAATGCGACATCGTCGACACGGCCTAAAATCTGCTCGACGTCGGCAAGACCGCCGCGACGACCCACCAGGTCGCGCTGACTCAGGTCGCCGGTAATCACAAACTTGGAGTTAAAGCCCAGGCGCGTCAGGAACATCTTCATCTGCTCGGGCGTGGTATTTTGGGCCTCGTCGAGCACCACGAAGGCGTCGCTCAGCGTGCGGCCGCGCATGTAGGCAAGCGGGGCGATCTCGATCACACCGCGCTCCATAAGCTCATCGGTGCGTTCGCGATCCATCATGTCAAAAAGAGCATCGTAGAGCGGACGCATATAGGGATCGATCTTTTCCTCGAGGGTACCGGGCAAAAAGCCCAGGTTCTCCCCCGCCTCGACAACCGGACGCGTCAAGATCAGACGACCCACCTCATGACGCTTGAGCGCGGCAACGGCGAGCGCCATGGCCAGATAGGTCTTACCGGTACCGGCAGGACCCAGGCCAAACGTGATGGTATGCGAGCGGATGGCATCCACATAGCGCTTTTGGCCGAGCGTCTTGGGACGAATGACACGACCGCGATACGAAAGCAGCACATCATCGCGAAGCGACGTAGCCTCGTGCTCACCGTCGCGCAAGACGGCCAGGCAGCGAGAGACATCGTCGGCAGACAGCGTGCGTCCGGCGGCCGCCTCACGAAAAGCATGCTCGAAAAAGCGCGCCACGAGCTCGACCTCGTCCGGGTCACCGCTCACGGCGATGCTGTCGCCACGGGCGACCACGTGGGCGCGAACCAAGCTCTCCAGCGCACGAAGGACGCCGTCGCCGGCACCCAAAACGCGCGAGGGATCAATTCCCTCGGGAACGGTAAGTCTAATCTTCGAGGCTTCCATGAACCTCCCTGCGTGCATGGACCAAGCCGGAATCATCGACTCCGATGATAGCAACATCGAGCAGGCACGGGGCTGTGAGTCCACAGGTATCGTCAAGACGGGCATGATGGAACGAACCGAGCGTCAGGTTGTCGCCATACTCAAGCACGGCACGCTCGACGGTTCCCACGCGACGGCGAGCGTCGGCAATGGCGAGTTCCTGCGCCGCGGCCCTCATGCGGCGGCTACGCTCGGCCATAACCTCGGGCGGCACCTGGTCGGGCATATCGGCTGCAAGGGTACCAGGACGCTTGCTGTAGCGGAACACATGCATACGCGAAAAGCCCACGCGGCGGCACAGAGCCAGCGACTCCTCAAACTCCTCGTCCGTCTCACCGGGAAAACCGACGATGACATCGCACGAAAGAGACACCTGGGGCAAGTTGGTGCGAATCATGCGCACCGTCTCCTCAAAGGCCTCGGCGCTATAGGGACGGCCCATGCGATGCAGTGTCCTTGTGCAGCCGGACTGCACGGGCAGGTGTAAAAACGGGGCGATGCGCTTCGGATAGCGTGCCATGACCTTAAGCAGGGACTCGGAGATATCCATGGGCTCGACCGAGGAAATGCGCACATGCGGAATGGACGTGCGCTCCATGATCGCCTCGAGCAGCTCATCGATCTCGACGTGTTCATCAGTCGCGCTCTTGCCATCGTAGGCGCCCAGGTTCACACCCGTCAGCACTACCTCGGGCACGCCGGCCTCCTGTGCCTCGCGAACTTGCTCGAGCACGAACTCGACCGGCACGGAGCGCTCGGGGCCGCGGGCCTTCCACACAATGCAATAGGTGCAACGATGGTTGCAGCCGTCCTGGATCTTCACGCCCAGACGCGAGCGACCGAGTGCGTCGACAACCTCGCCGTCGCTGCAGGCGGGAACGTCATCGGACTCAACGCCCAGCACCTCGCAGACGCGTTCGGCGACATCGATCTTGGACGGCTCGGCGATCACGCGGTCCGAAAGCTCCAATAGCTCCTCGGGGTGCAAATTGACCACGCATCCGGTAACAACCACATAGGGCTCGTTTGGATAAGCCAGCGCATGGCGGACGGCCTTACGGGTCTTGGCCTCGGCCTCGCCCGTAACGGCACAGGTGTTAATGACGATCAGCTCTGCATCCTGAGGCTCCACCATTGCAAAACCCAGGCGCATTAGATCGGCAGTGATACGGTCGGACTCAACCCGGTTGACGCGGCAGCCAAGGTTGACGACGGAAATATGGGGTGCGAGCAAACGGGCTCCTTAATCGAGGATATCGTCGAGGGCGCTCTTGATACGATCGGTTACCGACTTCTTACCGGAAGCGACGTCGTCGCCCATCTCGTCGGCAAAGGCGCGAAGCAGCTCGCGCTGCTTGTTGGAAAGGTTCGTGGGGACGACCACGCGCATCTGCACGATCAGACGACCGCGTGAACCGCCACCGCCGATACGCGGCATGCCGTAATTGTTGACGCTCACGGTGTCACCGTACTGTGTGCCGGCGGGGACGCACAGTTTGACGACCTCGTCGGGCATAATGCCCTCGACCTCGATCTCGCAACCGAGCGCGGCCTGCGCAATCGAGATATCGCTCACCAGATACAGGTCGTCACCGTTGCGCTTAAAACGCTCGTGGTCGGCGACGCGCACGTTGACGATCAGGTCGCCCGAGGGCTCACCGCGAAGGCCCGCCTCGCCAAAGCCGCTCACGCGCAGCTGGCGACCGGTCGAAACACCGGCGGGAATATCGATGTCGATCTTTTCGTGCGAAGGCGTGCGGCCCTGACCGTCGCAGGTCTCGCAGGGATGGTCGATGACCGTGCCCTCGCCATGGCAGTCGGGACAAGGCGAAGAGGACTGAACCTGGCCCAGGAACGAGCGCTGGACCGTCGTGACATAGCCCGTGCCGTGGCAGCGGCTGCACTGCTTTTCCTGTGCGCCCTCGGCCCTACCGGTGCCGTTGCAATCCTCGCAGGGAGCAAGGCGGTCATAGCTGATCGTCTTTTTGCACCCGAGCGCCGCCTCCTCAAGGGTCACCGAAAGGGAGATGGCCATATCGCGGCCGCGACGACGCTCGCGGCGATTTCGGGCGCCACCGCCAGCACCGCCGCCAAAGAACGACGAGAAGAGGTCGTCCATGCCCATGCCGCCAAAGATATCGTTGATATCGACGTAGCCCGAGCCGCCAGGGCCGTCCGCGGTGCCGTAACGGTCGTAGTTAGCACGCATCTGCTCGTCGGAAAGAACGGAATATGCCTCGTTGAGCTCCTTGAACTTGGCCTCGGCCTCGGGGTCGTCCGAAACGTCCGGGTGTACGGTACGGGCCTTCTTTAGAAACGCGCGCTTAATCGTCCGCGCGTCGGCATCCTTGTCGACGCCAAGTACCTCGTAGTAATCCCTATTTTCCGACACGACCGAATCCTTCCGACTTTCATTATTGTCACAGTGCGTCCTATACCCAAGCTGGGCCGGCCGCAAACAGAGGGTTTGATGTTATTGCATTGCGTAGGGCGAAAGCATGGCACGCTGCGAGCAGCTCGCAAACCAAACCGACACGAGCGCAAACATAAATCCGTTGGCAAAACCGTTGACAAACTGCATCGCGCCGCGCTTCCACCACAGCAGGCTGCGGTGAAGCACGCCGTCCGAGAGCACCATGAACAGGCCCATGGCAAACGGAATGAAGCACATCACGGCAAAGGCCGAGAACACGCCCGAGATGGCCGACAGCACCAAAAACGGCGCCACGATGCCCATCAGGTAAAAACCGGTACGAGCTTTGCCTTCCAGGCGCTCGGCCTCAACATGGGCGCGACCGACCAGGTCGCCGCCCGCGGCACCGTTGGTGCCAGCATGACCCATGCCGCTAATGCGGACCTCGTCGCCGTCATGCGTGCCGGCAGGAAACTCAATCGTCTGCTCGGAGGTTACGCGAGTACGACCGCTGCCGCCGCAATCGGGGCAGGGGTCGGCGACGACCTTACCGGAACCGCCGCACTCGGGGCAGACCGACTGAAACGTGCCGGCACCGAACAGGAAGGACAGGTCGACATCGATGTGGCCGCGACCGCCGCAGCTCGGACAGGTATGTGCATGCTCGGACGAGACAGAACCCGAGCCTCCGCAGTGACCACAGGTATCGAAGCGCGTATAGCGGACGGTCTTGCGGGCACCGCCCTTGGCCTCCTTGGCGTCGAGCTTAATATCGACGACAACGTTGGCGCCGTTCTCGGGATTATAGGCAGCCTGCCCGCGACGCGGCTGGCCCCAGGCGCCACCAAAGGGAAAGCCGCCCTCAAAGGGATTGCCATAGCCTGCGCTGCCGGCGTAGCCGCCGCCATAGGGAGAAGCCGTAGGAGCGCCGGCGAAGGGATTGCCCGAACGCATGGCGTCGTAGCGCGCACGCTTCTGCTCGTCCGAAAGCACAGCGTAGGCCTCGGAAACCTCTTTAAACTTTTCCTCGGCATCCGGTTCTTTGTTGACGTCCGGATGGAGCTTGCGGGCCTTTTGCTGGAAGGCCTTCTGTATATCACGCGAGGTGGCGTCCTTGGAGACACCCAGAATCTCGTAGTAATCTTTTTCGTTCATCGTCGCCATGCGCGGCAACCTCCTGCTCACAGCAGCGTATATATTGCGGTAATTCTACCCGAGCGGCCTAGGCTAGACCCCAAAACAGCTCGAACAGCACATTTCCATCGAGCCAGCCCAAGTGGGTGGGCGCTAAGTGGGCGCGGGCACGACCTGCGATAACGTCTTTCAAGGTGACGCGCTCCGTATGTCCCTCGACATCATCGGGTACCCAGATGGCAAGGCCCAACTCGAGTGCACGGTCGCAGGCCGCCGCCAACTCGTCTGCAGCGATCACGCTTGCCGAGCGAGCCAACAGATCGGGCCCAATGCCACGCGTCATGCGGCAAGCGAGCATCAAATCCTCGGCCGCCGCCTCGCGCTGCGACAAATACTCGGCATCAAACTTCGTCGCGGTGTCGTCGCGTTGCACCAGACGCACGCGATACGCATCGCCGCGAGCGGGCACGTCGGGAAACAGCCCGGCCAGGCGATCGAAATCCTCGGCGTCGAGCATACCGGCGGCAGAGCGACCCAAACCCAGATAGCCCCGTCCGGTCCAATAGGCTATGTTGTGGGCGCACTCATGTCCGTCGAGCGCGTAGCTTGCCACCTCATACGGGTGATAACCGGCCGCACCCAGACGCTCACGCGCCGCGTCCATGCACGCAGCCTGAAAATCTTCGTCGGGCTCGAGCGACTCGTCTTGACACGCCATGCGGTAGAGCGGCGTGCCCTCCTCGAGCGTGAGCGGGTACACCGACACATGATGCGGCGCCGCCGCCAGCACGCCATCGAGCGTGCGTTTCCAACTCGCTGCGGTCTGCCCGGGAAGACCGCACATAAGGTCGCACGACACGTCAAGCCCAGCGTCCTTGACCGTCGCGATGGCAGCGAGCGCCCGATCGGCATCGTGAATGCGGCCAATCGCAGCAAGCTCGGCGTTGTCGAGGGTTTGGACTCCCAGAGAAATGCGCGTGACGCCCACCCCGGCAAGCGCCGCGGCAAGCTGCGAAGTCAGCGACTCGGGATTGGCCTCGCAGGTAAACTCAACGGGCTTGCACCACGCAGAGATACGCCGGGCAAGTTCTACCAGACACTCACCTGCCAGCGACGGCGTGCCGCCGCCTACATAGACGGTGCAGACTTGCGCAAGCGCCCCGGCGTCGCCAAAGGCATCGAGGCGCGCATACAACTGCTCAAAATAGGCATCGAGCGCAGCGCTCAGGTCGCACGGAGCAAAACGGCGCGAGTCAAAGTCGCAGTATCGGCACTTTTGGGCGCAAAACGGCACGTGGACGTACAGCGCGGTAACGGCCACCGTTAGGCCTCCAGCGGATGAGCGGGCACCGACTCGCCGGCGGCAAGCGCGGCCTCGCAGGCCACCACATCGCGCTCGATATCATCGACCAATGCCATGAACTCCTCGTATGTGGAGCAGCGCACCACCTGCGCGCGCCAGGCCGCAGCATGAGGCATCCCCTTTAGATACCAGCTTGCGTACGTACGGGCACGCGACATGAGCGGCAACAGCTCGTGCGTGAGCGTCAGGTGCTCGCGCAGGGCATCCAGGCGCTCGACCGAGCTACGTACCGGTACCGGCGTGCCATCGAGCGCAAGGGCGCGGGCATCGCCGAACACCCAGGGATTGCCATAGATACCGCGCGCGATGAACACGGCGCTGGCGCCGGAGTTGCGCAGATGCTCCGCGGCATCCTCGGCGCAGAACACGTCGCCCGAACCGATAACGGGAATCTCGACGGCGTCGGCCACCTCATCGACGACTGACCAATCGGCCTGGCCCGTATAGAGCTGCGTGGCACAGCGACCATGTACCGCCACCGCAGCGGCCCCTGCCCCCTCGAGCATCTGGGCAAACGTCGCGGCATTGCGGTCTTCGGCGTAAAAGCCCTTGCGGATTTTTACGGTCACGGGCACGTGCGCCGCGCCTACCGCCGCCTCGACAATCTGCTCGGCCAGCTCAGGCGTGCGCATAAGTGCCGAGCCCTCGCCCTTGGTAACGACCTTGCGAGCCGGGCAGGCCATGTTGATGTCGATCAGCGACAGGCGATCGCCAACACGCTCCTCAACGGCGGCGACGGCGCTCGCAAACTGATCGGGCTTGGAACCAAAGAGCTGTACGCAGATCTGCTGCTCCTCGTCGGCCGGTAGCACCAGGCGCCACGTCTTATTGCTGGCATAGGCAAGACCCGCCACGCTCACCATCTCGCTGTAGGCAAGATGGGCACCGCGGCGGCGGCACATGATGCGGTAGGCGGGGTCGGTCACGCCAGCCATGGGAGCCATAAGGAACGGCTGCTCGGCATAGGCACCCAGCAGCCGCGTACTGTATTCAGAAAGCGCCATGGAGCTACTCGTCCACCTTGAGAATCGCCATAAAGGCCTCCTGCGGGACCTCGACCGAACCGATGGCCTTCATGCGCTTCTTGCCCTCTTTCTGTTTCTCGAGCAGCTTGCGCTTACGCGAGATATCGCCGCCATAGCACTTGGCCAAAACGTCCTTGCGGCGCGCCTTAACGGTAGAGCGGGCGATAATCTTGTTGCCGATAGCGCCCTGGATGGGCACCTCGAACAGCTGGCGCGGAATGATTTCCTTGAGTTTGTCGCACAGCCCGCGGGCCAGGCCATAGGCCTTGTCCTTGTGCACGATAAACGAAAGCGCGTCCACTTCATCACCCGAAAGCAGGATATCGAGCTTGACGAGCTCGGAGGGACGATACTCGTTGAACTCATAGTCGAGCGAGGCATAGCCCTTGGTGCGGCTCTTGAGCTGGTCAAAGAAGTCCAAGATGAGCTCGGCGAGGGGCATATCAAAGCGCATCTCGACCGATTTGCTCGTGAGATGGATCATGTCGGTTGTAATTCCGCGGTGCTCGATAGCGAGCTGCATGACGGCACCCGTATACTCGGGCGGGCAGATAATCTTGGCCTTGAGGTAAGGCTCCTCAATGCGCTCGATGCGCGTGGCCTCGGGCAGATCCTGCGGGCTGCGAACATCAATCATCTCGCCGTCAGTCTTGTAGACGTGATAGTCCACCGAAGGGCTCGTGGCAATCAGGTCCAGGTTGAACTCGCGCTCCAAGCGCTCCTTGACGACCTCCATATGCAGCAGGCCCAAGAAGCCAACGCGGAAACCAAAGCCGAGCGCCACCGAGGTCTCGGGCTCCCACACCAACGACGGGTCGTTGACATGCAGCTTATCGAGAGCGTCGCGCAGGTTCTCGTAATCCTTGTTGTCGATCGGGAACAGGCCCGTATAGACCATGGGCTTGGCCTCGCGATAGCCGGGAAGCGGCTCGGGGCAGGGATTCGACGCCCACGTGAGGGTATCGCCCACGTGCACGGCCTCGGGGTCCTTCAGGCCCGTGACCACGTAGCCCACCTCGCCGACCGTCAGCGCGTCGACCGGCGTCTCGGCAGGACGCTTGACGCCCACGCCGTCGACCAAAAAGTCACCTTCTGCCTGCATCATACGAACGGTATCGCCCTTTTTAATGGAGCCGTCAAAAACACGGACCGTGGCAACGACGCCGCGGTACTCATCAAAATACGAGTCCAGGATGAGCGCCTTGAGCGGCGCGTTTGCATCGCCCTTGGGCGGTGAAATCAAAAAGACGATGGACTCCAACAGGTCGTGGATACCCTCGCCGGTCTTGCCTGATACGCATACGGCATCGTCGGCGGGAATCGCCAGGTCATCCTCGATCTCGGTCTTGACCTCATCGGGGTGTGCCGACGGCAGGTCGATCTTGTTGATGGCGGGCACGATATCCAGGTTGGCGTTCATGGCGAGCGTCGCGTTAGAGACGGTCTGTGCCTCGACACCCTGCGTGGCGTCGACGACGAGCACCGCGCCCTCGCAGGCGGCCAGCGAACGCGAGACCTCGTAGGTAAAGTCCACGTGGCCCGGCGTATCGATCAGGTTGAACTGATACGTCTCGCCATCGTCGGCGTCATAGGAAACGCGAACGGCATTGGACTTGATCGTAATGCCGCGCTCGCGCTCGATATCCATGGTGTCGAGCAGCTGCGACTCCATGTCGCGCTCGTCGACGGTATGGGTGAGTTCGAGGATACGGTCACTGATCGTGGACTTGCCATGGTCGATGTGCGCTACGATCGAGAAGTTACGGATGTGGGAAATGTCAATTGAAGTATTCATGCGGACTATCTTACCCGAGCGGTACAAAAAATGGAGCCTGTTCCATAAAACAGGCTCCATTTATGCGCGTAATCTGTGTGGTGTGAAATTTACAACTTAGGCGTTGATGCTGTTCACGAGCTTGGCAAGACCGGACTTGCGGTTGGAAGCCTGGTTCTTGTGGATAACATGCTTGGCGGCAGCCATGTCGAGACGCTTGGTGACGGTCTTGAGGGCAGCCTGGGCCTTCTCGGCGTCGCCCTCGGCGACGGCGGACTGGACGTGCTTGGTCAGCGTCTTGAGCTCGGACTTGACAGCCTTGTTACGCATGCGAGCTGCCTCATTGGTGCGGATACGCTTCTTCTGAGACTTGATGTTTGCCACTTCTGGAGTTCCTTTCGAGTTCCTTGCAAAAAATGTATGACACCTCTGAGACACGGTGAGGTCATGCAAGCGCCTACTATAGCACGCTCCCCCTCAAAGGGATAGAACGAATTTGTCAAATAGGCAGGTATCATCACGATTTTCTCAAGATGTTCGTAATCCAGAGCAAAAGCGCGGTCTCCGAATCAGCCGAACCCTTCAGTGCGAGCTCCACATCGACGGCACCCTCGAGCGCGGAAACGAGCTCGGTCATCGAAAAACGACGTGCCCAGGTCAGGTGATTCTTGACCTGCCAGGCCTGAAGCTTGAGCGTCGCGGCAAGCTCACGACCCTGCCCACGCGCATCGAGCGCCTTGGCAACGATAAGCTCGCGAATACGCCCGCACAGCAATGTGTAAGTCCACACGTAGCTCTTGGCGGGCAGTAGATTGAAGAGCTCAAGCGAGCGGCGCATATCGCGGGCCGACACTGCGTTGAGAAAGTCCCAGGGCTGAACTTCGGCCGTGCGCACGATCCAGCGCTCCACATCGGCAAGCTCAATTTGCGGCGCCTCGACCATCTGGGCAAGCTTGGCCAAGTCGTTATCGAGCATGCGGGTGTTCTCGCCCGAGCGCGAAACGAGCTCCTCGGCGGCGGCCGTAGAGATGGACTTTCCGTGCTGCGTCGCCATCTGCTGCACGCGGCGCGGGAGCTCCCAGCGCTTGGTGCCCGAACAGTCGATCACGGCCTTCTTGTCAATCTTGGCGATTGCCTTATACAGGCGCGTATTCTTGGCAAGTGAGTCGGCAATAATGAGACAGACCGTCGTGGGGCTGGGACTTGCGAGGTACTCGACAAGCGGTTCCGAGACCGCCTTGGCAAGCTTGGAGCAGCCGTCGAGGATCACCAGGCGAAACTCGCTGCCCATGGGAAAGGTATTGAGCGAGCCGATGATCGACTCAATATCGGGATCTTTCGTCATGTCACGTTCATCGAGGTTGAACTCAACCATACCCGACTTTTCCAAGCGAGCTTTCATACGCGAGACGGCGTGGTCGCGCTTGACCCCATCGGTACCGACGATCAGATATGCCGGCAGCAGACCGGTTTCGGACATTGCGCTCCCCTCCCGCAGGATCTCGTGTTCGTACCGTGCCATTCTAGCCCACGGGTTGGTCCCGCGCCAACGGCAGCATCACGGTCGCTGACATCGCATGGCAAAACCGGTTGCGGTCGGCGAGACGGCAATGTCTCCTTGTTCGATAGTGCATGCGAACGCGCCGCCCGCATCGCGAACGGCATCGATACAGGCATCGGATGGATGGCCGTAGCGGTTGCCCTCGCCCGCACTCGCGATAGAGAGCTCGGGCTTAAGCGTTTCCAGCAGCTCTGTGTCGACGGAAACTTTTGAGCCGTGATGTCCCAGCTTAAGCACATCGATATCGCCCACCTCCTGTACAAACTCGCGCTCCTGATCGAGTTCGGCATCACCAGTGAGGAGCATACGCAGGCTCTTGCCTTCCCGAGCATAGGAGAGCAGCAAGACAAGCGAGTCCTCATTGCCCTCGCCATCCACTGTGTCAAACGGCCACATCACACGAGCCCGAAATGCGCCGATATCGACCGTGTCTCCGCGGGCCACCTGCCGATACGTTACGCCGGGGCGATTTAGGACCTCAGAAGGCGCGCCGTCCAGCGCATCCGCTGCAACCGCAATGGATCCAACCGAAAACTGATCGAGCACATCGGGAAGACCACCCCAATGGTCTTCATCCCAATGCGTCACGAAGACGGCGTCGATATGGTGGACATTGTTGCGAACCAACGCCGACACCACGCGGTCATCGAGCCCACAGTCGACGAGCGCCACAGCGCTGCCTTGGCGAACCAGAATCGCATCGGCCTGACCAACATCGAGAACCGTTACCGAAGGCGGCACACATCGATCCCAATAGACATACGGAACCCCCGCAGCAAGCATCAAACATAGCAGCCCCACTGCCATGGGCCGCACGCGGGGGCGTGGCCACCAGACCAAGAGGACCGCCAGCGCAAACGGCACCACGTATACCAAGAGCGTATCGGGCGGCACGCTAACGGATGCGCCCGGAACGGCGGCAAAGAGCTGTTCAAAGAACAGAGCGCAGCGAGCGACAATCATGGGCACCACGAGCGCCCCGTGACGCAGCAGCGGCACAAGCGAGCAGGGCACCAACACAACCGATACAGCGAGCAGCATGCTTATCACCGGACCGATCACGGCATTTGCAAGCGGGGCAATGAGTGAAAACGTCCCAAATGCGGGAATGGTTACGGGAAGTGTCGCCAGCTGCGAGCACAGCGTGACGGACAAAATACTGGCGAGGCCCGGTGGCACACTCAGCTCGCCCAAGGCGTAGGTAGCGTAGGGGCAAAAACAAAGGATGGCAAAGACACTGGCGCACGATAGCTGAAAACCCATCTCGAACAGTACTGTCGGCCGGAGCAACACAAAGATTACCATGGTCAAAAATAGAGCCGAGAGGCCATGCCGACGACGCCCGGCGCCGTTGGCGACAAGCGACGCCGCCACCATAGAGCACGCGCGCACGGCCGAGGGCGAAGCGCCAGTAAAAACGGCATAGGCAGCGAGGGCCAGCACCAACAGTCCCCGCTGAAGCCCACGAGAGAGACGCGTCTTTTGCAGGGCACTCTCAATCACAAACCCCACGATGGCAAGATGACTGCCCGAAACGGCGATGAGATGTGCGGTGCCCGTTACCGAAAACCATTCGCCCGCAGGCTGGGCGCGCAGCTCGGACGAGCGCCCACAGACAACGCCGGCGATGAGCGAGCGCGCTGGGTCGGTCGCGGGCGCGATAACGGCAAGGAGCTCGTTTCGAAGCCAAGACAACGGGCCTGGAGGGCCCTCGTCGATCGATACCAACCGGACGACTTTAGCCTTTCGAAGCTCGCCCCGAAGCACGCGTGAGCGCCCATACGCATCATTCTCAAAGCGCGAAATTCGACCGATAGCACGTACATGCGAACCGGCGCCAAGCTCACGATCACACGACAGCCGTACCTGACCCAAACGCTTTTCGCCCGCATACGCATCACAGGTATAGGAGTACGCACCGTCATTGATGGACGGGTCGCCACACACAACAAACTCGAGACTGCTCGCAGCCCGATTATCCAACGCCCTCGAAGCGCGCAGCGCCCCTATCGCCCAACCCGCGGACACTACCGCTCCCGCCACGAGGCCGAGGGCCGCGGCATACAGCCATCGCCTCCACCGCACAAGGCGCATGCAGGACCGAGCCAATACGATGCACCCTGCTGCCGCAACGGGAATGGCCATAAGCAATGTGACGGGCGCCGCCCGCTCTCCCAGCAGCGCATCGGCCGCCATGTTAAGCACTAACCCACAGCTCGCACACAAGCCGGCACAAAGGGCTATCGTCCACGGCATCAATGGGCGCGGTGGCATCACATGCTCGCGCTCGGTCGCACTCATACGCAGATGCAATCTTTAATTTTGGCGAGTTTCTTCTCACCGATCCCCGATACGCGCATAAGGTCATCGACCGAGGCAAAGGCCCCGTTTTGCGTCCGTTCGTCGATAATTGACTGGGCCATAGAAGGCCCGATGCCCGAAAGCGTCTGCAGCTCCGCCGCACTTGCCGTATTGATATTCACAAGTCCCGACGAAGACCCTGTACCAGGGGTCGTGGAAGCACTGCTTTCGGCGCCGCCGACGGCCGCAGCCGTTTGTTGCTCCCCTACCGTCGGCACATAGATCTTTTGACCATCGGTGATCTTGGACGCACGGTTAAGACCCGTCACATCCGCCTCGGCCGTAAGCCCTCCGGCGGCATCAATCGCCTGGGACACCCGTGCTCCATCTTTAAGCCGGTACACGCCAGGCTTCACAACGGCGCCATCAACATCGACGTACACCTCGGCAGCAGAGGAGCTCTTGGCAGACGGCTCATCGGCATCGTCAGGAGAGGCATCCCCGGCCCCGCGCACATCCGAGGCGCTCGCCTCATCACTACGCTCAAACGATACGTCGCTGGAGTGACCACCAAAACCTGCCATCGCCAAGCCGCTCGCGGCGGCAATGACAACCAGGATCGCCACGACCATCGCCTTATGGCCGAGCAGCTTTTCTGCCCAGCGGTCCATCCGTTTAACCCGTTCGTGTTGCTCGCGCTGCGCCATAGCAAACACCTCCCAACACCATCGTGTCAGGAAACGAGCGCCGCAGCCTCCGCACGTCCACACCGGTTATCGCGGTCAAACCAAAAGCTGACCAAAACCTTGCGAGAAAATATCCATTTATTCAAGCACACGTCGACAAATGAACCGTTTATCGCCTAATGCCCAGATAGAAAAAGACCGACGATGCAAAAACACCGCCGGTCTATACACAACATTATTCGTAATCTTGGTAAATCTCACGTGGAGCGAGCTCAGAATGCTTGCGTTTTAAGGTCTTAGGGGCCTTATACGTGTTGCTCTCGAAGTCGATGTACTCGGTCTGCTTGAGCAGGCGCTCGATCATCTCCTCATGATCGAGCAACTCCCAGGCCTCATGCACGGCATCGAGCTTAGCGTGCGTCTCGGGACGGCGCGGCATAAACAGCGTGCAGCAGTCGGGAGCGGCCTCAGTCGAGATATCGAACGTACCGATCTCCTCGGCACGCGCGATGATCTCCTGCTTGTCCGAACCGATGAGCGGACGGAACACGGGAATCTTCACGGCCTCGTTGACGGCCATGATGTTCTCAAGCGTTTGGGAGGCAACCTGCCCAAGCGATTCGCCCGTAACGATGGCCTTGGCGCCCTCGATGTGCGCAATGCGCTCGGCAACCGAATACATAATGCGACGATACATGATCACACGCAGGTTGCTGGGGCAGGTGACCGAAATCTCACGCTGGCAGTCGCCAAACGGAACCACGTACAGACGACCGATCTGGACACCCGGCTCAATCGCACGGATGATGTCCTGCACCAAATACTCGCTCGTATCGGGCGTCTGCGGACGACCGGAGAAATGCACCGGCACGCACACCGCGCCGCGACGCGCGAGCATCCAGGTCGCCACCGGAGAATCGATACCCGACGACAGCAGCGTCACGACCTTGCCGGCAGAACCCACCGGAAGGCCGCCAACGCCGCGCTCGGAGCGCGCATACACGTAGACACTGCCCTGAACCACCAGAACGTGCACCATCGCGTCGGGGTCGTGCATCTGGACCTTTTTATCGGGAAACGCCTCACACAGCACCTCGCCAACCTGTCGATTGATATCGATCGAGGTGAGCTCATAGTCAGTATTGGAGCGCTTGGCGTGCACCTTAAACGAATCGAAGGAACCAAACTCGCGCAGCGCCTTCACAGCGGCGGCGCAGTACTCCTGCGGGTCGCGGTTGGTGTGATACGCCAGGGACACACGGGCAACGCCGGGGACGGTGCGAATGACACGCGCCGCCTCGTCGGCCTGATGCTCGTTAAAGGTCACGAGGATATAACCGGAAATTCGAGACACGGCGTTCACGGAAAAGGCGGCCAAGGCCGCCTTGATGTTATCCATGAGGATATGCTCAAAATGTGCGCGGTTCTTGCCCTTCAGTCCAACCTCGTGATAGTGGACCAGGCAGACGCGAGCTGCCATTTAGGCTTCAGCAACCTTGTGGCCGAGCGCCTTCTCGTAACGGGCCTCGTCGTAAGAGATGTCGCCGTCGACAATCTCGTCCATAGCCATAGAGATGGTATCGGCACCGGAAAGCCCGATGGTGATGTCATCGACATCCTGGACGGCAAGCACGCGGTTGTGCTGGCCACGCAGCATGCTATTGATGTCGCAGGCGCGCTTGGAGGCAAGCGAAGCGAGCAGGAAGCGGTTGTGATCGGTCTTCTCCAGAAGATCGTCAATGCAAGGCTTTACAACGGACACGGACCTCAGATCCTTTCATGCATATCGAGAACGCGAACGAGCTCATCGGTCGCGCGGTCGAGATCGTCATTCACCACGACGTCGTCGTAGCGGTCGGCAAGGGCAAGCTCATCGGCGGCGTTTGCCATACGCAGCTCAATCGTCTCGGGCGTCTCGGTACCGCGACCGACTAGACGCTCGCGGAGCACCTCAAGCGAAGGCGGCTTGATAAAGATCAGCACGGCCTCGGGGAAACGCTCCTTCACCTGCAGGGCGCCCTGGACATCGATCTCCAAAATCAGAGACGAGCCCGAGGCGAGCTTGGATGTGACCTCGCTCACCAACGTGCCGTAGCAGTTACCGTGGACCTCGGCCCACTCAACAAACTCACCGTTTGCCACGCGGCGGTCGAACTCCTCGCGCGTCAGAAAAAAGTAGTTGACGCCGTCGACCTCACCTTTGCGTGGTGCTCGCGTGGTAGCCGAAACCGTCAGGCCCAGGTTCGAGCGGCGCTCGCGCACACGAGTGACGAGCGTACCCTTGCCTGCGCCTGACGGTCCAGAAATCACAAAGAGCTTGGAATCCTGAGCGCTCACTTATTTGGTCAGCTGCTCAAGGAGCTGCTCGCGCTGACGGACACCGAGGCCCTGGACGCGACGAGTAGCGGAGATACCGAGCTCCTCCATGATCTTGGCGGCCTTGGCCTTGCCATAACCGGGGAGAGACTCGATGAGGGTGGAAACCTTCATGCGGGAAGCGATGGGGTCATCGGAGTTGAGCACGGACTCGAGGGACTTCTCGCCCTTCTTGATCTGCTCGCGAAGCTCAGCGCGGGCGTGACGTGCGGCAGCAGCCTTCTCAAGAGCCTGCTTGCGCTGCTCGTCGGTAAGCTGAGGGAGTGCCATTCGTACCTCCAAATAGTTGGGTTATATCTGATTCAATAATTGGCATTTTAGCACGTAGAACGCACAAAAAGCCTAATCGCGGCTCCATAGGTTAGACGATACCCGCAAAAAGTGCAATATACTGCGCCCAAAGTTAAGCCCCTGACCTGCGATTCCACACAAAGGATGGGAAAGTTTACGCAGGCACAGGGGCTATTTTGTGCTAATGAGACCCAAAAGTGGTGACTTAGGGGAATCTTTTACGCGACGTTTTCGACCAGCTCGGCGACGATGGCGTCAAAGGCGGCAACCGGATCGTCGGCACCGGTGATGGGACGGCCCACCACAATGTGGCTTGCGCCACGCTCGATAGCCTGGGAAGGCGTCGCCACGCGGGACTGGTCACCAAGGGCGGCACCCAGCGGACGCACACCCGGAGTCACGATCAGGGCATCAGGACCCAGCAGCTCACGCATGTCGTGAGCCTCCATCGGTGAGCACACGATGCCATCGATGCCATTGGCCTGAGCAAGCTTTGCCAAGCGGGCGGCCTCCTCGGCCACGGGAGACTCGACGCCGATCTCGCTCAAGGCATCCTGATTCATGCTCGTGAGCACGGTGATGGCGACGAGCTTGGCGCGGTCCTCACGCGCCTCCTCGGCACCCTCGCGGCAGGCAGCGAGCATAGTACCCGAGCCCAGGCCGTGGACCGAAAGCAGGTCGGCACCGGCAAGCGAGGCCGAGCGGGCAGCGCCGCGCACCTGATGCGGAATGTCATGGAACTTAAGGTCGAGGAAGACCTTAAAGCCAAGGTCCTTAAAGGTCTTGACGATCTGGGGACCCTCAGCGTAATAGAGCGTCATGCCGACCTTGAGCCAGGCGGCATGGCCCGAAAGCTCGTGGGCGAGCTCGAGCGCGCGCTCACGGTCGCAGTCGAGGGCGACGATAACACGGTCGCGGGCATCATTCTCTAGCATTCGAAAGCACCCACCAGCTCGTTGATGTCCTTTACGCCCTGGGACTCGGCCCAGGCCTCGAGCTCATGCGCGATCTTAAGCGAAGCGCACGGATCGACGAAGTTGGCCATGCCGACCGACACGCAGGTGGCGCCGGCCAGGATAAACTCAGCCGCATCCTCGCCAGTCATGACACCGCCGACACCGTTGATGGGGATATCGACGGCCTGGGCAACCTCCCAGACCATGCGCACGGCGATGTGGTGGCACAGCGGGCCCGAAAGGCCGCCCTTGGGCTTGGCCACGCGGGACTTGCGGGTATGGACGTCGATGGCCATGCCCTGGATGGAGTTGATGACCGAAAGGCCGTCGGCGCCGGCAGCCTCGAGGGCCTTGGCGATCTCGGCGACGTTGACCGGCGCCATCTTCACGAACAGCGGCTTATCGGTCACCTTGCGGCAAGCAGCCATAACGGAAGAGGCGCCCTCGGGCGTGGAGCCCATGGCGGCACCGCCGGCGGCGATGTTGGGGCAGCTCACGTTGACCTCGTAGCCGGCAGCCCAGGGGCATAGCTCGACATACATCTCGAGTGCGCGGACAAACTCGTCAACGGAGTGACCGGCAACCTGACAGATGACCTGGCAGCCGTCCTTGGACAGCTGTTCGAGCCACGGACCGGACTCGCGGGCAAAGGCGGCCACGCCGGGGTTCTGAAGACCCACGGAGTTGATCATACCGCCGGGAATTTCGGCCATGCGGGGCGCGGGATTGCCGGGCCAGGGCTCGGCAGCGCAACCCTTGGTGGTGATGGCGCCCAGCTGGGAAACATCAAAGAAGTTCTGGAACTGCCAACCGTAGCCAAAGGTACCGGCTGCGGTGTTAATGGGGTTCTGCATCTTGACGCCGCCGAAATCGACGGCCATGTTCACGGTACCCACTAGAAGACCACCACCTTGGAAGCATCGAACACGGGGCCGCACATACAAGCACCCTTCATACCGTCAACCGTCTCGACATTGCAGGTGTTGCAGGCGCCAAAGCCACAGCTCATCATGCGCTCGAGCGACACCTCGCAGTACACACCGGCCTCGGCGGCAGCGGCGGCGACCTTCTTCATCATGACGGCGGGGCCGCAGCTGGCGACGTAGTCGTAGCCGCCCTCTCCAAGCAGCTCGGCTGCCGGATCGGTGCAAAAACCGTGCGTGCCAAGCGAGCCGTCGTCGGTGCATACGTTGACCGTATCGCACAGCGCGCGGAACTCATCGATGCCCACGGCCTTGGACGCGGTGCCAAAGCCCAGGCACACGTCAACGGCCACACCCTGCTCGGCAAGCTTGCCGGCAAGGCACAGCACGGGCGGAACACCGATGCCGCCTGCCACGAGCAGCGCCTTCCTGGTGCCCTCGGGCACAAGCCAGCCGCGGCCGCCAGGGCCCAGCAGATTAGAGGTGGAACCGGGGGCCATCTGCGACAGACGGCGGGTATCGTCGCCCACGACGGCGTACCACAGCTCGACGGTGCCGGCCTCGGCGTCGGCGCGATAGAAGCTCAGGGGCACGCGAAGCAGCGAGGAGGCATCGCCGGGCACGGCAATGTTCACAAACTGACCGGGCTTGAGCGCACTTGCAAGCTTGGGGGCCGAGATTACGAGCGAGAAGATGCCGTCGGCGATCTCCCGGTTCGAGACGACCTCGAAGTCGTGCATGCGTGCAGTGGAAGGTGTGGGCATAGACGCTCCAATCCCCCATGCGGTTGCATGGTCTAAACGAACAGAAAGCGCGGCACCGCAAGGGTGCCGCGCACAAAAGCGATAAGGCTATGCTAGCAGATGCAGCCGTCGGCAAGCGTCTGTTTACCGCCGACAAATACATCGGTGGCACGACCGGTGAGCGTGCGGCCGGCAAAACCGGAGTTCTCGGCGCGCGACTCGTAACCGTCCTCGCCAACCGTCCAGGTTGCGGAGGGGTCGAACACGGTCAGGTCGGCGACAGAGCCCGCCTTGACCTGAACCTGATCGAGGCCCAGAATCTCACGCGGCTTGATGGCCATGAGCTCGACCATGCGGCTCACGCTCATCTTGCCCGTGTTGACCAGCTCGGTGAGCACGAGCGACAGCGAGGTCTCGAGGCCGATCATGCCGAAGGGCGCGAGCTCGAACTCGCGGGCCTTCTCCCACGGGGTGTGGGGAGCGTGGTCGGTAACGATAGCGTCGACGGTACCGTCGATGACACCCTGACGGATGGCCTCGGCATCCTCGTCGGTGCGCAGCGGCGGATTGACCTTGAGCGAGGTGTTGTAGGTCTCGTCCAGGTCGTTCTCGGTCAGGAACATGTGGTGCGGGGTGGCCTCGCAGGTCACCTGGACACCGGCAGACTTACCGGCACGCACGAGCTCCAGGCCATGAGCGGTGGAGATGTGCTGGATGTGCAGCTTGGCACCGGTCAGCTTGGCAATCTCGATGTCGCGGGCAATCTGAAGCTCCTCGCCGGCGGCCGGCCAACCCTCGAGGGCCAGACGGGTCGAGACCTTGCCCTCGTTGATCTGGCCGTGGCCGACCAGATCTTCGTCCTGGCAGTGGCTCATAAAGACCTTGCCGAACATCTTGCCGTAGTCCATGCAGCGACGGAGCATGCCCGCGCCCTGCACGCCGCGACCATCGTCGGTGAAGGCGACGGCGCCGTGGGCGACCATATCGCCCATCTCGGACATGGCCTCGCCCTTAAGACCGCGGGTCATGGCGCCCGACGGATAGACGCGGCAGTGGCCGACCTCGGCAGCGCGGGACTTGACGAACTCCACGACGGTGCCGTTATCGGTGACGGGATCGGTGTTGGGCATGGCGCACACGCCGGTGAAGCCGCCCTTGGCAGCAGCGCGGGTGCCGCTCTCGATGTCCTCTTTGACCTCGTAGCCAGGCTCGCGCAGATGCACGTGCATATCCACCAGGCCGGGGACGAGATACTTGCCGGAAAGGTCGCGGACCTCGGCTCCCTCGGCGGCGAGGTTCTCGCCGACCTCGGCGATCTTGTCACCGTCGATCAGGACGTCGACGACACCGTCAAGCTCGACGGACGGATCGACGACGTGGGCATTCTTAAGAAGCAAGGCCATTATCGGCACCTCCAAGCAGCAGATACAGGATAGCCATACGCACGCAGATACCGGCGTAGACCTGCTCCAAAATGACGGAGCGTTGCGGGTGGTCGGCCATATAGGAGTCGAACTCGACGCCGCGGTTGATGGGGCCCGGGTGGCAGATAATCGCATCGGGCTTCATGAGCTTCTCGCGGTCCTTGGTCAGACCGAAGAGCTTGTGGTACTCACGAATCGTGGGGAACGGTGCGCCCTCGAGGCGCTCCTGCTGCACGCGCAACATGTAGACGACGTCCAGCTCGGGCAGGACGGAATCGAGGTCGCTCGTCACGTGGTCGCAGCCCAGGACCTCGGGCGCCGGCGGCAGCAGCGTGCCGGGGGCGACGGCGTAGGTCTCGCAGCCCATGATCTTAAGTGCGGGGATCAGCGAGCCGCACACGCGGGAGTGCGCGATATCGCCGACGACGGCGACCTTCAGACCGTGGAAGTCACCCTTGTGCTCCCAGATGGTGTACAGGTCGAGCAGGGCCTGCGTGGGGTGGTTGTGCTTGCCGTCGCCGGCGCAGATGACGCTCGCGGGCGAGTTCTGCGTGACGATGTAGGGAGCACCGGCGTGCTTATCGCGAACGACGATGCAATCAATCTTGTAGGCGTTGAGGGTCTCGACGGTGTCGACGAGGCTCTCGCCCTTGACCGTGGAGGTCGAGGAGCCGCCAAAGTTGAGGCTGTCGGCCGAAAGACGCTTCTCGGCGAGTTCGAAGGAGCTGCGGGTGCGCGTCGAGGGCTCGTTGAACATGTTGACGATGGTCTTGCCCTTGAGCGTGGGGACCTTCTTGATCGCACGCTCGTTGACCTCAGAGAACGCCTTGGCGGTCTCGAGGATGAGCTTGATGTCCTCTTCGGAGTACTCGGTAATGTCGATCAGGTGCTTATGGTTGAACGCCACGGTACTACTCACCTCCCAGCGGCGCGGAGCCCACGTGGGAACCCGGCGCGACGTCGTTAATCTCGACGGCGGTGTGGCCGTCGACTTCCTTCATATATAGGTGCACGTTCTCCTCATGCGACGAGGGAACGTTCTTGCCGACAAAGTCCGGCGAGATGGGGAGCTCACGGTGACCGCGGTCAACGAGAACTGCCAGCTCGATGCGGCTCGGACGGCCCAGGTCCATGACGGCATCCAGAGCGGCGCGGATAGTACGGCCCGTATACAGGATGTCGTCCACCAGCACGACGCGCTTGCCGTCGACGCTGAAGGGAATGTTGGTAGCGTGGATCGCGGGAGCGAAATTGGTCGCATAGTCATCGCGGTAGAAGCTGATGTCCAGGCTGCCGAGCGGAACGTCGACGCCCTCGATCTCCTTGATCTCCTCGGCGAGCTTCTTTGCCAGAAGGTCGCCGCGCGTGACGATGCCGACCAGAGCGAGGTCTTCACAGCCCTCGTTGCGCTCGAGAATCTCGTGCGCGATGCGGGTCATCGCTCGATTGACGGCGGTCTCGTCCATGATGACCGCCTTGGGGGAAGTCGTGCCCATCGATCTCCTTCCTCACATGTCTTGACTGCTGACACAGTCAAAAAAATAGATGCCCGACCGCTTAAAGCGGACCAGACACCCACAGGAAGGGCTGCTCTTTGGCAGCTATGTAATTCCATGTGGGTATCTCGTACCCCTTTAATGGTCAAGGGATAGTGTAGCCAACCTCGAGCTTAATTGCGAGCATAAATACAGAACAATCCGTAAACGGAGCCCAATGCTCCATAAACCTATATATATTTGTGGGACGAGCTTGAAAACGCACGCACGAGCTGGCATAATCCCCTCTGCTGCACGCAAATCGGATCTACGTCCAGGGCCGTGGCGTGAGCACTATCGCCAAAAGAGGAATATCTCTGTGTAGATTACGCACAGGGAGCTGCTTCTGTGCTATAGTTCAGGCTTGTTTGTTAACGCGACATGTTCGTTTGTCGCCCAAGGAGGGTCAGTTATGTCCAAAGTTTGCGAAGTTTGCGGTAAGCACCCCGTTGCCGGTCGCTCCATCAGCCACTCTCACCGCGTCACCAACCGTAAGTTCCGCCCCAACATCCAGCGCGTTTACGTCGTCGTCGATGGTCACCGTCGCAAGATGAACGTTTGCTCCACCTGCCTCAAGTCCGGCAAGGTTGCGCGCTCCTAAATAAGGTCTTACCAACAAGTACCTCGGACTCTCCGGGTCAAAGACCTCGCGTTCA
>DXLQ01000181.1:0-1573 GCA_019414685.1 Collinsella sp. | reverse complement strand
ACGAGCATCAGCAGCAGCGAGCAGGCCTCAGGCTTGCCAGCGGCCATCGGGATGTCGTCGAAAGATCGATTGCGGTCCACGTGCGACTCGAGCGCACCATCGACCTCACCCGGCTCGAGCCCGCCGAACAGCTGTGCCGCGCGGTCGAGCATATCGACCGGGCCGTCGAGCGTCGAGAGCGCCTGCGCCAGCACTCGCTCCATACAATCTTCCACCGCGTTGAGCGTCACGAGCTCTTGGGGCACCACGGCAGACGCGCGGTTGCGCACGCGCGCCACAAACTCAAGCGTCGACAGGTACACATCGCCAAAGGGCGCATAATCGCCCTGGTAGCCGCCGCAAAGCGCCGGCGCCGCCAGTGCGTACTCGGTTTTGGACAGCGGGCTCAGCGCCATCGCACCCAACTCGAGCGCCGTGTCCTCCAGCATGAGGCCCAGCGTACGCGAGCGCAGACGCTCGGCATCGCCCGCCGACACGTCGCGATCGAGCACACGCGCCGCATCCGGTGCATCGCGCTCGACGGTGCGAATGTGCAGACGCTCGGCGATGGCGCGGACGGCGGCACAGCGGGCAGCCTCGGCCTCTTCCTGCGCCGGCGTAAAGATACGGTTGCGCCCCAGCACCAGGCCAATCACATTACGCGGGCCCAGAGCGTCGACGGCCAGCGCCGCCAGCAGGGACGACGGCAAGTCACCCTCGAGTGCCACCACAGCACGCGACGCACCGTGGGCTCGGGCGTTATCGCGCACGGCGAGCACCAGCGCCTGCCACAGCCACTCCTCGGAACGGAACTCGGGCAGTTCGTGATTTTCCAGGGCATCGAGCATCACGCCGCGCTGAATCTCCTGAACCAGCAGGCTCTCCTCAAAACACGGCGCCTGGGCCACCACGCGACCACAGTCGTCGAGCACAAACGAACCGCCGGTATACACCGACTCGTCATAGGCACCGACCGGCGCCATGCAGGCAAACCACACGCTGCGCTTGGATGCGATCTTGCGGTAGGCGCCGCTGCGAACGGCAGCAATGGCGGCAGTCTCGCGGTCGGTCATGTCAAACGCGTTGAATTGGAAATACGCAATGAGGTCAACACCGGTCGGCAGCATCTCGAGTTCGCGGTCCAAGTCAAAAATCACGGCAATGCGCACGCCGTCCACGTCGAACACCGGCGGCGCCCAACGTGTGTCGTTGTTCTCGCCACGCTGCAGGGCAATGCTCGAACGCGCCGGCACCACATGACCGTCCTTGAGCATCATGTAGTCGAGCAGCGGCTGGCCCTCAAACGAAACCGCCGCGGGCACGATGCAGATCATGTCAAGCTCCTGGATACGCTCGGCGACACCAGTCAAACCGGCAAGCACGTCGTGCTCAAAGTCGGCAGCGCCCACCAGGCCACCGGGCATGGCGCCCATAAAGAGCGGAGCCGGAACGCACAGCACGCGCGCCCCGCGCTCGTGGGCCAGACGAGCCTGGTCCTCGATGCGGCCGCAAATGCCCTCAATATCACCCAGGCGCATATCGATCTGTGCAAGTGCGAGCTTCATGGCCCAGCCCTTTCCGTCGTAAACCATCG
>DXLQ01000180.1:0-1573 GCA_019414685.1 Collinsella sp. | reverse complement strand
GACTTGCCAAAGCGCATGGGACGCGTGGCCACATAGCGCACGGCGGCGCGGGCCATATCGGTGACGTCCTCGACCTCGAACTGCGTGAGGCAGTTGCTGCAGTTGCCGCAGCCCTCGGCGTCGTCCGTGGCGGTGGCGCCCGCACCGGCCGCGGCCTCGTCGCCAAAGTAGCGCAGCATGTATTCGCGCAGGCAGCCGGTGGTATTGCAGTAGCCCTCCATTTGGCTGAGCAGACGATATCGATTCTGGAGCGCCCACGCGCGCTGCTCGTCGTCGAGCGCCTCATCGGCGGCATCGCCGCGATCAATCAGAAAGCGGCGCGTGCGAAAATCGTTGCCGTTCCACAGCAAATGGCAGCTGGCCGGGTCGCCATCGCGGCCGGCGCGACCCGCCTCCTGATAGTAGGCCTCGATGCTCTCGGGCACGTTGTTGTGGATCACGTAGCGCACGTTGGGCTTGTCGATGCCCATGCCAAAGGCGTTGGTGGCAACCATCACCTGGATATCGTCGTCGATAAAGGCGCGTTGGCTTTGGCGGCGGGCGTCGTTGCCCATGCCGGCATGGTAGCGGCCAACGCGAATGCCGCTGGGGCCCAGCGCCTCGGCAAGCTCACCTGCCAACGCATCGACCGTCTTGCGGGTCGAGCAATACACGATGCCGCTCTCGCCCGAATGCGCAATCACATAGTCGCGCACCCACGCGGCCTTGGCTCTGTCGCCCATCTCCTCGCAGCCAAAGTAGAGGTTCTTGCGATCGAAGCCCGTCACCACCGTCGCGGGGTTTTGCAGACCGAGCATCTGCTGAATGTCCGCGCGCACGCGCTCGGTCGCCGTAGCGGTAAAGGCCGCCACGATGGGGCGCTGCGGCAGGGAATCGATGAACTCGCGAATCTGCAGGTAGGCGGGGCGGAAATCCTGGCCCCATTGGCTCACGCAGTGGGCCTCGTCAATGGCCACGAGCGGCACGCCAATACCGCCGTCCGCCGCGGCCTCCTGCGCAAAGGCTAAAAAGCGCGGTTCGAGCAGGCGCTCGGGCGCCACGTACATAAGCTGGTAGCGGCCCTCGCGCGCCCGCTTGAGCACGGTGTTTTGCTGGGCCGGAGTAAGGCTGGAGTTGAGATAGCTGGGTCGCGCACCCGCCGCGAGCAACGCACGGGTCTGGTCTTCCATAAGCGACAGCAGCGGACTCACCACAAAGGTGATGCCGGGCAGCATGAGCGCGGGCACCTGGTAGCAAATGGACTTGCCGGCGCCCGTGGGCATAACACCCAGCGCATCACGACCGGCAAGGATCGCATCGACCATGCGGTCCTGTCCCGGGCGAAACGAGGTGTAGCCAAAATAGGCGCCGAGCGTGTCGAGCGCCATCTGCTGCATGCTATCGGTCATGGTTTCCTAACGTTCAAGTCATCTGCCGCCGATTATACGCCGCCACGCGGACAGCAGCACACGGCCGCCGCCCAGACTAGTCGTTTAAGAACGCCCCCAACGGCTAAGGAGTGTCCCCAGGTGCCGGCAGAAAAGGAACGTCCCCAAGTGCCGGCCCGGCAACGCCGATGTTTTGGCGCGGACAG
>DXLQ01000018.1:0-24400 GCA_019414685.1 Collinsella sp. | reverse complement strand
GACCGCCCGGGCGGTCTGCTCATGTACGGCATTCCCAACATGAAGCTCGAGAAGTCCGTGGTCGAGCGTCGCGTGGCGCTCATGCGCGAGCTGGGTATTGTGTTCGAGCTGGGCGCCGACGTTACGAATCCTGCGGTGGCGGCCAAGCTCAATGGCTTTGACGCCGTTGTGGTGGCTGCCGGCGCTCGTGCGCCCCGCGGTCTTTCGGCTACGAACGTGGATGCCCCGGGCGTGGTGTATGCCGTGGACTACCTGACGGCTTCGACCGTCTCGGTGCTCGATGGTGGTGAGCTCGCGGTGAACGCGCACGGCTTGGACGTTGTGGTCATTGGCGGCGGCGATACCGGCAACGACTGCGTGGGTACCGCGGTGCGCCAGGGTGCGCGCAGCGTGCGCCAGTTTGAGTTTTTGCCGGCTGCGCCCGATAAGCGCGCGGCGAGCAACCCCTGGCCGCAGTGGCCCAACGTTAAGAAGACCGACTACGGCCAGCAGGAGGCTATCGCTGCGATGGGTGGCGAGATGCGTGCCTGGGGCGTGGATACGCTTGAGGTGCTGCTGGACAAGAAGGGCGCGGCCGCGGGCCTGCGCGTGGTCAACCTGGATTGGTCGGTCGGCAAGCCCGAACGCATTGCGGGCTCCGAGCGCGAAGTGCCGGCGCAGCTGGTGCTCATCGCCTGCGGCTTTACGGGTCCGGAGCACAGCGTGTTCGAAGCCGTCGGCGTGCCCGCTGCCACGGCGGGCCGCCCGCTGCCCGTGATGGCCTCCGAAGGCTCGCACCTTGCGGCCCGCGTGGATGGTGTTGCTGCGGATGCCGCGCCGGTGTATGTGGCCGGTGATGCCCGCAACGGCAGCTCGCTCGTGGTGAGCGCCATGGCCGATGCCCTCGCCTGCACTGCCGAGGTTGCCGAGACCTTGGGGCTGTAAGGTAGTCATTCAAGCGCGTCCCCAGCGACTAGTCAAGAGCGTTCCCAACGACTGGTCATTGGGGACGTTCTTTTTTTGTCTAGTCGTTGGGGCACTCTTGACGTCTGACTGCTCATTTGCTGACGTGCAGGCTTGCGACGCCTTGCTGTTTTCGTGATGGCTGCGGCTGGCAAGCTCAAAATCTCTGCTTATTTGTCTATGTTTAACTGGGGTTTTGTTTCGGTATAACGTATCGGTCAAGCGTTCCGTCAAGTATTTGGTTAGCATCTGGTTTGCAACCCGATGCTCATTTCGCCCGCGCTGGCGGCGACCAACGGCCCTCCTCGTAAGCTCAAATTGAGGTTCATCAGTTTGAGGAGGATGCCATGGCTGATCATGTTTTGGACCGGGGACGTCTGGCCGAGGCCGTCGGTAACGATATTGCCGACATGGCCCAGTTTTGGATGCTACGCAAGTTTCAGTTTTTGGAGTCGGCGCGCACGCAGTTCGAAGTGATAGTCGATCCATGGCTCAGCTATTGCGAGGAGCCTTCGCAAAGCGAAATCATGGCCTACAACATGGCGTTTACCGATTGGCTGCTGTTTGAGCGTCCCTATTACCACGGCAAGACGCTGCTTGAGCTGTATGTGGTCGAGCCACCGGCGTCGCTTTCGCCTGCTTCGCTCAGGCGGCTCGAACAGGTGCGCGACACGCACTATTTCTCGCGCTTTGGCATTTTGGACAAGGATCCCGCGACCGGTATGGTCGCGCTGCGCGACACGCGCACCGACCGTCGCTTTGACGTCTACGATCCGCATATCGTGCAAAAGGAGCACTGGCGCGATGGTGCGATTGCGGTACGCCTCGCGTGCATCGATGACGTTTGGCTGACGGCGGGGCAGCTCTACCTCTACGACATTGCGCGCCTGAGCGATACGGCGGTCGACGGGCCTGGCGCCGTTCATCCGGAAGACCTGGAAGACGGCTTCGATACCTCGTGTATCAGCTTCTTTTTGAGGCTGGTCCGCGACATCATGGGTGCCCAGGGGCGCTACGTAAAGTCCCTCAACATCTACGAGCAGGAGTGGGAGTAGGGGATGGGCAGTTGTCGCTTGCCTTGCCTTCTGCCTTTATGTCTCGATCTGTAACGTTTAGGGACAAATAACCGGTCTATTTGTTACAGATCGAGACGAATGCTTGAGCGCCGCTGGTTTGTCTAAATCTGTAACGTTTAGGGACCTGGAGAACGTCTAACTGTTATAGATCGAGACGTTTGGAACCTGTCTGGGGGAATGTCTCAATCTGTAACATCTACAGGCCATAATTCGACCTAACTGTTACAGATTGAGACAAAGGTTGGACGCGGTGCCGAAAGATCTTGATCTGTAACAACTAGAGGCTCAAAGACTGTCTTCCTGTTACAGATCAAGACATTTGTCAACGGAGGCAACGGTGACGATGGCCCATTTCTCCGATATGGTGGTGATGGAAGTGTCTAATACCGTTCTTAAACACAAGCAGGCGACACGTAACACCTTGGCGCGGAATAGGATGCTTGCCAGGCTCACGGAGGCGGCTAAACAAGGTGTGCTGCTTGTGACGCACGACAATGCCGAGCTCATGTGGCTGCGGCGCCATGTGGGCACAGACGATATTGCGGAGCCCGAGCCGCACCTGTTCTGTTTTCAACATGATTGGGATGAGTTGACGCCCGCGGAACGGGCGCGGTTGACCATCAAGGGGCTTGCCGAGTTTCACCCCGATTGGGCGTTTTGGGGGTATGACGCCGCGCTGATATGGGGTCTGGAGGTGCCGAATGATCTGCTTGGACCGCGTTACTTGGTCAAGACGGGATGTTCGGTGACGTTGAGTACGGGATATAGGCTGCTGCGTCCGCAGGCGGCGGGTGCGCTTGAGCGCATTGACGGCGTGCGAGTGACGCCGTTTTGGCGCACGGTGGAGGATTGTCTGCTGCGCGCTCCGTTTTCGTATGGTCTGGCAATCGCCGATTCCGCATTGCGGGCGAAGGGCATGTCGCGCGACGACCTGTGCGAACGGCTTCAGGCCGATTGCGAGGGCAGGCGCGGGTATCGCAGAGCTCGGGTGATTGCGTCGCATGCAGACGGCCTGTCCGAAAACGGTGGCGAGTCTCGGTTCCGAGCATTCTTTATTGCATATGGCTTTCCGGTTCCGGAGTTGCAGGTGGAGTTTCGCGATCCGCTCGATTCGAGCCAGGTGTTTCGGGTCGATTATTTCTGGAGGCTCGAGGACGGGACATGTGTCATCGGCGAGCTCGACGGAAAGGGGAAGTATACCTTGCTGAACGGTGAGGGCCGGGAGTCGGTTGACCCGTTCGTGGCAGAGCGTCAGCGGGAATCTCATCTGACAATGCTCGGGCACAAGGTGCTTCGGTTCACGTTTGATGAACTCAAGAACCCGGGGAAGCTGGTCGAAAAGATGAGGCTAGCGGGTATTTCGCAGCGGGCCGATTTGGCTGAGGAATGGAGGCGTCAGTGGTATGGGCGCTGAGGGGTACGACTAACGCGGATGTGGTTGTTCCGGACGAGTTCGTCTCAATCTGTAACAACAGGGGACCGTTTGGCCTCGTAACTGTTACAGATCAAGACAAAAGGTTGGCTACCGCTAAAAGATCTCGATCTGTAACATCTAGAGGCCGAAAACCTGTCTACTTGTTACAGATTTAGACGTTTGACGACGGTGCTGGAGAATATCTCGATCTGTAACATCTGACGGCCAAAATTCGACCCAACTGTTACAGATTGAGACAAAGGCTGGACGCGGTGCTGAAAGATCTCGATCTGTAACATTTGGAAGGTTAAAGACGGTCTATCTGTTACAGATCAAGACGTTTTGCTGGAACGACCGGAGCATCGCTGCACTGGTCTGTTCATCCTCACGACCTTCTCTTCCCTCCGTTAACCGATATGTCCGCAGTAACCCTGTCGCGCTGGGTGATAATGGACAAATGTTCATGTTAATCGTGAGGGAGGAGCTCGATATGGCGTCTGCCGATCGTTCCACGTTGTTTATCAATGCGACCGTCTTGGATGGTTCGGAACATATGGAGCCGCAGCCCGACATGGCTGTGGCCGTTGAGCGCGGTCTCATCACGTGGATGGGGCCGAGTGCTGTGGCGCAGGCGCCTGCAGGTGCCGAGGTCATCGACCTGGCAGGGGCGTATCTCATGCCAGGCCTCATCAATATGCATGTGCATCTGTGCGGTTCGGGCAAGCCGGTTTCGGCGGGCGATGCGGGCGCGCTGATGAAGAAGCTCGATAATCCCGTGGGGCGCGCCATCGTGCGCCACATTCTTAAGGGCAGCGCCCAACAACAGCTGGCAAGCGGCGTGACCACGGTGCGCGGCGCGGGCGACCCGTTGTTTGCCGATCTTGCCGTGCGCGATGCTATCGATGCCGGTAAGTATCAAGGTCCTCGCCTGGTGGCGCCGGGAACGGGCGTCACGGTGCCGGGCGGCCATGGTGCAGGCTTGTTCGCCCAGGTGGCCAACAGTCCCGCCGAGGCAGCCGAACAGGTGCGTGACCTGTATGCGCGCGGTGCCGACGTCATTAAGCTGTTCGTAACGGGCGGTGTGTTCGACGCGACCGAGGTGGGCGAGCCGGGCGTGCTGCGTATGCCGGTGGAGGTTGCCGCGGCGGCGTGCAAGGCGGCGCACGAGGTTGGCCTTCCGGTTATGGCCCATGTCGAGAGCACCGAGGGCGTGAAGGCCGCGCTTGAGGCCGGCGTTGACACGATTGAGCACGGCGCTCCGTTGACGCCCGAGATCTTGGAGCTGTACCGCGGCGCCGCGGGCACACAGCTTGAGGGGCGTGCGCCGAGTGTGACCTGCACCATCAGCCCGGCGCTGCCGTTTGTATTGCTCGACCCGGAAAAGACCCATTCGACCGATACGCAAAAGAAGAACGGCGACATCGTGTGCTCGGGCATTATCGAGAGCGCTCGTGCCGCACTGGAAGCTGGCGTTAAGGTAGGCCTTGGCACGGATTCGAGCTGCCCGTTCGTGACGCAGTACGACATGTGGCGTGAGGTGGCCTATTTTGCCAAGTATGTCGGCGTGAGCAACGCCTTCGCGCTGCATACGGCTACGCAAGTCAATGCCGAGCTGCTGGGGCTGGGCGGCGAGACCGGCACAATCGAGTGCGGTAAGGCCGCCGATATCCTGGTGACGCGCGAGAACCCGCTCGATGACCTGTGCGCTCTGCGTGAGCCGATACACGTGATGTGTCGCGGTGATCTGGTGCGCAAACTCAAGGTGAAACGTATTCCCGAGGTTGATAACGAGCTCGACACGATTATGGCCACGCCGGCTGAGGCGCTGGCCGAGGAGCTTGCCCGCGACGGCGTGGCATAGGTGTGACAAGGGGACGGCCCCTTTGTCATAATCAAAAAAGCCGAGGTCCCAGTGCGAGGCCTCGGCTTTTATTTTGTCCCATGGTATGGCGGCTATGAGCGCGTCTCCATCTTGGCGTGGCACTTGGGACAGGTGACGCGGATCTTGCCCTTGCCCTTGGGGACGGAGAGCATCTGGCCGCAGTTAGGGCACTTGAGGTATGCCGTGGTCTTGCGACCCTTCCACATCTTCTTGGCCGTGCGCTTGGCACGCTCAAAGTCTTCCTTGCTGGTGCCGGCCGCGCGCGAGGTGCTGGCCGCTGCGGCCCCGCCGCCCAAGCTGGCGACGAACTTGCCCAAGCCGGGGACCTTAGCCGAGCCGGCGACAAAGGCCTCGTTCTCCTTGCGGCGGGCGTCGATGTTTTTGGACAGGCCACGCAGCACGCCGAGTACGATGACGGCGATGGCGATCCAGCTGAGCCACTGGATGCGGGCTATCGATCCGATCATCGCGATGATGATGCCGGCAAAACCCATTACGATGGTGAGTTCATCGGCGCCATTGCGACCCTTCATAAAGTCATTCATGCAAATTGCCTTTCGTTCGATATGCTGCACGCCTTTATACCCGATTTAGAGCAAGGGGGACAGGTTAATCTGCACCAATGTGGTGCAAACATACCTGTCCCCGGAACACTAAGACGGTGCAAAGAAGTCTGTCCCCAATGCCCCAATTACTTGGAGAGCTTGTCGACGACGCGTTCGATCTCGGCGAGCTTGGCGGCTTTGAGGTCTTCGTCGCCCGATTCGATTGCCGAAGTCACGCAGCCCTCGATATGCGCCTTGAGCACGTCGGCGTTAATGCGCGCGAGGAGCGCCTGTGTGGCCATGAGCTGCGTGGAGATATCGACGCAATAACGGTCCTCATCGACCATCCGCAGGATGCCGTCGATCTGGCCGCGTGCCGTCTTGAGCATGCGGGTCACCGATTTATGGTCTGCCATCATGGCGGGTCCTCGTTTCTGGTCGATCTTCCGGATGCCCCCGTCAGTTGCGGTGAAATACGGACTGTTTAAAGGCCTAGGGCGGCTCAACAGTCCGTATTTCACCGCAACTTCTGAGGATTGAGTAGGCAGCGTCTGCTATGCGGCGGTCACGGATAGGGCGTGGAACTTTTCGCCCGCGGCCTCGACAGCGGCGGCGAGCTGCTCGGCGGTCACGGTGTCGGCGCACTCCACCTGGACGGTCTGGGTCTCGTGATCGGCGTCGGCGTCGGTCACGCCGGCAACGTTGAGCAGCGCCGTCTCGACGGTGGCGTCGCAGTGGCCGCACATGAGGCCGGAAGTCTTGATCGTGTATCGCATGGGTATTCCTCTCTGCTGTGTCGGCTTTCCCAGGCACCCGACCTTGACCCTCAAGCCGTCGCTCGCGTACCAAAGTACGCGTCGCTCCTCTTTCAGGTCAATCTCGGGCACCTGGAAAACCCGTTCTAAATGGACTAAATGGTGAGCCTATTTTGCCACTTTAGGCTTAAAGGATTTCAGGCGCAGCGCATTGCTTACGACGCACACGCTCGACAGGCTCATGGCCGCGGCGCCAAACATCGGCGAGAGTTGCCAGCCGGTGAGGGGGAAGAACACGCCCGCGGCGAGCGGAATGCCGATGCCGTTGTAGAACAGCGCCCAGAACAGGTCCTGCTTGATGTTGCGGATCGTGGCGCGCGACAGCTCGATGGCGCGGGCGACGTCCATGAGGTCGCTGCGCATGAGTACCACGTCGGCGCCCTCCTTGGCGATGTCGGCGCCGGTGCCGATAGCAAGGCCCACGTCGGCGCGCGCCAGGGCGGGGGAGTCGTTGATGCCGTCGCCCACCATGGCGACCTTGCCGCCCGCATCCTGCAGTTCGCGCACGTGGCGCTCCTTGTCGGCGGGCAGGACGTCGGCGATAACCTGTTCGCTGGTGAGACCCACGCGGCGGGCGATGGCCTCGGCCGTCACGCGGTTGTCGCCGGTGAGCATGCGCACATCGACGCCGAGCGAACGCAGCGCGGCGATGGCCTCGGCGCTCGTTTCTTTGACCTCGTCGGCCACGGCGATGGTACCGACAAGCTTGCCGTTCTTGGCAAAGAACAGCGGCGTTTTGCCCTCGGTGGCAAATTGCTCGGCAACGCCGGCGGGCACCTCCGCGCCCAGCTCGTTCATCAGGCGCACGTTGCCGGCAGCGATGGCGTTTTGTCCTTCGCGAGCCGTAACGCCTCGCCCGGGCACGGCGGCAAAGTCCTCGACCGTGCGCGCGACAATTCCGCGCGCCTCGCACTCGGCCATAATCGCCTCGGCCAGCGGGTGCTCGCTTGAGCGCTCCAGCGCGGCAGCGAGCTTCAGTAACGCCTTTTCACTCATAGCGGGCGAGCCGTCGGCGCGCGCGGCAACCACAACGTCGGTCACGGCCGGCTTGCCGCGGGTGACCGTGCCCGTCTTATCGAGCACCACGGTGCCCACGCTGCGCAGGTTCTCCAGCGCCTCAGCGCTCTTAAACAGGATGCCCATCTCGGCGCCCTTGCCGGTGCCCACCATAATGGCGACGGGCGTGGCCAGGCCGAGCGCACACGGACAACTGATCACCAGCACAGCGACAGCGGAAGTGAGCGCCTCGTTGATGCTGCTGGTGAGCGCCATCCACGCCACAAAAGTCACGGCCGAGATCACAAACACCACGGGCACAAACACGCCGGCGACCTTATCGGCCAGGCGGGCGATAGGCGCCTTGGTGGCATTGGCGTCCTCGACGAGCTGGATGATCTTGGCAAGCGATGTGTCGGCGCCCACGCGTGTGGCGCGGAAGGTAAACGAGCCAGTGCGGTTGACGGTGGCGGCGTTGACGGTGTCGCCGGCGGTCTTTTCCACGGGGATGGACTCGCCGGTGAGCGCGCTCTCGTCCACGGCCGAGCTGCCCTCGAGCACCACGCCATCGACGGGGATGGACTCTCCGGGGCGCACGCGAAGGACCTGGCCGGGAAGGATGCTGTCGACGTCGACGGTGGTTTCGGTGCCATCGTCGGCAACGACGGTCGCGGTCTTGGGCGCCAGATCGATGAGCGCCTCGATAGCGCCGCCGGTCTTGGACTTACTGCGCGTCTCGAGGTATTTGCCCACGGTGACGAGCGACAGAATCGTTCCAGCGCTCTCAAAATATAGGTTGTCCATGCCCGTCGTCATGGCATCGTGGACTTGCCCGGCGGCCAGCTGGTCGGCCATGATAAACATGGCATAGAGCGACCAGGCGATCGATGCGGTGGCTCCGACGGCGATGAGAGCATCCATGGTGGGCGCGCCGTGCACGAGTGATTTGAAGCCGTTGATAAAGTACGCGTCGTTGACGTAGACGATGGGGATGAGCAGGACAAGCTCGGTGAGGGCGAGCGTCATGCTGTGGATGTGGTCGGTGAAGATGCTGGGCAGCGGCCAGCCGAGCATATGTCCCATACCTATGTAGAACAGTGGGATGAGAAAGATGATTGAGATGATGAGACGGGTGCGCATGGCAGAGGCGGCGGCCTCCAACTTTTTGGTCGGCGACTCCATATGGGCGGCGCCGGACCTGGCTTGCGCGCTGCCGCTTGTGGCGGCTTCGGTGCCCGCATTGACGGGCGATGCCGAGTAACCCGCACGGTCGACGGCGGTGCAGATGTCGTCGGTCGTAACCTGCGTGGGGTTATAGTCGACCAGCATGGAGCCGGCGAGCAGGTTGACCGCGACGTTTTGGACGCCGTCGAGTTTACTGACGGCACGGTCCACATGTGCCTGGCAGGCGGCGCACGTCATGCCGCCCACGTCGAACTTTTCTTGAGCCATGGCTTCTCCTTTCTGTAGCTCGGTGTTTGAATTGTTAACCTGCTGATACTATACACCCATACCCCCTGGGGGTATACAGCAGAAGTTGAAATGTAAGACATTCCGATGCGGGGGTCGATTGCCGGGTTGGTGCACCATCCCCGCCCTTCGTCTCAATCTGTAACATCTAGCAGGGAAAATGACCTCTAACTATTATAGATTGAGATGTTGTTTTACGAGATTTGTGTATATCTCAATCTGCAACGGTTAGGCCGGTTTTTGCTGAGTATCTGTTGCAGATTGAGACATTGTCCGGCGGGGGAGTCTCTGCTCGGCCCCGACCGCCCTGTCATCTGTGGTTTACGTGGGGGCATGCGAAGCACGGGTATACTAACCCGCGGCGAATCTGCTCCATCGCTTAGGGCCGCTGCGTCTGGACGGCGCGTGATATGGCTGCCAAAGCGATCGCCAGCGTGCTGAGCAACGTCCTCTCTGTGCGCACCTGTTTTTGTATGTATTAGCGCACTACCAAGCACGCTCGCGCGGCCGCATGCCGTGCCCATAACGCGTGCAGATAAGGAACAACAACATATGCGTAATTCTGTATCCGACGTCACGGACGCCGAGATTCTGGACGAGGCCCGCGAGGCCATGACCCAGGCTGCCTTTGATGCGGCCGACGAGGCCAGCGCCGCCGAGACCGTCGAGTCCGCGACCGAGAGCCTGCCCGCCTTCGACGAGCTGGGCCTTTCGGACGAGATGCTTCGTGCCATCGAGAACCTTGGTTACACGGCGCCCACGCCCGTGCAGGCCGGCTCGATCCCCGTGGTGCTCGAGGGCCGCGACCTGCTTGCCGCCGCTCAGACCGGCACCGGCAAGACGGCCGCCTTTTTGCTGCCGACCATGAACAACCTGGAGCACATCGCTCCGCCCAAGCCCGTGCGCGAGCGTGGCGGCCGCAACCGCCGTCGCGGCGCCAAGAAGCCCGAGGGCAACGGTCGCGGCCCCGTGATGCTCGTCATCACCCCCACGCGCGAGCTTGCCCAGCAGATCGACGAGGTTGCGAGCAAGATCGCCGACGTCACCGGCCATGTCGCCGTGACCGTCGTGGGCGGCGTGAGCTACAAGCCGCAGACCGCGGCCCTCAAGTACGGCTGCGACATCCTGGTCGCCACGCCGGGCCGTCTGGTCGACCTGATCGAGCAGGGCGCCTGCCACCTAGACGAGGTCAAGGTGCTGGTGCTCGACGAGGCCGACCGTATGCTCGACATGGGCTTTTTGCCCGCCGTCCGCCGCATTGTGCGCGAGACCCCGGCCGAGCGTCAGACGCTGCTGTTCTCGGCCACGCTCGACGAGGAGGCCGTGGGCGAGATCACCGACCTGGTGAGCGACCCGGCCCGCGTGGAGATCGCGCCCGCCACGTCGACCGCCGACACCGTCGACCAGTTTGTGTTCCCGGTGTCCATCGAGGCCAAGAACAACCTGCTGCCCGAGTTCCTCAAGAAGGAGGGCCCGGAGCGCACCATCGTCTTTATGCGCACCAAGCACCGCGCCGACAGCTGCTGCCGTCGCCTGGAGCGCAAGGGCATCAAGGCCGCCGCGATTCACGGCAACCGCAGCCAGGCGCAGCGCGAGCGCGCGCTTTCTGCCTTCCGCGACGGCACCGTCGACGTGTTGGTGGCAACCGATGTCCTCGCCCGCGGTATCGACATCAGCGACGTGCGCTACGTCGTGAACTTTGACGTGCCGGCCGAGCCGACCGACTACATCCACCGTATTGGCCGTACGGGCCGCGCCGGTGAGCTGGGCTGGGCCATCACGTTTGTGACCGAGCAGGATGTCGATGAGTTCTACGAGATCGAGAAGCTCATGGACAAGACGGCCGACATCTACGAGGCCGGCGACCTGCATGTGGGTCCCAATCCGCCCGCGGTTGACCCCGAGCGCGACCCTGCGGCCTTCAAGGTGAAGAAGAAGACCAAGCGCGGCAAGTCCAAGAGCAAGAAGAAGCTTGAGCAGGCACGTCGCGACGGCAAGCGCAACGGCGATGACTACGGCGATGTGGCCGGTCGTTCCAACCGCGGTCGCGACGAGCGTCGCGGCGACGGCGAGCGTCCGAGCCGTCCCAAGCGCGGCGGCAAGACCCGCGTGCGCGAGGGCGTTCAGGCTCGCGTGGACGAGGCCGTTGAGAGCGTGGCCCGCGAGGTGGCTGCCGAGGAGCGCGGCGGTGCTGCTGCCGTCGAGCAGGCCCCGCGCGGCAACCGTGCCGAGCGCCGTGCCAAGCAGTTCCAGGGCGAGGCACACCGCCGTCGCCGCGAGGACGAGGACCGTGGCGGTCGTCGTCGTGTTGAGCGCGAGGACGAGGGTCGCGGTTCGCGCGGCGGCAAGCGTGGCTCGGGCGACCGTCGTCGCTCCGGTCGCGATGGCGAGCGCGGTGGCCGTGATGAGCGCCGTGGCGGCGAAGGCCGTGGTGAGCGCGGTAGCCGCGGCACTGAGCGTCGTGAAGGCGCCCGCGGTAACGGTGGCCGCAGCGGCTCCGGTCGTTCGAATGAGTCGCGCGATCGTCGCGACCCTCGTGCCAGCCGCGATCGTCGCGATGACTGGCGCAACTACGACGATACCCGCGAAGAGCGTCGCGGCGGCTACCGTGGTGGTCGCGGCGGCAACCAGGCCGGCTCCCGTGGCGGCCGCGCCGGCGGTCGCGATAACCGTGGCAGCTATGGCAACAGCCGTGGCGGCAAGCGCGGCGGCAGCTCCCGTCGTCCCGGCGACGGCGGCGGCAAGCGCGGCGGCAGCTCCCGTCGTCCCGGCGACGGCGGCGGCAAGCGCAAGTAACACACGTGTCGCGCGGTAAGTCGAGGCGACCAGAGGGCTCCGGGCATGTTTTGCTCGGGGCCCTTTTTGGTGCAAGGGGGACAGGTTCATATGCACCAACGTTTTGAAGCTGCGGTGGAATACGGACTGTTTTGGCCTTTTGAGCGGCTTTTCAGCCCCTATTTCACCGCAACTCATGATTGGTGCAAAGGGGCCAGAGCAAGGAGTGTCCCTGGGTGCCGGCAGAAAAGGAACGTCCCTAAGTGCCGCATAAATACCGTTTATCGGAGAAAAAATACCGTTCGCCGGTCATAATGATTGTTCCGGCTTTGGGCTTGTCTACAATAACCTCAGTGAAAAGAAATGCGGAAGGTTACCGAGTCCCTTGGACGTGGGCCTAACCAAAGTCTTTGATCGCGTGCGTCTCAAGGGGCGCATTCGATTGATTTTGGTTGGGCTATATTTATGAAGGGACATGCCACCATGGGTTTCTTTTCTCGCCTGATGGGCGGTTCGGATGAGCAGAAGACTGCAGCTTCCGAGTTCGAAATCCTCGCTCCCGTTGCCGGCGAGCTTGTTCATCTAGAAAATACCAATGACCCCGCTTTTAGCAGCCGTGCCGTGGGCGATGGCGTTGCCGTGGTTCCCCAAGAGGGAACGGTGTGCGCTCCTGTTTCCGGCACCGTCGCGGCGCTGTTTCCGACTGAGCACGCGCTGGGCATCATGTCCGACGACAGCTCTGCTCAGGTGATGCTGCATATCGGAATCGACACTGTTAAGCTTGAGGGCAAGGGCTTCCATGCGCTTGTTGCCCAGGGTGACCATGTCGACGCGGGCCAGCCCCTCGTCGAGGTCGATTTCGACGCGGTTCGCGCCGCCGGCTTCGATCCCACGGTCTTCGTTATCGTGTGCGAGCGCTCGGAGAACTCGACTCTTCGTGAGCATGCTTCCGGCCCTGTTGCTGTTAAAGAGCCTGTCATCTGGCTTTCCGAGTAAATTCTTGTGGTGGGTACCGTGGTTATCAAGCGAGTTTTTAACAACAACGTCGCAATGGTCACTTCGGACGATGGCTCCGAGCTCATCGTCATCGGGCGAGGCCTCTGCTTTGGCCGTCATGCCGGCGATGCCATCGACGAGGCGTCGATTGAAAAGACCTACGCGTTGCAGAAGGGAACTTCTCAGGACTCGCGTACGATTGACCGCTTGGCACATCTTTTGGAGTCCATCCCCACCGTCAACCTCATGATTGCCGAGGATATTGTTCAGATGCTCCGTCGAGAGCTCAATGTTGATATCAACGACAAGATTCTCATTGCTCTCGCAGACCATATCAGCCTTGCTTTGGAGCGCGAGCGCAAGGGCGTCTCCTGTGAGAATCCGTTGCTGCTCGAGATCCAGCAGTTCTATCGCAAGGAGTATGCACTTGCGGGCCGTGCGCTGCAGATTATCAAGGAGTATATGGGCATCCAGATGAGCGAAGAAGAGCAGGGCTTCATTACGCTGCATATCGTCAACGCCACCATGCCGCAACGCTCCGACCGTCTAATCGTCTCGGTCCAGCTTGTTCGCGACGTGCTCGCGATTGTTTCCAAGCGCTATGCTACGACCCTCGATGACACCTCGTTGCCCTATGAGCGTTTCGTCCGCCACCTGCAGTTTTTCGCACAGCGGGCGCTTGACCCCACGGCCGGGCAAATCAATGGCGACGCGCTGTTCCGAATCGATGAAACGGCGTATCCGTGCGCATTCTCGTGCGCGGACGCCATAGCCGCCCACTTGTCGTCTACCTATAACGTTGTCGTTACCGATGCCGAGAAGAGCTATCTCGCATATCACATTGTTAACCTGCTTGGAGAACCTGGTCTCTAGGCATAACGTGCCCACACATCGATTGATATAAGGCAAGGCTCACGGTCTTGTCCAGGGCACATCTGTCTTAATTTGCGGAAAAGGAAGGGGAGTACCGCTATGACCGCAAAAAAGAAGTTCAATTTCAAAGCGCCGTTGGAGGTGTTCGCGAAGTCGATCGTCCAGCCGATGATGTATCTCTCGGTTGCCGGCATCCTGCTCATTGTGGGCATCATTCTGACCAACAAGACCATTTGCGCTTTGGTCCCCGTACTGGGCTCCGGTCCGTTCCAGCTTGTGGGCGCCGTTGTCTACCAGTCGCTGATGTTTATCATCAACAACCTCTCGATTCTGTTCTGCGTGGGTATCGCCGGCGCCATGGCAAAGAAGAACAAGGGCCATGCTTCGCTGATTGCCCTGATGTCGTTCTTCCTGTTCCTGCAGGCTAACAACATCGTGCTCAACGCCACCGGCTCTCTTGCCGATGCGAGCGGCATGCTCGGTCTTACCGGAACCGGCCAGGCCACCGTTATGGGCATTCAGGTGCTCGATACCGGCGTGTTCGGCGGCATCATTCTCGGTTGCATTACCGGTACCGTGTTCAACAAGTACTCGAACAAGCAGTTCCCCATTGCCCTTTCGATGTTCTCGGGCGTTCGCTTCCCGTTCCTGATCATGATCATCATTTCCTGGATCATGGGCGCTGGCTTCTGCATCGTTTGGCCTCCGGTTCAGGGCGCCATCTCCTCCGTTGCCGGCATCATTAAGGAGTCGGGCAACATCGGTCTGTTTATCTACGGCATGCTCAACAAGCTGCTCGTTCCCACCGGTCTGCACCACCTCATCTACACCCCGTTCCAGTTCTCCGATGTGGGCGGCACCCTGACGCTGGGTGATCAGGTTATCGCCGGCGCCTACCCCATCCGTGTTGCCGAGATGGCAATGACGGGCCAGCCCTTCTCCGATAGCACCTACTTCAACAGCTACACCTTCAACAACCTGTGGCCCTACATCGGCATCGGTCTCGCCTTTATCTTCACCGCTTACAAGGGGAACAAGGATAAGACCAAGGCAGTTATCATCCCGCTGATCATCACCGCCGTGCTCTCCTGCGTCACCGAGCCCATGGACTTCCTCTTTGTCTTTGCCGCTCCTGTGCTCTTTGTCGTTCACTCGATTCTTTCCGGTATTTTCCTGGTTCTGCTCAAGGTCCTCTCCGTGCCCGCTTCGACTGCAGGCGGCATCATCAACATCGTGGTTTCCAACCTGGTCCTCGGTGTCGACAAGACCAACTGGCCGGTTATGCTGGTGCTTGGAGTCGTAAACGCCGCTCTGTACTTCTTCCTCTTCACCTTCCTTATTAAGAAGCTCAACCTCCACACGCCTGGCCGCGAGGAGGAGTCCGAGCTCGCCGAGTCCGTTGCCGAGGGCGAGGCCGCCGCGTCTGTCGCGGTGAAGCAGGGCGCCGTTGCCGCGGCTCCCGCAGAGGGCGTCGATGCAGGTATTGCCGACCTGGTCGCAGGTCTTGGCGGCAAGGACAACATCGAGGAGCTCGAGAACTGCTTTACGCGTCTCCGCGTGAACGTTAAGAACCCGGACCTCATCAATGAGGACCTCATCAACCACGTGCCCAACAGCGGCATCAACCGCAACGGCAATAATATCCAGATCATCTTTGGCATGAAGGTCGCCGAGATGCGCGACAAGGTCGAAAACGCAATTGAGAAGGAGCAGTAAACAATGATCATTACTCTGTGTGGTGGCGGATCCACCTTTACCCCCGGCATCGTCAAGTCCATCGCCCTGCGCAAGGACGAGCTCGACGTTGACGAGATTCGTCTGTACGACATCAACGAGGAGCGCCAGCGCAAGGTCGGCGTGCTCGTGGACTGGATTTTGCACGAGGACCTCGGCCTGGACATCAAGCTCACGGTGACCACCGACAAAAAGACGGCTTTTACCGACGCGAGCTTCGTGTTTGCCCAGATGCGCGTGGGCGGCTACGCCATGCGCGAGCAGGACGAGAAGATTCCGCTGCGTCACGGCTGCGTGGGCCAGGAGACTTGCGGTTGCGGCGGCCTTGCCTACGGCATGCGCACCATCTTCCCCATGGTCGAGCTGATCGATGACGTTGAGAAGTACGCCAAGAAGGATTACTGGATTCTCAACTACTCCAACCCTGCTGCCATCGTCTCCGAGGGCTGCCGTGTGCTGCGTCCCAACGCTCGCATCATCAACATCTGCGACATGCCGATCGCGATCATCGACGTGGTTTGCGCCGCGCTCGATATCGACAAGAAGGATGTCGAGTACGATTACTTTGGCCTCAACCACTTTGGTTGGTTCACCTCGATCCGCCACAAGGGCGAGGAGGTGCTCCCGCAGCTGCGCGAGTACATCAAGGAGCACCAGATCCTGCTGCCCGATTCCTACCTCAAGGGTATGGGCTCGCTCATGGCAAAGAAGCCCGAGGAGGCCACTGACGAGCACCCCGAGCAGAACCGTCACACCAAGGGCAGCTGGTACTACGTCTGGAAGGGCGAGTACGAGATCATGGAGTGCTTCCCGGAGTACCTGCCCAACACGTATCTGAACTACTACCTGCAGCAGAAGGAGTTCGTCGAGCATTCCAACCCCGAGCGCACCCGTGCTAACGAGGTTGAGGAGACGCGCGAGAAGAACCTCTTCGACGGTATCGATCACTACGAGAAGACCGGCGAGATCGACGAGAGCACGTTCTATGCGGGCAGCCACGGCGACTGGATTGCCGACCTGGCCATCGCTCTGAAGAACGACACCAAGCAGCGCTTCCTGGTCATTTGCGAGAACAAGGGCGCCATCCCCAACATGCCCTATGACGCCATGGTCGAGCTGCCTGCCTACATTGGCAAGAACGGCCCCGAGGTCATCAGCCGCGACAACATTCCGCTGTTCCAGCAGGGTCTTATGATGCAGCAGCTGAACTCCGAGAAGCTCGTGGTCGAGGCTACGATCGAGGGTTCGTACGAGAAGGCGCTCAAGGCCTTTACGCTCAACAAGACCGTGCCGTCGATGAAGGTCGCCAAGGAGGTTCTCGACGACATGATCGAGGCTAACAAGGACTTCTGGCCCGAGCTTAAGTAAAAGCAACAGGGTCGCTGACCGCATACCTGGAGCAATGCCCCGTCCACGTGATTGCGTGGGCGGGGCATTGCCGTTTTGCGCAAAGTAACCTGGCTCCTTTGCACCAACAATGATCCGTTTTCCTCTGTCCCCAAGGGATCAGTGTTTTGCCAGTTTGTGGTAGAACTAGGGAACGGTTCTTGAGGAGGCTGGCATGCTCAACGCGTTGGTGTGGACACTTGCTTGTTTAGGCGTTGTCGCGGCAGATATTGCCCTGAGCGTGGTTTTGTTTTCCGCTCTGGGTGTCGCGTCGGTGTTCATGGGCTTTTCGATTGACGACCTCGATATTCAATTGCTTCAGGCTGCCGCGCAGATGGCGTCGTTTTTGATGGCGCTGCTGTGGTGGCGTTATCCGTGGCCGCGCTCGTTTATGGCGCGCTGGCAGGGCGAGCGCCCGCTTGGCGGGGGAGCAGCCAAGGCATGGAAGCGCATCGCCTGCGTTATCGTAATCGGCCTTGCCCTGCAGGTGGTCGTTGGCTACGTGACCGACGCTGTGTTGTCGCTGTTGCCCGAGGCGGCGGCCGATTACAGCGAACTTGTCGAGGAGACGGGCATGGGCGACACGAGCTATCTGGCCGTCCTGACCACGGTGCTCGGCGCTCCGTTTTGCGAGGAACTGCTGGTGCGCGGTATCATTTTTGAGTTTTCGCTCCGAGCATTTAACCCGCAGTGCCGTCCGCTCTGGAAGCTCCGGCGTCGCGCGCGGGCGCAAGACGTCGCCATGGTGCCCTGGGCGGCGCCGGACAAGCGAGGCATCGCCGCGGCGATTGTGCTGCAGGCGGCCATCTTTGGCTTTATGCATATGAATTGGGTGCAGGGCTGCTACGCCGGCGCCGCCGGTCTGGTCTTTGGCTGGGTGCTCGTGACCACCGGAAAGCTCCGCTACACGATCCTGCTGCATTTTGCCTTTAATGCCGGGTCGCATCTCATGACGTTGCTCTGGTTTGTGAACACGCCGTTCGACGTGGCAATTACGGTCGCTATTGCCGGCGTCATCCTCGTTGAGGCAATGCGCTCACTGCGCCAAGCGTGCCAGCAGAGCGCTGCGACCACATCTACCGCATTCCCGCACTAATTGCGGCGTCCGCCTCCGTTGGCGCCCTGACGCCCCTGGGCCGCGCGGTTGCGGCCTGCGGTGTTTTGCGCACGCGACATGCCGCCGTGGCCCTTGCTACCCTTGGGTCCCTTGCCGGCACCGCCACCATGCGGCTTGCCGCCCTTCTTGCCGGTGCCATGCCCACCGCCAGCAGATGTCTCACCCGGGCGCGGGGGCACGGGGCGAATCAGGCAATGCTTGGTGTAGCCGATCAGGTCACGACGTCCGGCCTTCTCCAGCGCCTCGCGCACCAGCTTGTAGTTCTCGGGCTTGCGATACTGGATGAGCGCGCGCTGCATGGCCTTTTCGTGCGGGTCGCGCGCCACATAGATCGGCTCCATGGTGCGCGGATCCACGCCGGTGTAGTACATGCACGTCGACATGGTGGACGGCGTGGGGTAGAAGTCCTGCACCTGCTCGGGCATGTAGCCCATGTCGCGCACGGTCTCGGCAAGGTCCACGGCTTCCTTCATCGTCGATCCGGGGTGGCTCGAGATCAGATACGGCACCACGTACTGCTTAAGGCCGTATTCACGGTTCAAGCGCTCAAATTTGCGACAGAATGCATCGTAGACGGCGCGGCTCGGCTTGCCCATTACGGAGAGCACCGCGTCGCTCACGTGCTCGGGTGCCACGCGTAGCTGGCCCGAGACATGGTGCTCCAGCAGCTCGCGCAAAAACTCGTCCGAGGCATCGGCCATGGTGTAGTCAAAACGGATGCCGCTGCGGACAAAGACCTTCTTGACGCCCGGCAGCTGGCGCAGGTCGCGCAGCAGCTGCGTGTAGCCGCTCTCGTCGACCACCATGTTCTTGCACACGCTCGGCCACAGACAGCGCTTGTTCTTGCACACGCCGTGTTTGAGCTGCTTGTCGCAGGCCGGGCGGCTAAAGTTGGCCGTCGGTCCGCCCACGTCGTTGATGTAGCCCTTAAACTCGGGATCGCGCGTGAGCAGCTCGGCCTCGCGCATGATCGAGTCGTGGCTGCGCATCTGCAGCACGCGACCCTGGTGGAAGGTCAGCGCGCAAAACGAGCACTCGCCAAAGCACCCGCGGTTGGAGCTGATCGAAAACTTGATCTCGGCAAAGGCCGGCACGCCGCCCGCCGTATCGTAGTCGGGATGCCAATCGCGTGCGTAGGGGAGCTCGGCCACCTCGTCCATCTCGTCGGTGGTGAGCGTCGCCGACGGCGGGTTCTGCACCACATAGACGCTGTTGGGGTAGGGCTCTACCAGGCGGTGTCCAGTGATGGGGTCCATGTTCTGCTGCTGCACGTTAAAGCTGCGCGCGTAGTTGAGCTTGTCGGCGGCAAGGTCGTCCCAGCTGGGCAGCAGGTCGTAGTCGTAGACCTCGTCGAGCGAGCTGGTGCGGTAGACGGTGCCGTTGATATAGGTGATCTGGTCCACGGGCAGTCCCGCGTCGAGCGCGTCGGCGATCTCGACGATCGCGTGCTCGCCCATGCCGTAGATGAGGATGTCGGCGCCCGAGTCGAGCAGCACCGAGCGCTTGAGTTTGTCCTGCCAGTAGTCGTAGTGGGCCAGGCGACGCAGGCTTGCCTCGATGCCACCGATAATGATGGGGGCGTCCTTGAACGTCTGGCGGATGAGGTTGCCGTAGACCGTGACGGCACGGTTGGGGCGGTGACCCTCCTCGCCGCCGGGGGTATAGGCGTCGGTGTGGCGGCGGTGCTTGGTCACCGAATAGTGGTTGACCATGGAGTCCATGTTGCCGGCGCTGACCAAAAAGCCCAGGCGCGGCTCGCCGAGCACCGTGATGCTGGCGGGGTCGGTCCAGTCGGGCTGGCAGATGATGCCCACCTTGTAGCCGTGCGCGTCGAGTACGCGGCTGACGATGGCCATGCCAAAGCTGGGGTGGTCCACGTAGGCGTCGCCGCAGATGTAGACGAAGTCGCACTGGTCCCAGCCGCGCGCGTCCATATCGGCGCGGCTGACGGGGAGGAACTTGTCGCGGCCCGGGCGCCAGGGACGGGCGGGCGCTGCCGGGGTATGAGTGGCGTGGCCGCCCTGGGCCTTACCGCCGCGCTTTTGCTGCTGGCCCTGTTTGCCCTGCTGACTGCGCTGGTTGTTCTGAGCGTGCTGAGGCTTTTTTGCCACGATCCCTCCCGGTGTTTGTATGCTGCACGTAATTGTAACCAGTCTTTTTGGGACGGGGCTAAAAAGACTGGTGGAGTACATGGGCTGGCGGATCGGCGCGTCGATGCGGGTGCCGTACCCGCCGTTTGTTTCCAGACTGTGTATCTGCGCGTTGGGGAAGCCGTCTCGCGCGCACGCCATGTTGTCAATGGGTTACAGTATGAACGGCGGCTATGTTTCCGCCAACGCACGAGAGAGTCGTCAACAAGGAGGATGCACGACGATGCAGCGTGCCAAACAGATATCGGAGTCTATTGAGCTGGGCATCATCTTGGCGCTCGCCGGTGGCTTTATGGACGTGTATTCGTACATTGGGCGCGACCATGTTTTCGCCAACGCGCAGACAGGCAACATCCTGCTCGTGGGCGTGAGCATCTCGGAGGGCAATTGGGCGCTGGCGGGACGCTATTTCTTCCCTGTAGTGTCGTTTGCCGTGGGCATTATGCTTGCCGATTTGGTGCACGAGCGTTTTGGCAGCTTGATTCACTGGCGCCAGGTGACGGTGTTTTTCGAAGCCGTCATCTTGTTGGGTGTGAGCTTTATTCCCGGCGGCGATTTCAACCTGCTCGCCAACTGCCTCACCTCATTTGCCTGCGGTATGCAGGTCGAGAGCTTCCGCAAGATCCACGGTCATGGCATCGCCACGACCATGTGTATCGGCAACCTCCGTAATGCCTTGCAAAACGTGGACGATTACATCATTACCCACAAGCGCGGCTTTTTGGAAAACGGCCTGCTGTACTTTGGTGTGATCTTTACCTTTGTGTTTGGCGCCGTGCTGGGCAACTGGTGTATTGAGCGCATGGGTCTGCACGCCATCGTCGTGGCGAGCGCGCTGCTGTTTGTCGCGTTTGCCATCATGTTCATCGACCGCGAGCGCGACCTGCGTTTTCGCTGGAAGCTTGCGGCCGAGGCTTGGAAAGAGGGCTGTCGAAAGTAACCGAATGCGGCAAAGGGACAGCCCCTTTGCCGCAATATTTTTCCTCTCTATGTAATACAGTTTCAGGAGCCAGAAAAAATATCTAGCTCCTGAATGTTGTTACGAACTGCTTTTTGCGATTTATTCGAGATGCTCTTCAATCCGAGCCCTAAGAAGGGCAATGGCTGTAGGTATTCCAATTGCGGCGGCTAATTCGGCTTTATCCAAAACCTGTATGCTAAAGCACGATTGTTTATCACATTGAAGGACGATAACTGAAGATAGCTTCACTTCCTGTTGGCTGAATATATCGTAATCTCCAAATAGGAAGTTACCTTTTATTGCGTAATTCGGTATGTTCGTTACGCACTTCATCTCAAGTCTGTTTAGACCATAATCGAACACCGCAACTTCCTTGTGTTCGATGATGAGCGCAACCCTGGGCATGTTGCTAAAGCCACCGTCGACGACAGTGAAGAGTTTTTCATTCGCATCGTCATAAACGGTATATTTAAGACTCGATAGCTGTCCTAGTGGACCCGTGAACCCATGTCTTTTGATGTTGAGGTTGTCTCCCGCTGGGTTGATGAGAGCCAGAGTATGCGGATAAGGATTACCTTCAATTGAGATTCGATATTCGTTTGTAGCCGTCTTGCTCGATTTAGGACCAGTAGCCATCACGCGTCATCGCCTCGATCGAATTGGAACCGTCTTCTACTTCGTGCGGAGAATTGCGCTGTACGTTGCGGTACATGCAGCTGCAATAACCGCATGGGCAATTTCTAACAAAATGAATGACGCTATTTGCTGCATGCATTTTATTTACTATAAAGTATCCTTTTATAAACGTATTGTCAAACATATATTGCTAAAACAGAAACAATTTATAGACTGAGTTGGTCGTATTCTTTGGGCGATTGCTCCTATAATCTAGCCTTCGCTGCTGTCGGGAGGGAAGGACTGGGGCTCCGTTATTATGTTGAAACGCTTTAACACTTTTGACGTTCTCACGCGTTTTTTGTTTCAAAAGCGTTAGGATGGAACTTGTAGCGCGGGGCGTAATGGGTGCCCCGCACACGATGGGAGGCTATCAATGGCTAATCGTTTCGTTCTCAACACCATCTCTTATCATGGTTCCGGCGCCATCAAGGAGATCCCCGGCGAGCTCCAGCGTCGCGGCTACAAGAAGATCTTCGTCTGTTCCGACCCCGATCTGGTCAAGTTTGGCGTTACCGCTAAGGTGACCGACGAGCTCGACGCCGCCGGCATCGCTTGGAGCCTCTACTCCGAGATCAAGCCCAACCCCACTATCCAGAACGTCAAGGACGGCGTTGAGGCCTTCAAGGCCGCCGAGGCTGACGCTATCGTGACCATTGGTGGTGGCTCCTCCATGGATACCGCCAAGGCTATCGGCATCATCATCAACAACCCCGAGTTCGCCGATGTCCGCAGCCTCGAGGGCGTTGCTCCCACTAAGAACCACGCCGTATTCACCATCGCCGTGCCGACGACCGCCGGTACCGCTGCCGAGGTGACCATCAACTACGTCATCACCGACCCCGAGAAGGTCCGCAAGTTCGTGTGCGTCGACACCAACGACGCCCCCGAGGTCGCCGTCGTCGACCCTGACATGATGGCCTCCATGCCCGCCGGCCTTACCGCTTCCACTGGCATGGACGCTCTGACCCACGCCATCGAGGGCTACACCACCAAGGGCGCCTGGGAGCTCTCCGACATGTTCCACTTTGAGGCTATCAAGCTGATCAGCGAGAACCTGCGCGACTCCGTCGCCGAGGCCAAGTCCGGCCAGCCCGGCTCCGGCCGTGAGGGCATGGCTCTTGGTCAGTATGTCGCCGGCATGGGCTTCTCCAACGTTGGCCTGGGCATCGACCACGCCATGGCTCACACCCTGTCCGCTCACTACGACACCCCGCACGGCGTCGCTTGCGCCATGCTGCTGCCGATCGCCATGGAGTTCAACAAGCCGGTTTGCGCTGAGCGCCTGGCCAAGGTTGCCGTTGCCATGGGTGTTGACACCACGGGCATGAGCACCGACGAGGCTGCCGACGCCGCCATCGCCGCCGTCAAGCAGCTCTCCGCCGACGTGAACATCCCGCATGTCTGCGAGGCCATGAAGGCCGACGAGATCGAGGTCCTGGCCAAGGACGCCATGGCTGACGCCTGCTTCCCGGGCAACCCGCGCGAGGCGACGCTCGACGACGTCATCGAGCTCTTCAAGAAGATCTGCCCGGCTGCCTAACCTGGTTCGGCGGGCCCCGCCCGTTAGCCCCAGAATCGTCCTCGGACATGTCGGAGGCCCCGCTGCGCACTACGTGCGGCGGGGCCTCCTTCTGTCCTGCGGAAAGATTCTGGGGCTAACGGGCGGGGCCCGCCGGCTCGTTGTCGTGGCGGGCGCTGTTCGGAAGAGCTCGATGGGTCATCTCGCTGGGTAAATATTTGTGCGTGATGGTATCGTTGTTGGGGCTTTTACTGATTACGGGATGTTGACTTTGGAGTTGTGGATGGTGTCCCAAATGGATTCTACGCTTGGTTTTATTACTGACCAGCTTAAGGCGCTGACTTCTATTGCCTCGCCTACGGGCTTTACTCGTGCGGCGACTGATTATCTGATGGAAACCCTGCGCGATATGGGCTTTGAGCCCGAGCGCTCCAATAAGGGCAATGTGCTGGTTGAGCTCGGCGGCGAGGGTGAGCCGCTCGTGTTGGCGAGCCATGTCGACACGCTTGGCGCCATGGTGCGATCCATTAAGGACAATGGCCGCCTGCGTCCGACGACGCTCGGTGGGCACCAGTGGTCCACGGCCGATGGCGAGAACTGCACCGTCTACACGCGTGGCGGCAAGGTCTACACAGGCGTGGTCCTCAATACCGAGCCTTCGGCGCATGTGGCCGATGAGCCGGTCAAGGCCATCGAGAAGAACATGGAGATCCTGCTCGACGAGAACGTTGACAGCAAGGACGATGTGCTCGAGCTGGGTATTCAGACTGGCGACATCATCGCTATGGATCCGCGCACCATGGTGACGGAGAGCGGCTACATTAAGAGTCGCTTCCTTGACGACAAGCTGTCGGCGTCGATTCTGCTGGGCTTGGCGTGTGCCGTCGCCGCTGGCGAGGTGACGCTCTCGCGCAAGGTGTCGCTGCTCTTTACCGTGTACGAGGAGGTCGGTCACGGCGGTGCCTTTGTGCCGGCCGACACGCGCGAGATGATCAGCGTGGACATGGGCTGCGTGGGCGACGACCTGGGCTGCACCGAGCGCATGGTTTCGATTTGCGCCAAGGATTCGGG
>DXLQ01000179.1:0-1626 GCA_019414685.1 Collinsella sp. | reverse complement strand
CGGCCGTACTGATAGCCATCGATGCACAGGCAGTGATCGTAGCCACGGGCCTGCTTAATCTGCGGGTCGTCGGCCTCCATGCCGGGTGCGACGGGGTGCAGCTCACGGAAGTCAAACGGCGTGCCCTCGACCGGAGCAATCTCGCCGGTGGGAATGTTCTGATCGTCAATGGGCAGATAGTGGACGGCGTTGGCAACAAAGAAGTGCTCACAGTCCATGCCGGCGTTATGGCCAGCAAGGTTAAAGTACGTGTGGTTAGTCATGGACACGTAGGTGGCACGGTCGCTCTCGCAGCCATACTCGATGCGAAAGACGCCGGTGCGCGTAACGGTAAACACAGCCGTAAAGGTTCGGTTGCCGGGCAGGCCCAGCTCGCCATCCTCAAGCGAGGTGGTCGTGCGCACGGCATTGTGCACCTCGTCGAGCTCAACATCCCATACGCGCTTGTGCAGACCGTGCTCAAGGTCGCTATGCAGGTTGTTGACGCCTTCGTTGGCCGGCATATGCCAGTCCGTGCCGTCAATGGTGATCGTGGCGCCCGCGGTGCGGTTGGCCACAGGTCCGATGGTCGCGCCAAAGCAGGCGGGGTTGTCAAAGTAATCCTCGAGCTTATCGAAGCCCAGCACCACATCGCGCACGTTGCCGGGAATGTCGGGCACGTCGATGCCCAGCACGGTGGCGCCATAGTCCATAATGCGAACGCAGATCTCGGGCCCGTTGAGGGTGTAACGATGAACGGGGGTACCGCACGGAGCGGTGCCGAAAAGCTCGGAAGTGATCATTTGGTTCCTAACATCGAGGTATTTCCGACAAACTGTAGCGCGAACAGGCGAGATTATCACTACACCCCACTAAAGCAGGGGGTATTTTTCTCAAAAAAGTGATGATTGGAGCTGTGCGGGCGTTCATTTTTGACGCGCACGAGTCTGATACAATTTGTTCGTTACTGTTTGAATGATATGCGCGCAAAGAACGGCGAGGATTCATCGTGATTAAGGCAGAGCGACAGGATAAGGTTCGGCAGCTGCTCGAAGAGCAGGGCACGGTCTCGGTTAAAGAGATTTCTGATGCGTTAGGTGTCTCGGATATGACGATCCGCCGCGACCTTGAGGAACTTGCGAGCCTGGGCGAGATCGAACGCGTGCACGGTGGAGCCCGCAGTGCGCAGGGCCGTCCACATGCTATGTTGCGCCATGAGTATTCGCACAGCGAAAAGCGCACCAAGCATGCCGAGGAAAAGTTGCAGATCGCGCGCCGCGCCGTGGAGCTTATCGAGGAAGGCTCGACCATCTTTTTGGGTACGGGCACCACGGTTGAGCAGATGGCCTCGATGCTGCCGGCATTTCGTCTGCGCATCGTGACCAATTCGCTTTCGGTGTTTAACCTGCTCGAGGCGCGCGAGGACTGCGACCTGTGCCTAGTGGGCGGCATGTACCGTCGCCGTACCGCCGCTTTTGTGGGACCAACGGCCGAGGATACCCTGCGTGCACTGGGTATCGACGCGGCGTTTATCGGCGCCAACGGCATTCTGGATGGCGACGTGTCTACGTCTAATATGGATGAGGGTCGTATCCAGCAGCTCGCCTTTAGCAAGGCCGACTCGCGCTATCTGATCGCCGACTCCAG
>DXLQ01000178.1:0-1640 GCA_019414685.1 Collinsella sp. | reverse complement strand
TGGTCGTAAAGGTCGATAGCTTTCAGCAGCAGCTCGACCTGGGCTTTACCGCCCGTGCGCCGCGCTGGGCCATTGCCTTTAAGTTCCCGCCCGAGGAAAAGCAGACCGTCTTGCGCGAAATTCGCATCCAGGTGGGCCGCACCGGTGTACTCACGCCGGTCGCCGAGTTCGACCCGGTGACGGTCGCCGGCTCTACCATCGCGCGCGCCACGCTGCACAACATCGACGAGATCCGCCGCAAAAACGTGCGCGAGGGCGACACCATCATCGTGCACAAGGCAGGCGACGTAATCCCGGAGGTCGTAGGCCCGGTGCTCGACAAGCGCCCGGCCGATTCGGTCGACTGGCACATGCCCGAGGTCTGTCCCGTGTGCGGCAGTCCCGTGGTCCACGAGGACGGCGAGGTTGCCTACCGTTGCGTGTCCATCGACTGCCCGGCGCAGCTCAAGGAGCGTCTGCTCCACTGGGTGAGCCGCGGCTGCATGGACGTCGACGGCCTAGGCGACGAGATCGTCGACAAGATGATCGCCGCCGGGCTGATCCACGACGTCGCAGACTTCTACCAGCTCACGGTTGATGACATCGCCGGACTGGACACGGGCCGCACCTATGCCAGCTCCAACAGCAAAAAGGGCGTCAAGAAGGGCGACCCTATCCCGGTGGGCCTCAAGACGGCCGAGAAAATCATCGCCGAGCTCAACAAGTCCAAGAGCCAGCCGCTCGGTCGCGTGCTGTTTGCCCTGGGCATCCGCCACGTGGGCAAGAGTGTGGGCGAGGTCATCGCCGAGCGATTCCTGTCGATCGACAAGCTCATCTTGGCGAGCGAAGAGGACATTGCCGAGTGTGAGGGCATCGGTCCCAAGATTGCGGCGAGCGTCAAGCAGTTCCTGGCCGTGCCCGAAAACCTTGCCGTGCTGGAGCGCCTGCGCCAGGCGGGCCTGTCGCTCGAGGTCGACTTGGGCGCCGCGCATGCACAAGCCGCAGCCGACGCGGGCGTGGCGGGCGAGCTCGCCGATGCACAACCGCTCGCAGGTCTGACCTTCGTGCTCACCGGCACGCTCGTCAACCGCACCCGCGACGAGGCGGGTGCGGCGCTCAAGGTACTCGGCGCCAAGGTTTCGGGCAGTGTTTCAAAGAAGACGAGCTACCTGGTCGCCGGCCCCAAAGCGGGCTCCAAGCTCACCAAGGCCGAGCAGCTGGGTGTGCCCGTGCTGGATGAGGATGCACTCGAGCAGATCCTGGCGACTGGTGAGGTGCCCCAGGCTTAGTGCATCGATAACCAAATTGAAGATCCGCCCGGAAAGCATGATTGAACTGCCTTCCGGGCGGATCTTACTTTGCTGGGGCAACCGGCACTGTGATCTGCGTCACGTAGGTTGTGGGGTCGTCGCTGATGATGTCGTCGATGAGGGTGATTTCGCGTTGCCCCGCTACGCTGCCAGCTTGTCAAAAGCCCCGCGCCGGTTGAGCACGGTAAACGCGACAACACAGATGACTGCCGACAAAATCGATCCGCACGGCGAAGCGATGCCCATGGGAAACAACGTATCGGAATAGGCGTTCGACAGCAGCCACGCGCCCGGCACGCGAATGAGCGCCACGGCCAGTACGTTGTGCGCAAAGCCGATGTAGCTCTTGCC
>DXLQ01000177.1:0-1711 GCA_019414685.1 Collinsella sp. | reverse complement strand
CTTTATCGAGCTGCTCGACATCCTATGCCAAAACCCCGACGCCAACGTGGCCGAGTTGCTGCAAAGCGTCGGTGGCGACGCGCTGGCGCCGACAGCCGCAACAGACGACACCGGCACCGCAGGCGACGACCGCAACTTCGCCGAGTTCACCATCTAACCTGCCAAAAAGGTCAGGTTTATTTTGGCAGGTTTTATCTTGGCAAACGCCGATGTTGCAAAATATCGAGCCGTTGCCCGTTGCGCTGATCAGCCCGTTGATGAGAGGAGGTCCCATGAACGCTTTTGACCGATATGCCCCGTTTATCCAGGATTTCATTTACTCCCACGATTGGGAGAGTCTGCGCTCCATCCAGGTTGCGGCGGCAGATGCCATCTTCAACACGCAAGACAATGTGCTCCTGACGGCATCCACGGCATCTGGCAAAACTGAGGCGGCCTTCTTTCCCATCCTGACCGAGTTTTGGGAGAACCCGCCCACGAGCGTGGGCGCCCTCTACATTGGCCCCCTCAAAGCACTCATCAATGACCAGTTCGTTCGCCTCAACGATCTGTGCGAAGAGGCCGACATCCCCGTCTGGCACTGGCACGGCGATGTCTCGCAGTCGCACAAGGCAAAGCTCATCAAAAAGCCGAGCGGTATCCTACAGATTACGCCCGAATCACTCGAGGCACTCCTGATCCACAAGCACATGGCGATCCCGCGTATGTTCTGCGACCTGCGCTATGTGGTCATCGACGAAGTCCACTCGCTCATGCGCGGTGACCGCGGCGGGCAGACGCTCTGCCTTATCGAGCGACTCTCGCGCATGGCGGGCGTGCGGCCCCGGCGCATCGGCCTTTCGGCCACCATCGGGGACCCGGAACGCACGGGTGCCTTCCTGTCGCAGGGGACGGGACGCGACTGCGTCATCCCCCGCTTTGAGGAGCCACGCCGCGTGTGGCGTATCTCCATGGAGCACTTCTACAACTCGGGTCCCCAGGCTCAGCAGCGGGGATTCGAGAGCATGGGTCCTCAAGAGGCCGAAGTGCTTGCGTGCGAGCGCATTGAGGCGACACCACCCGCGGCACTGCCGTCCGGTGTCCAAGACGTGCGCCACAGCGGACAACTCACACAGGAGGAACGCCGCCAACGTCGCGAGCAGGCACGGGGCAAGGCCGCTTCCAAAGACCGTCGCACATCCTCAGCCCCCGAGGGCGAAGTCGACATCCCGCAGGCAACCGAACAGGCACTGCTCAACCCCACCGACACCGCACCCGACAACGCCGACCCCGGCATGGGCTACATCTTTGAACATACCCGCGGCCGCAAGTGCCTGGTCTTTGCCAACTCGCGCGAGGAGGCAGAGGCCGTGTGCTCCATGCTGCGCAGCTACTGTGAAAACCGGCACGAGCCAGACCGCTTCCTTATCCATCATGGCAACCTCTCGGCATCGCTACGCGAGACCGCCGAGGAGCTCATGCGCGACGAGGAACAGGCACAGACAACCGTCACCACCTCTACGCTTGAGCTTGGCATCGATATCGGTCGCCTGGAGCGCGCCTTCCAGATTGACGCGCCGTTTACCGTCAGCTCCTTTTTGCAGCGCATGGGGCGCACAGGCCGCCGCGATCTTCCGCCCGAGATGTGGTTTGTCATGCGCGAGGAGGAGCCCGAGCCGCGCACGATGATGCCCGAGACCATTCCGTGGAAGCTCCTGCAGGGCATCGCGCT
>DXLQ01000176.1:0-1717 GCA_019414685.1 Collinsella sp. | reverse complement strand
AAGCCCATGGCAGGCAGGAAGTTGGCGGCAACGCCAAAGCCAGCAAGGACAAAGGGCGGGATGAAGTCGAGCAGGCCCTGGATGGCGTCAGCACCCAGATAGAACGACAGCGAGCACAGCAGGAACGCCATGATGATACCGGTCAAACCGATCAGGAAGTGCATCGCATAGACACCCTTAAGGTTGCCCTGGCCGGAGTAGACATCAGCGCGGTCGACCAGGATCGGCAGGGCGGCGTTAAGGATGTTCTTGATGGCAAGGCACAGCGTGGCGATGGGCATGGCAAGCGCGATGGCTGCCTCGGTGCTCTGGCCCAGCTGGATAGCGAAGGCGCAGGCGAGCACGCCGCCGATCGTCTCATCAGGCGGCACGTAGGCGCCGATGGAGATCGAGCCCATGAACAGCAGCTCCAGACTCGCACCGATCGCGAGGCCGGACTGCAGGTCCCCCAGCACCAGGCCCACGAGCGGGCACAGGACGATGGGGCGGAACGCGTAGAGCGTACCGAGCTGGCAGTCGAACTTACCAAATGCGGCGATAAGTCCGATGAGGATTGCTTGGGTAAGCATACATCCCCCTTTCCATATAGGACACTACGAAGAGCTCAGACTCTTCGAAATTGAACGCCTAGAGCACGCTGGCGCAGTCGACCTTGGGGTCATCGGCCAGGGGTCGAATCTCGACCTCAACGCCACGATCCAGCATCTCGCGCACATCGGCTTCCTCGGCCGCGGTCAGGAAGATCTGACGAGAGACCTGACGAGCGTCGGGACGCTTCTCGTCCTTGGGCTTGGTGTTGCCCAGGTTGACCGACTTGATCTGCGGGCAGCCCTCAACAAGCTGCTTTGCCTCAGCGATAGTGGCGACGCAGATGATCATCTTGTACTTGTCGGTCACGCCCGAGTTGATAGCTTCGATTGCATGCTCCATATCTTTGATGACGAGCTTGCAGCCGGCAGGCTTGCCCATCTTGAGCGTCGTCTTCCACACCGGGTCGTTAGCGACCTTATCGCCCACGCAGAAGATGCAGTTGGAGCCAAGGCCCTGAACCCAGGAAACTGCGACCTGGCCATGAAGCAGGCGATGGTCAACGCGAAGTAGCTGAATCATAATGTGACCCCCCAAAGGTCTTGTGCCGTCATACGGCGTGTCAGTAGGTGCTGCGGATTAGAACTCTTCCTCCTCCTCGTCATCGACCAAAAGATCGTTGACAAACTTCACGCGCGTATCGTCCGCAGCGACGATGGCGCGAATCGTCTCCTCAACCGGCGCCGACTCGTCAGAGAACAGCAGCTGGATGAGCAGAGGAAGGTTCATGTTGGTAACGAGGTACGTGCGGGGACGCGTCTGGACGATCTTGGTGAACTCGTTGTTAACGCTACCGCCAAAGAGGTCGGTGCAGACAACGACATCATCGTCGGCAGACATGCCTGCCAGCAGTTTTTGGGCCTCCTCGGCCACGTCCATGCGGCCATCGACGAACATCGAAAGATCGTGGACGTTGTCGCGAGCGCCCGAGAGCAGCTCGACGCTCTCCTTGATGCCGGTGGCGAAGTGCGCATGGCTGGCGATGATGTACTGTCTCATTCTGTGTTCCTCTCAATAGCCCGGCACGTTCCCGCACCCGTTTTCTTTAGTAGTCGAACTGGTGATAGTAGCGACGATACTTGAGGTTGTGCTTGGTGACCGTCTCGTAGTAGCGAGCCAGGCGGTCGGT
>DXLQ01000175.1:0-1754 GCA_019414685.1 Collinsella sp. | reverse complement strand
GGCGAAAAGGGCGGCCCCGATGGCGACTGGGCGCTGCGACCTGCGCTCGATGAGCCTGCGCCCAACGAGCTGACGGCCTTCATCAAGCAGCTCACGCACCTGCGCTCGGCCGACGGCGTGGCGGCCCGTGCTCTCAACTACGGTGCCTATCGCAACGTGGTGATCCAGAACAAGCAGCTGCTGTTCGAGCGCGCCTGCGACGACGCGACGGTGCTCGTGGCGGTGAACGCCGTCGCCGAGCCTTACACCTTTGGCGCCGGCGAACTCAACGGCTCCTTCGTCGACCTGCTTGCCGACGATGCGCCCACGGTTGAGCTGGCTGGCTCCCTTGAGCTTGCGCCCTACGAGGTGCGCTATCTGTTGAGGGCCTAGATCATGACAGCGCCGGACGAGGGCTATCAACATATTGAGCATGGGTTTGAGCCCGTGTTTGACGAGCGCTCGCGCGTTTTGGTGCTGGGGTCGTTTCCCTCGGTGCTTTCGCGCGCCAATGCCTTTTATTACGGCAATCCTCAGAATCGCTTTTGGCGCGTGATGGCCGCGTGCCTCGGTGTGCCCGTGCCGCCCAACGAGGGCGACCCTTTGGCAAGCGGTGAGCCCGCGACGCTCGACGTCTCGATTGCCGCCAAGCGGGCCATGCTGCTGAACGGCGGCGTAGCCCTGTGGGATGTGATTGAGAGCTGCGACATTAAGGGCTCGAGTGACGCCAGCATTCGCAACGTTGTGCCGGCACATATCGAGCGCATTACCGGCGCAGCTCCCATTGAGCAGGTGATATGCAACGGAGGTACGGCGGGGCGCCTTTATAAGCGCTATCTACAAGAACGCACCGGGCTACCGGCCATCGTTCTGCCGTCGACAAGTCCCGCCAATGCGGCATGGCGCCTGGAACGCCTTGTCGAGCGCTGGCGCGAGGCCGTTGAATGGGGCGCTCTGTAATTTAGATATCTGATTGGGCGCGGCTGCCGAGGTATTTCATGATGGCATGCCATATCGGTGCGGGCAGCGCGGGCCTGGCGCGCACCATGCCGTCGGCATCGACGCTGCCGGCATTGCCGCCGCCAAGTCGCTGCGCATGCTCAATGGAGCATCCCATGCGCACAGCGCCCACAAGCTTATCCATCGCTTCGGAAAATGGCCGGCGCAAGAGGCCCATACGCGGGGAGTGGCGAAGCGCCGCAATACCGCTGCCGGCACAGACGACAACGCCGCCACACCACAATTGGTCATGGCGCTCACATGCCTTGTGCAGACGAACGGCGGTCCCGCGCGCCTGCTTAGCGCCCTCTTGTGCGGCTTGAATCGCGGCATAGACGCGCGTTCCCGTACCGCCAAAGCGTTCAAGCGCCTGCTCGATAGCTGTCAACGTCTCATCGTCAGCCATATCTTCAATGGCCAGCACCATGCCATCGACTGCACCGGCATCATCCGCCTCCAAATCGACCGGGCGGGGGAGCGCGGTGCCGGAAAGCTGGGTATAGGCGGCGATGGCATCCTGCAGGTCCCAAAGCAAAAACTCAAGATCGGCGTTATCGGGAATACTGATATATGCAATGGTTTGCAGCGTTTTTGGTACATCCCCGCGCGCGGTCGTCTCCATGCCGCCTCCTTTCCGGTTGGTTTCCGTTTAGGTTACACCGTCCGGCAGCGCCTCGCCGCGCTATCCTAGTGCAACCCTTACGAAAGGAACGCCATGCGCCTGCCCATGAATACCTCGCTTGCCACGCTCAAGCCCTCCGGCATCCGTCGGATTA
>DXLQ01000174.1:0-1795 GCA_019414685.1 Collinsella sp. | reverse complement strand
CTGGTGATCTCCGCCTTGAGAGGGCGGCGTCCTAAACCGCTAGACGAACGGGCCACATGACATCTGCACTGCCGTGCTGCGGGGTAATATATTACGGGACAAAAAACGTCAGCGCAAGAAGAAATTCCAAATTGCCGAAAAATTGTCGGCAGGTTATGGAACACGCAGGTAAACTAGGTAGCTAATTCAAGTTGAGATGGACCAAAAGAGCTTCGCGATCGTTGGGAATGTTGTCTTCGATCACGGCGTCGAGGGCGGAGTTGAGAAGCTGCCCCAGTTCCGGCCCGGGCTTGACTCCAGCACGGATCAGGTCGCCGCCGTTGATGGCGAGCATCTTGAGCGTATAGGGCTCCCCCGCCCTCAGCAGCTCGTGCGCCATCGCGCGCATCTCCTCAATCGTCTCAACGTAATAGAAGCACGATGGGGCCTTGCCAAGCGTGTCAGCACGCTTGAGGTCCATGAGCTCGTCAATCAGGCGGGCCGTGTCGACGCCCTCACCCGAAAGCGCGCGCATCATATTGAGCAGGCAGGAGCGCTCGGGGCGCAGCGGCTTATCGTGATATTTGATGAGCAGGCAAACGTCGCGCACCAGGTCGTGCGAGAGTGCCAGGCGATCCATAATGACGCGCGCTTTCTTGGCGCCGAGCTCGGGATGACCGTAGAAGTGTCCGCTGCCGGCGTGATCGACCGTAAAGCACTCGGGCTTGGAGACATCGTGCAAAAACGCCGCCCACATAAGGCTCGACGATGGCGCGACGCCGTCGCACAGCGCCAGCTCCCCTGCCACCGTCAGCACACGGGCGATATGCTCGTAGACGTTAAACGCATGATAGACACTTCGCTGATCAAACCCGCGACCCGCTGCCAACTCGGGCACAGCGGCGCAGATGAGCTCAGGGTAGCGCAACATGGCGTCTCCCCCGTGACCGGTCGAAAGAATGCCCTCGAGCTCAATACCCACACGCTCACGCGCCACGGCATCGAGCAGCGGCGCGCACTCGGCAAGCGCACGCTTGGTCTCGGGCTCAATCATAAAGTCCAGACGGCAGGCAAAGCGCACCGCACGCAGCATGCGCAGGGCGTCCTCGTTAAAGCGACGCTTGGGATCGCCGACAGCGCGAATCAGCTTGCGCTCCAAGTCACCCTGGCCGTCGTAGCGGTCGACAAGCCCGCGCTCGGGATGCCAGGCCATGGCATTGACGGTAAAGTCGCGGCGCGCCAGATCGTCCTCGAGCGAGGCGGCACGCTCCACACTCTGGGGATGGCGACCATCGGTGTAAAAGCCATCCAGACGGTACGTGGTGACCTCGATACGCTCGCCATCGGAAATAGCCGTGATTCCGCCAAATTTAATGCCCGACTCCACAACCGCGATGCCGGCGGCCTCGAGCGCCGCTTTGGACTCCTGCCACAGGCCGCTACAGCACATATCAACATCGTGGCTGGGGTACCCCATCAGGGCGTCGCGCACCCAACCGCCCACGTACCAAGCCTCAAGACCAGCCGCCTCAAGCGCGCGCAGGACGCACAGGGACGCATCGGACGGTTGAGTACCGTTGAGCGAAACATTGCACATGCCTATGGCCTCCTGCGACTATCAAATTGGCTATCGATTGCGTCTGCAAGAAGTCTAGCAAGAAACAGCCTCCACTGCACACGCAAGTCCGATAAACAAAAACGCATCCGTCCTAGTCTAAGACGGATGCGAAATAATCAAACTATTCAGACAAGGTGCCGGAACTAGCAGACCTGGCGAACCTCGATGTGCTTCTTATATTCGTCCACCTTGGCAAAA
>DXLQ01000173.1:0-1826 GCA_019414685.1 Collinsella sp. | reverse complement strand
CAGGCGCTTCGCAAAGAGGCGGCGTTGAGCGGCACCTTTATGAAGGGGCGTTCGCTCATGCTCAACGGTGCCGTGCTGTCGTTTGAGGACTCCGGCTCGCGCTTCTCCAAAAACGTGAACATCGAGGGCTCGGTGCGCGGCTCGCGCGGCGACCTGTACAAGACGCACGTGGCGCTCGACATGGACGAGCACGAGGTTATCGACTACGACTGCGATTGCCCCGCCGCCTTCCGCTATTCCGGCATGTGCAAGCACGCCATCGCCACGGCGCTGGCGTATCTGGATGCCAGTGGCGCCGAGCCCGTCGAAGGTTTGCGCACGCCGGTCCGCACGTTTACGGCGCAGCCGAAACAGCCCGCGCGCACCGCGCTCAAAGCGCCGGCCGTCAATCCCAACTTTCCCTTTCCGGCGCCCGTCCCCACGAGTCCCAGCCTCATGGCGGCGCTCTCCGATCTTTCGGACGCACGCATGGATGAGCTGGCGAGCATGCGCCGCAAGCTCGCTGGCAGTGTGGATCCCGATGCCCCCAAGGCGGCGTTGGAGCCTTCGTTGGTGCCGTACTACAATCCGCTGTTCGCCGACCGCTTTAGCTGGGCGCTCGAGTTCCGCATTCGCTGCGGTTCGGTGTCCTACGTGGTCAAGGACATCGACGGCATGGCCGATGCCTACGTGCGCGGCGGCACGTTCTCTTATGGCAAGAAACTCACGTTTGTCCATACGCCCGAAGCCTTCGAAGACGTGTCGACAAAGCTGCTCAACCTTGTCGTGACGACAGTTGCCTATCTCGATGACATCACAAGCTCGCGTTCGGCGTCGTACGACTTTGTCCGCAGCGGTTTTGTCGCCGAGCGTCAGTTGCCGCTGTCCGAGCATAGCATCGTATATGTGCTGGACCTGTTGCGCGGCCAGAGCATCTCTTTTGAGCCCGCCTGGTCGCGGGGGACGACGACGCATCGCACCTATGACGTGGCGGTTGAGATGCCTCCGGAAGGGGAGGACGAGGCGCTGTCTAAGCGCCCACCGCTCCTTGCCGCCAAAATCGCGCCGGCGGCTGGTGGCAGCTACGATCTACGCCTGCCGGCCGATGCATACTGCTTTGCTTCGGGCGACGTTGCCTATCTGGTCGACACCCGCCGTGCGCGCCGCGCCGATGTAGCGTTTGCCCAGCATGCGGCGCCGTTCCTATCGCGCTTACTGCCCTGTCGCACGCCGATTCATATCGCTGTCGACCAGGTGGGGGAGTTCTGTCGTATGGCGCTGCCCATTTTGCGCGACTACACCGACCTTACCGCGCCCGCCGCGCTCGATACCGTGGCGCCCGAGCCGAGCTTTGCTATGGCGATCGGCGTCGACGATGGGCTTGTGACCTGCAAAATTACGGTTACCTACGGCGACTGGTCGGCAGACCTCTTTAGTCTAGGCGCTCCGGGCAGTCTCTTCGAAGAGCAACGCCCCGGCGTGCCGCCCCGCGACGAGGTGGCAGAGTTTCGTGTTATGGACACGGCGGCCCTGTATTTCGACTTTTACGAGGGCGGTCTGGCGTTTGAGGAGCGCGATGACGAGAGCTTGTTCTGCCTGCTGACCGAGGGCCTGTCCGCCCTGTCCGAGCTGGGTGAGGTCATGCTCAGCGACCGCCTGCGCCAGATTTCGGTGCGCCCCGCGCCCAAGCTCTCGGTTCGTGCGACTGTCAAGAGCAATCTGCTCGATGTCGAGCTGGGCGTGAGCGGGCTTTCGGCCGCGGACCTTGCCGTCTATCTCGATTCGTACAAGCGCCATCAAACGTTTGCGCGCCTTACGTCCGGCGACATCATTCGCCTGGACGAGGG
>DXLQ01000172.1:0-1850 GCA_019414685.1 Collinsella sp. | reverse complement strand
AAGCCCATGGCAGGCAGGAAGTTGGCGGCAACGCCAAAGCCAGCAAGGACAAAGGTCGGGATGAAGTCGAGCAGGCCCTGGATGGCGTCGGAACCCAGATAGAAGGCGCCGCCGCACAGCAGGAAGTACTCAAGGCAGCCAAAGAGGCCCATGCTCCAATGTGCCGCGTAGATACCCTTGAGGTTGCCCTTGGCAGCGCACTTGTCAGCAATGTCAACAATGATCGAGAATCCAGCATCCGTAATGTTGCCGATCGTCAGCGAAAGGACGGCGATGGGCATGGCGAGCGCGATGGCCGTCTCGGTACCCTGACCGAGCTGAATGGCAAACGCGCAGGCGAGCACGCCGCCGACAGTTTCGTTAGGCGGTACGTAGGCGCCGATGGAGATCGAGCCCATGAACAGCAACTCCAGGCTGGCGCCGACGGCAAGGCCGGTCTGCAGGTCCCCCAGCACCAGGCCCACGAGCGGGCACAGGACGATGGGGCGGAACGCGTAGAGGGTGCCGAGCTGGTAGTCGAGGCATCCAAACGCTCCGACTAAGCCGACGAGGATTGCTTGGACAAGCATAATTCCTCCCAATAAGGAATCTCGAACCGTCGTCACTCCCGCCGCGCGCGTTGTTGATATCAATTCCGGGAGTTCGATTACACGGCTCGAAGCGTACCTGGTGTGCTGCTAACACCTATGCCAGATACAAATGATTTGATACCAATTATAGATATGCAGGATCTTACTATTTAATACCACTCGCTCAGCGGGGTGTTTTTTACCGTAAACGGCAGACGTATCTCATCAGGCGCGCTCTTTGTTTCGATGGCGGACAAGCGCCACCAGAAAGCCATCGCCAAAGGCATCGGATGCCAAGTTGGCCACAATCACCAAAACGATAATCGCCGCGCCCAAAAACTCGTTCCAGCGAAAGACCTCGCCAAAGAAGAGCGCCGACCAGCAGGGAGCGAGCACGACCTCGCTCATGCAAACCAAGTTGGCCGCAAACGCGTTGGTTCGCGCGATCCCCTTGGCATACAGCACGCTCGCAAGGCCACTGCAAAAAAGGCCATGTACCAGCATGAGCCCCCACTCAAATGGTCTCACGGAGTCTAGGGCGCCGGCAAAATAGACGATCGGCAGCATCGAGATACCGCAGGAGATGAGCGAGGACACCATGGGCGACGCATCGGGGCGAGAGTTCAAAAAGAAACACAGCCCAAAGGTGGCTCCCGAAATGACGGCAAGCAGGTTGCCGAGCATGCCTTCGGCACTCAAATCGCCTAAAAAGAAAAGTCCCATACCCGTAAAAGCAACCACCACGGAGGCAATCTTCGCAGGCGAGGGCAACGTGCGGGTTGCGAGCGATTGATACACGATAACGAAAATCATCGAGGTGTACTGCAGGACGATCGCGTTGCCGACCGTCGTGAGCTGGTTGGCAAAGTTAAACGCGGTGCCCGTCACGAAGTTGCAGACGGCCACAAGGACAATAAGGCGGCTGACGCGGAGGACGGGCCTGCCGACGAGCAGGATAAAGAGCGCCATAAATATTGCCGTGACGGCACCGATCAAAAGAGCTGACTGCGAATTGGCGCGAACGAGGATGCCGATAAAACTCCACAAGAGCGCCGTGCCAAATAGATACATCGCCCCGCTCACGCCATTATCGGATGGATTGTCAGATCGAATCACGAAGCACCTCCGGCTAGCTTTCGGTAATAAAAAACGGCGACCGCAATGGGTCGCCGTTTCCCTTGGGGGCAGAATAGAACGCAGGAACCTACGCCAGCACGCCGAAGAATGCGCCGATGATGCCCACGACCATGGTGGCCACGATCAGCACCATGGGGTTGATCT
>DXLQ01000171.1:0-1895 GCA_019414685.1 Collinsella sp. | reverse complement strand
AGACGCCCATGGCGAGCAGCATGCCGCAGAGCAGGGCCTTGGTCAGGAAGGCCTGGAGTTTGGCAGCCGAGCTGGCGCCGCGGAAGTTGAGGAAGATGACGTAGACTGCAAAGCCGAGCGCGATCAGCGTCGGGAACAGGTAGACGTCGGCCCCCAGTATGGTGTAGAGCTTGACGGCGCGCAGCCACTCAAGGCCGGGCAGGCTGCCGAACATCTCGGACACGAGGGTCGAAATGGCGATGGCCTCCCACGGGCACAGGATGCCGTTGCCCAGGGCCAAAAGCCATCCGGTGATGTAGCTCAGCGTACGGCCAAAGCTACGATCGACATACTCGACGATGCCGCCCGAGATGGGGATAGCAGCCGTGAGCTCACCGAAAACAGCTCCGACGGGCACGAGGAAGATTGCACCCAAGAGGAATGCAATCATAGCGGGAACGGGACCGCCGCCCACGACCATCCAGTCGCCGACCTGCAGAACCCAACCGGTACCGATGATGGCACCGAAACCGATGGTGAAGAAGTTCCAGAGCGAAAGCGTTTTCTTCATGCCGCCGTTATCCTCGACTGCAACTTCTGCGTTCTTGTCCGCCATTGTTCCCCTCCTTTCCTTTTTGACGCCCCTTGACGTCACCCCTTGCGCGGTCTGTTTTGCCGCGCTCTTTTATTTCGTGGCTTTAAGATACGGCCTTGGCGCAGCAGCTCCGCTTGTAGCTCGACCGAAGGCAGAACTGCAAAACGAGCGGCGCCGTTTTTGGGACGAACGGCACGGTTTGCCGCTCATTGTTGTCGCCCGTCCGACGGGCGTACGCTCATCGGACGCATAGAGAGATGTTTTTGAGGCCGTGTGTTTTGCGCCTTTCGTACCGTTTACCGAGCTTTTGACGCGCAGACCCATTTGTTGCACATCTTTTTTGTAGGATGGACAGGTTATACATGAGACAAGGCGGTACGAATGGCATACGGATACAACGACGGTGATCAACGGCGACAAAGCGTTCGCCTTGCTGGCCGTACCACGCCGACGCCCAGAAGTGCCACGAACAGCAATCCGCAACGTCCTCAAGAGCAACCCAGGCCTTCGTCTCGGCAGCAGGCAAGCAGAACGCGGCAGAGTGGCCGTCTGAGCACGGGCACAAGCGCGCAGCAAGATGGCCGCTTGGGTGCGCGCACTCGACAGCGTCAGGCCGAGGTTCCGCAACTGCGCCGCAACGGCGCACGTCAGCCCGGCATCCATATCAACCGCTTCTTTTCGCATCCCCAAGGCGGACGCGACGGCAAGCCCTACCGCTCGGCATCGCACGCGAATGCCCCCGCCCTGCCGGCTCGTCGACTTCGCCTCGCACTGTGCTCTATCCTTACCTGTCTGGTCTTTGTGCTTATGAGCTCCTGTATGTCCCACGGTTCGGCCGGTCTCGAGCCCACCGCCGAGGACAAGCTGCTCAAGGCCCCCGTCGCACCCGGTTATTCTTTCGCCTTTTCGACCCCGCGCTCGCAATGGCAAGCCGGCACGATGCCCCATATCTATCAGATCGACCCTGCGTGGTCGGAGCTGCCTTACGCCGGCGGCACCATCCGCCAAAATGCCTGCGGGCCCACGTGCCTCACCATGGTCTACATCTTTAAGACGGGACGCACCAATATGACCCCCGTCGATATGTGCGCGCTTTCCGAGGCGGGCAATTACGCCCCCACCGGTGCAACCGAATGGTCGTTTATGACGAGCGGCGCATGGCAGTTGGGACTTAACGGAACGGAGCTCCATAACGATCGCGACTCTATGACTCAGGCGCTGCGTTCGGGAGCGCCCGTCATCGCCGCCGTTCGGCCGGGCACCTTTACCAACGTGGGCCACTACATTGTGCTTTACGGTATTGACGACGCCGACCAGATTG
>DXLQ01000170.1:1234-1921 GCA_019414685.1 Collinsella sp. | reverse complement strand
ACCTGCACCCGGCCCTGCTGCCGAGCTTTACCGGTGCCCACGCGATCGACGATGCGTTTGCCCGCGGCGTCAAGGTGACCGGCGTGACCGTGCACTTTGCCAACGAGATCTACGACAACGGCCCCATCATCGCCCAGCGTGCGCTGGCTGTTGAGGAGGGCTGGGATGTCGATACGCTCGAGGAGCACATCCACGCGATCGAGCATGTGCTGTATCCCGAGGTCGTGCAGATGCTCGCCGATGGCCGCGTCCACGTGCTGGAGAACGGTAAGGTCGCAATTGATGTGCCCCGCGGCTAGCGGTGCACAGTACAATTTAGTTGATGGTCAGGGTGGTCATTGGCGCCAAGGTGCGCGTGACCACCTTTTGTTTTGGTAGTCGCCTGCGACGTTCTTGAATGACTACTCATTTAAGAACGTCCCCAATGACTAGCAGGTGACTAGGTGAGAGAGGTGAGCGCATGGCGGATAACGAAGCGCTGTTTACGCCTGAGCTGGTGTTTTTTGATTGGGGGTGTGCGACGCCGGGCGAGGTGTTTGCGCAGCTCGAGAGCGAGCTCGCCCCGCGCGGCTACATTGCCGATGGCTGGCTTGACGCCGTTCGCGCACGCGAGGACGCCTATCCCACGGGCCTTGCCATGCCGGCGGCCAATATCGCCATCCCGCATACTGATCCCGGATTTGTGGC
>DXLQ01000170.1:0-1224 GCA_019414685.1 Collinsella sp. | reverse complement strand
GCTAAGCCCTATATCGCGGTGGTAAAGCCCGCCGCACCTGTGACGTTCAACGCGATGGCGGGCATGGGCGCCCCGGTGCCGGCGCAGACCGTCATCAACCTGGGCATTGCCGAGCCGGGCGGCCAGGTCGAGGCCCTACAAGCGCTTATGAATATCTTTATGGATGCCGATGCCGCAGCCGATGTACTCGGCCAAACCACGCCGCAGGGCATGGTCGACGCCGTCCGTCGCCACTTTTAAGACCGGCACTTGGGGACTGTCCCTAACTTCCGGCCTAAAAGGAACGTCCCTAACTGCCGGGTCTGTCCCCTTTGCACCAAAATGGTGCAGATTAACCCGTCCCCCATGCACCAGGTGTGCCGCGGGGGCTGCGTTGTGACACAATGGCGTTTGTTCGATTCGTGATGCGAAAGGCCAAACATGGCAAATAAGAAAAAGAACCCCGAGGTCGCGCCGACGTCCGAGCAACGGTCCCGCGCCGCCTCCAGCTCTCGTAAAAAGCAGCGCAAGACCTATGTGTCCAAGACCGTCAAGATCATCCTGGTGGTCATCGGCGTGCTGGCGATGCTGCTTTCCGTCTCGGCCATGGCGTGCTCCGGCCTGATGTCGCAGACCGAAAGCGCCAGCTCGGGCTATAAGCTTACTGGTGGCGTGGCTGCTACCATCAATGGCACCAACCTCACCGAGGACACCGTGACCAAGCAGATCATGAGCATGCGTACGTCCTACGGCTACACCAAGGACAAGGACTGGGCGCAGTACCTGGTCGACAACGACCTCACGCCCAAGAAGTATCGCAAGCAGCTCATTGACTCCTACACGCAGCAGATTCTGCTTCAGCAAGCGCAGAAGGAAAACGGCGTGACCGTCTCGGACGAGGAGGTCGAGAAGGCCTGGAAGGACGCCTGCAAGAGTGCCGGCGGCGCCAAGGCCTTTAAGAAGACGCTTAAGACCTATGGCTACACCGAGGACACCTACAAGGACTCGCTCAAGGAGAGCCTGGCACAGCAGAAACTCAAGGATGCGGTAGCACCCACAAGCAAGCCCAAGGACAGCGAGATCGTCGATTACATCAATGAGAACCTGTCCAACTACAATGACGCCCGTCGCTCGTCGAATATTCTGATCAAGGTCGATTCCGACGCTTCCGACGAGGACAAGGCCGCTGCCAAGGCCAAGGCGCAGGAGTGCCTGGACAAGATCAACTCCGGCGAGCTGAGCTTT
>DXLQ01000017.1:0-24548 GCA_019414685.1 Collinsella sp. | reverse complement strand
CTGTTCGCGCCGGCGCGCTCGTCCTGATGGCCCTGGTGTTTGTCGCCGCCGCTACGCTGATCTTTGGAAGGAGCCGCTATGAGCACCTTTAAGACCGCGCTTCGCATGGCACTCGCGCACCCGTTCTACCTGCTCATCTATACGGTGTTCATTTCGCTCATGGGCGTATTCATCGCGGCTTCGGTGAGCTGGAACTCGTCGCAGCTCACCGAGTACAAGCCCTACGACACCAACGTGATCGTGGTCGACCGCGACAATAGCGACCTTTCGCGGGCGCTTACCAAGCACCTGGGCTCACGCTTTGACCTGGTCACGGGCATCGGCGACGACGCGTACGACCTTGCGGACGCGCTCGCCAAGAGCAACAGCGCCAAGGGCAGTGCCGATTGCGTGTTCTTTATCCCGGAGGGGTTTGAGGACGATCTTGTTGCAGCCGCCCGTGCGGGGGAGGCCCTGCCCAAGCTCGACGTGACCTACGGTTCCGGCACCATGGCGGCGGCGCTCTCGTCTGCCGAGGCCTCGCGCTGGATCTCGCTTGCGGGCGCTGCGGCGGCGCTTGAACCCGCTGCCTCTAACGGTGACGTCGCCAAGGCGGCCGAGCATGCCGCCGCAAAACGCGCGGAGGTCCAGATCGAGCAGGTTAAGGTTTACTCGACTGCCGCCGCCACGCTCGAGTCGTACTTCAACTTTGGCGCGTACGCGATTATCTCGTCGGTCATCGTGTCGGTGGGGCTGGTGTTCTCGGGCATGAACGAGCCCGAGCGCGTGCGCCGCATGGATGCTAGCCCGGTCTCTGAGCGCCAGCGCTCGCTCGCTGTGTTCGCGGCCGCCGCCGTGCTCACCGTCTGCATCTGGCTCGTGTCGAGCATGATGGGCGTCGTGGGCTTTGCCAGCGCGGTTGCCGAGGTCGGCGTGGGTCGCGTGTGCCTAGCGCTGGCGGCAACGTTTGCCCTGGCGTGCACGCCGCTGGCTGTTGGCTTTATGCTGTCGAGCCTGGGTGCGCGCGAGGAGCTGCTCAACGGTGTGGGCAACTTACTCGGCATGCTCATGACGTTTTTGGGTGGCGCCTGGATGCCGCTGTCGCTGATGGGTTCGGCCGTGCAGACGGTGGCGCACTTTGTGCCGACGTATTGGGTGAACGACGCGATCGGCAAGGCGCTTACCTCTGACCTGACGTCTGCCGCGCTGGACGACATCGCCTGCGACCTGGGCGTCACGGTGCTCTTCGCCGCCGCCATCGCCGCCGTAGGCCTAGCCCTCGCACGCGCCAAATCCCGCGCCTAGTCTGAAATAAATCCTAGGCCTCGCCCCAAAATAGTTCGCCAAGGTTTACTATTACGTTCATAAAGTAGTACGAGGCTAACAATGGGGGATACCATGGCAACGCAGGAAGCCTACGTCCAGGTTAAGGATCTCAAAAAGCACTACGGCGACGGTGACGCGCGCCTGACGGTACTCGATGGCATCGACGCGTCCATCAACCGCGGCGAGATCTGCGTCATGCTGGGGCCCTCGGGCTCGGGCAAGTCGACCTTTCTCAACCTGATCGGCGGCCTGGAGGATGCTGACGGCGGCTCCATCATGGTGGACAGCTGTGACCTCACGGTACTCAAGCCTGCCGACCTGGGCGAGTATCGCCGCCGTGAGTTGGGCTTTGTCTTCCAGTTCTACAACCTGGTGCCCGATCTCACCATCAAGGAGAACATCGAGGTCACGGCGCACCTGTCCAAAAACCCGCTCAATGTCGACGACCTGCTGCGTTCGCTGGGCCTTTACGAGCACCGCAACAAGTTCCCGCGCCAGGTCTCAGGTGGCCAGCAGCAGCGCTGCGCCATCGGCCGTGCGCTCGTCAAAAATCCGGGCCTGCTGCTGTGCGATGAGCCCACGGGCGCGCTCGACTACAAGACATCCAAGGAAATCTTGCGGCTCATGGAGGATGTCAACCGCACCTACGGCTGCACCATCATCATTGTCACCCACAATGCCGCCATCGCGCGCATGGCAAATCGCGTGCTGCGCCTGCGCGACGGCCGCATCGTCGAGGACGAGCTCAACGAGTCACCCGTTGCGGCCGCCGATCTCGATTGGTAGGCGACGCCATGACACCTCTCGCAAAACGTCTCCCGCGCGAGCTGCGCCGCAATATCGGCAAGTACCTGGGCATCTTTTTGCTTATGTGCGGAAGCATCGCCCTTACCTCGGGCTTTTTGCTCGCGGCGCATTCCATCGGCTGCCTCATTGATGACATGCGCGAAGACTACACGATCGAGGACGGCCGCGTGACCACCTCCTTCGAGGCTACCAAAGACCAGCTCAAGGCCGCCGAGGATGCAGCCGGCGACGTCGGCGGCGTTACGTTCTACAAGAACTTCTCTATCGACGCCATCATCAAAAAGGCGGCTGGCGACGACGGCACCAAGCGCACCCTGCGCACCTACGCGCATCGCACCAAGGTTGACATTGCGTCCTACTGCGAAGGCAGGCAGCCCAAGACGGACGATGAGGTGGCAATCGACCGTGTCTTCGCCACCAACAACGACCTCGCCGTGGGCGATAAGGTCGAGCTTGAGGGCCGCACCTACACCATCTGCGGCATCATGACCCAGCCCGATAGCCAGGCGTTGTTCCTCGACAATTCGGACTTTACGGTGAACACCATCACGTACGGCGTGGCCGAGGTCACCGACGCCGGCTTTGCCGCGCTTGAGGACGCCGGCGGCGCGCCTGCCTACACCTACTCCTTTACCTTTACCGATCGCGACCTCCCCACCGCGGATCGCATCGATACGGAGCAGGATATGGTCGAGGCGCTGGCCGATGCCGATGCGCGCGTGGACGATCTGATCGATGCCGATTCCAATCAGGGCATTGGCTATGCGCGCGACGACGTCGACGGCGACTCCATGATGTGGATGACGCTGCTCGACATTATCATCGTGATCATGGCGTTTGTCTTTGTGGTCCTTACCGACGCCACCATCGAGGAGGAGAGCGCCATTATCGGCACGCTGCTCGCCAGCGGCTATCGCCGTCGCGAGATCGTGCTGCATTACCTGGCACTTCCCGCCATCGTGGGCGTGCTCGCGGCACTTTTGGGAACCGCGCTCGGCGTTGCGTTCTTTACCGAGCCCATGCGCGGTCTCTACTACGGCTCGTACAGCCTGCCGCCCTTCCAGGTGTACTGGAGCTGGGAGATCTTCGTGAAGTGTGCCGTGGTCCCCGCCGCTGCGCTCATCCTCATCACGCTGGTGGGCCTGCTTCGCAAGATGGGCAAGACGCCGTTGCAGTTCCTTCGTCACGAGGCGAGCGGCAAATCGGGCACCAAGCGCGGCCTGCAGCTGCCGGAGTGCATGGGCTTTGTCTCGCGCTTCCGCCTGCGCGTCTTCCTGCGCAACCTGGGCAACTTCGCCACGCTCTTCGTGGGCATTGCATTCGCCTCGCTGCTGCTGCTCTTTGGCCTGGCGATTTTGCCCACGATGACGCACTACGCCGACAACCTCGAGACGAGCCTGGTCGCCGAGCATCAGTACACACTCAAGGCGCCGCTGGAGCTCGAGGGCACTACCGAGGAGCGCGAGCAGTGGTCGGTACTCGAGCGCTTGCAGTCGGTTGACGGCGCGCTGCTTTCTGCCGCCCAGGATGCCGATGACGAGCTTGACGGCGCGGCCGATGCGGCGCAGACGGCAGCCGATGCCGCGACCGCATCTCCGTCTGCCGAGAGCCTGACCGCAGCGCAGGATGCGCTTGCCAAGGTCCAGGACAAGAAGGATGCGCTCTACGCGCGCCTTGACGATCTTGCCGATGCCCTCGGCTGCAACCGCGATGAGGCCATCGATCTGATCGACAAGGCCTCTAAGATCGACACTGACAACGACGATATCCACCCGGTCAATACGACCGACAACGGCGCGGGCGCAATCGCGCAGGCCGAGAAATATGCCGTTCACCAGCTGCAGTACGACCGTGGCGACGGCAATGGCGAGGAGACGATTTCTGTCTACGGCATCTCGTCCGATTCGCGCTACTGGAAGGGCCTCAACATCGGCGATGGCCGCGTCGTCTTTGGCGGCGGTCTGCTCGATAAGTTTGGCTGGAGCGAGGGCCAGAAGGTCACGCTCAGCGACAAGTACGAGGGTGAGCATTATTCCTTTGAGTACGCGGGCAAGGACTGTGCCTGGGGCTCCAAGTCGGACATGAACATCTATATGAGTATCGACGACTTTAACGAGCTGTTCGACAACGACGCCGCCTACTTTAACGGCTATGTGAGCGACGAGAAGCTCGACCTCGACGCGCGCTACTTTGCCGGCGACACCACGCCCGACGACATGCGCGCCGTGGGTGACCAGTTCATCGGCATGATGAGCAAAATGATCGGCATGATGGTCGGGCTCGCGGTGTTTATCTTCCTGCTGTTTATGTACCTGCTGACCAAGGCCGTGATCGACCACAGCGCCCGTTCGATCAGCTACATGAAAGTCTTTGGCTATCGCGATAGCGAGATCTCGCATCTGTACATCCGCTCGATCACGCTGTGCGTGGCGGCGTCGCTCGTGCTGAGCCTGCCGGTGATCATCGGCTCGCTCACGGCCATCTTCCGCTCGATGCTGCTCGCCTACAACGGCAATATCGAGATCTACGTGCCCGCTTGGTCCATGGCGGCGTGCGTGGGCATTGGCTTTGCAACGTACCTGGTCGTGGCGCTGCTACACACGCGCTCTATCAAGCGCGTGAGCCTGGCCGAGGCCCTCAAAGTCCAAGAGTAGTCATCGGGGACATTCTTAAACGACTAGCCATTGGGGACAGTCTTTGCCGGATTATCGGTTCGCCGGTCGGGCTGGCAAGGACTGTCCCAATATGCCGGCCTTCGGGGACGTTCCTTTTCTGCCAGGTGGCGAGGCACTCATTTAAGTCTGTCCCCAATGAGTGCCTGTGCTTGACTTCAACCCCACTTCAACGGGTACCATCCTCTATGTCTGTAACGCCATATAGACCGAGGGGATAGATCTATGACCGCAACCGCACCCGCAGCACCGGCAAAGGTGTACTTTACCAACCTGCGCACGCATGCTCGCGAGAGCCAGCTCGACAAGCTCAAGCGCCTCATCCGTCACGCCGGTATCGAGCAGATCGACTTTGAGAACAAGTTCGTCGCCATCAAGATTCACTTTGGCGAGCTGGGCAATCTGAGCTTTTTGCGCCCCAACTACGCTCGCGCCGTCGCGGATGTCGTGAAGGAGCTGGGAGGCAAGCCCTTCCTCACCGACTGCAATACGCTCTATGTGGGTAGCCGCAAAAACGCGCTCGAGCACATCGATACCGCCTACCAGAACGGTTTTACCCCGTATGCCACGGGCTGCCAGATCATCATCGCCGACGGCCTCAAGGGCACCGACGAGGCACTCGTCCCGGTCGAGGGCGGCGAGTACGTGCGCGAGGCCAAGATCGGTCAGGCTCTCATGGACGCCGATATCGTGATCAGCCTCACCCACTTTAAGGGCCATGAGCAGGCCGGCTTTGGCGGTGCCATGAAGAACCTGGGTATGGGCGGCGGTAGCCGTGCCGGCAAGATGGAGCAGCACGCCGCTGGCAAGCCGAGCGTCGATACCACCAACTGCGTTGGCTGCCGTGCCTGCGAGAAGATATGCGCGCACAGCGCCATCACGTTTGACGGTACGCGTGAGCGCGAGCTTGCCAACGGCAGCACTCGCACGGTTCACGTGGCTGCCATCGACCACGATCGCTGCGTGGGCTGCGGACGCTGCATTGCGGCATGCAACCAGGACTGCATCAAGCCCGACTATGATGCCGCGGCCGACGTACTCAACTACAAGATCGCCGAGTACACCAAAGCCGTCGTCGACGGCCGCCCGAGCTTCCACATCTCGCTTGCCATGGATATCAGCCCCAACTGCGACTGCCATCCCGAAAACGACACGCCTATCGTCAACGATATCGGCATGTTCGCGAGCTTCGACCCGGTCGCCATCGATCAGGCCTGTGCCGATGCCGTCCTGGCATCCGAGCCGCTGCCTAACACCGAGCTTACCGACAGCGCGGCCAAGATGGAGCATAATCACGAGCATCTGGAGGGCGAGCAGGCCAAGGATCCCTTCTGCATCACGCATCCCGACACCGACTGGCGCGCGTGCATCGCGCATGCCGAGAAGATCGGCCTGGGCACGAGCAAGTACGAGCTCATCGAGGTCAAATAGCACCTAGTTATTGGACATATCAAGCTCATTCGTGGCTTAATTCAAGCAAAATCCGCCCGCGAGCACAGCGCTCGCGGGCGGATTTTCGGAAGTGCTAGGGGTCAGATAGACCAGTAAACCGTACTATTTGCCTAAAAATACTCGTCGAGGAAGTCGTCGACCGTGTTCCAGTAGAGCTCGGGGTTAACTTGCGCACTCTTGGCGTGGGTGGCGCCATGGATGGTGAGCTTTTGCTTGACCTTGCTGGCGCACGCGTCGTAGTTTTGGTCGAGCATGCTGTACGGCACAAAGGTGTCCTGGTCGCCGTGGATAAACAGCATGGGAACCGTCGCGTGTTTGAGTTGCTCCACACTGCTCGCCTTATGAAAGTCGTAGCCCGCGCGCACGTTGCACACCAAGTTTGCTACATCGAGCAAGGGAAAGCTGGGCAGGCCGAACACGTCCTTGAGTTGCAGGGAAAACTCGTCCCAAACACTCGTATAACCACAGTCCTCGATAATGCATTTTACGTTTGCGGGTAGAGATTCCCCCGCGACGTTCATGGCAGTTGCTGCACCCATCGACTCGCCAAAGACCAGGATGCGCGCCTCGGGGTCGGCCGCAACGATCCGCCCAATCCATGCAACGATATCGAGCCGCTCGGGCCAGCCCATGCCGATATAGTCGCCGCCGGAGCGCTCGTGGGCGCGGGCGGCAGGCGCGAGCACGTTCATGCCGCGGTCGTGGAATCGCTTGACGTATCGGGCCATGCCGATGGGCTCGTTGGTATATCCATGCAGGCAGACGGCGTAATCGTGGGTGTTCTCCGAGGCGGCAAAAAACCAAGCGGCGAGCTCGGTTCCGTCATCTGCGGTGAGGCTGCTGCTCTTGCGGTTTTCTTTAAACCATGCCCGCGCCTCGGTGTCCTCGGCATCCGGCTGCTCGCCTTCTTTGTCGTTCTTGCTATTCTGCATCATCTTCATGGTGTACGGCGCTTGGGGATTCAGCGCGAAGTCAAACAGAAAGTTGCCGGCAAATCCGAGCAGCACAACGACAACCACCAGTGCAACGATGCCGGCCATCTTGAGCTTTCGATGGGAACGTGCGTTTTGAGCCATGCGGTATTCTCCTATAAGATGTTAATACGTCAACATTTAATGCAAGCGCATTATGGACGTTCGCCGTTGATGCGTCAACAGGCAAAGAATGGGTAAACAAAGGGTCACGTATGGTGCAAATTTCGCACGTACCTAGACGCTTTGATATAGTGTTGAGAACTCTTTACGTTGGAGGATGTAACCGGCATGTCCGATTCGAGCGACAGTTCTAAGCCGCGACCCAAGACCGCGGCCGTTCCACACTACACGGTGGGCGAGGAGATCATGAACTCCGTCACCCATGGTGTCGGCTGCCTGCTGGGTATCGCGGGCCTGGTACTCCTGATCGTATTTGCTGCCCTGCGCGGCGGAGGCCCGGCCCACATGGCCGCGGCGATTGTCTATGGTGTCAGCATTATCCTCGAATACCTTGCCTCCACGCTCTACCATGCGATTCAGCCCGCTCGCGCCAAGCGCGTGTTTCGCATTATCGACCACAGCTGCATCTACCTGCTCATAGCCGGCAGCTATACGCCGTTTTGTCTCATCACGCTCGCAAACGACGGCGGTCCTATGCTGTTCTTTGCCGTATGGGCCATCGCCATTATCGGCATCGCCCTCGAGTGCTTTATGCGCGAGCGTCAACCGCACTGGGTAAGTGGCCTGGTCTACCTGCTGATGGGCTGGCTCGTTGTCTTTAAGCTGCCCGAACTTGTGGCACTGCTCAACCCCGTGGCGCTTGCCCTGCTCGCCGTCGGCGGCGTGTGCTACACCGCGGGCGTGCCGTTCTATATCGCCAAAAACGTGCGCTATCTGCACAGCGTGTTTCACCTGTGGGTGCTCGCCGGCAGCATCTTCCAGTTCATGGCGGTGATCCTCTTCGTAATCTAGCGACCACGCCAGCGCCCGTGCCCCCGCTCGGTCGCCAGCGCAATTGCCCTATCCGCCATCAACGTTTTACCCTAACGTCCCGAATCTTGGAGGTTCGAGAAACTCCCGATGGACATAACCATCTCCCTTATCACCACCCTCGTTTTGACCCTCATCAACGGCTACTTCTCCATGTCCGAGATGGCGCTCACCACGGCTAAGCGCGCCGTGTTGGAGCACGATGCCGAGGAAGGCGACAAGCGCGCCGAGCGCGCCATTAAGCTGGCCGCCGACTCCGACCAGCTGCTCGCCACCATCCAGGTCGCCATCACGCTCGTGGGCTTCGCCTCGTCCGCCGTCGCCTCGACGAGCCTGTCCGACCCGCTTGCCACGTGGCTCATGAGCTTTGGCATCGCGCCGCTCTCTGCCATCGCGCGCGGCCTGGCGCCGGTCATCATCACCGTCGCCGTCGCCTTCGTGTCCATCGTGGTTGGCGAGCTTGTGCCCAAGCGCATCGGCCTGGCTAATGCCGAAGGCGTATCCAAGCAGGTCGTGGGACCGCTCTCCGTGTTCCAAAAGATCGCCCGCCCGCTCGTGTGGCTGACCGGTGCCTGCTCCGACGGCCTGGCCCGCATCCTGCGCATCAAGAGCGCCGACGACCGCCAAAACGTCTCGGAGGAAGAGATCAAATACATGGTCTCGGAGCAGGACGATCTGCTCGACGAGGAAAAGCGCATGATCCACGAGATCTTCGACCTGGGAGACACCGTTGCCCGCGAGGTCATGGTGCCGCGCGTGGACACCACCATGTGCGAGGACGACGAAACGGTCGCCGACGTGCTGTCCGCCATGCGCCAGACCGGCTTTAGCCGCATCCCCGTCTATCACGAGGATCCCGACAACGTCGCCGGCATCGCGCACATCAAGGACCTGATCCAGCCTTCGCTCGACGGCAAGGGCGACCAGCCCATCGCCGACTTTTTGCGCGACGCCACCTTTGTGCCCGACACCAAGGACATCCTGCCGCTGCTGTCCGAGATGCAGACCTCGCACGACCAGATCGTAGTGGTCGTGGACGAGTACGGTGGCACGGCCGGCATCATCACCATCGAGGACATCGTCGAGGAGATCGTGGGTGAGATCGAGGACGAGTTCGACCCCGACAACAAGTACCTCACGCGCCTTTCGCGCCGCGAGTGGCTCGTCGATGGGCGTTTTTCGTGCGATGACGCGATTGAGCTTGGTTGGCCGCTCGAGGAAAGCGATGATTATGAGACCATCGCCGGCTGGATTTTGGAGCTTTGCGACTCGGTGCCCGACATCGGAGAGGTGTTTGAGGTTGCGGGGTACAAGTTTAAGGTGCAGTCGATGCGTGGCCAGCGCATCTCGCTCATTCGCGTGATCGCTCCGGCCGAAACCGATAAGAAGGATTCCGAGCCCTCGGCAGACGAGCCGACGGCGTCTGGTGCGGGCTCTGCGGACCCGCACGACGGCGACGAGTAGGGTAAGGAAGAGTAGGGGAGAGTTATGGCAGGCCTGTTCAACATCCTTAAGGTCACCGTCAACGAGGACAAGATCTGCGCGCACGTGCTGGTGAACCCCGGCATGCCGCTCATGACCTCGGAGGACATCGAGGCCACGGCGCGCGTGTATTACCTGGTGCCCGCGATTGCCAAGCACCTGTGCCTGGGCGATTCCGGTCGCGAATTCCAGGACTGCATGGGCCAGACCGAGCTTTGCCATCTGCTGGAGCACGTGACGGTCGAGCTCATGAACGAGACCGGTCTCGCTGGCAGCATTTCGTGCGGCCGCACTCGCGTGAGTGAGCACGATGAGCGTGTCTTTGAGGTCGAGCTTTCGTGTCCCGACGACGCGCTGGCCATCGGCGCGCTGTCTTCGGCGACCTTTATGATGGATTGGGCCTATCTGCATGCCGACCAGCCCGCTCCCGATGTGGACGGTACGGTCGCGGGCCTGCGTAACCTGGTACTGGGCATGCGTGCCGAGGCCGAGGGCAAGGACCCGCACGAGGCCGTCGCCGCCGCGAACGCCGAAGGCGAGGCCGGGGACACGACCGAGGGCGAGGCGCCTGCCGAGGTTGCCGCCGAGTCTGTCAACGATGCCCCTGCCGAGGAGGCCGTCGAGGTCGAGCCCGCGGAGCCCCAGGGCGTCCCGAGCTTTGACGACGAGCCGCAGGAGGTAATCGATACCGAGGGCGCGACCGCTGAGAGCCATGAGGCCCCCGCTGCCGTCTACGGTGGTGCGGCGACGGCTCCGGTGGCCCCCGCGCGCGAGGGAGCGCTGCCGCTCGTTGACGGCGCCGGCGAGGACCCGGGCGCTACAGTGGCCATGCCTGCCATGCCGCAGGAGTAGGCTCACCCGCTTATCACCATCATGTACCTGCGCCTTTACCGTACGCAGATGAGCAAGACGGCAAGCGCTGTGCTGCGGGTATAATGGACAGCATTCAAACGGTGGGCGCCGAGGTGCCCGCAGGAGAGGAATGAACATGGGTAAGACTTTCAACTTTATCTCGGGTGCGCTCTTCGGTGCCGCCGCCGGCGCCATCATCGGCGTTGCCCTGGCTCCGCGCTCGGGCGCCGAGACCCGCGCCATGGCTGCCGATATCGCCAACGACGCCTGGGATAACATGCGCGACACCTACGAGCACGGTGCCGAGGAGGCCCGCGCTGCGGTCAACGATTTTGGCCCGATGGTCGACGCCAAGACCGATGACCTGCGTGCCAAGGTTGACCTTGCCCGCGAGCGCATGGACCAGCTGCGCGAGCAGCTCAACGACGCCATATCGGGCGGTAACGTGACGCCCGCCGCCGATGTCGTGGTCGAGAACGCCGTCGAGGCCGACGCCGAGGCCGCGGAGCCTTCGACCGAGGCATAATGCGCGCCGGGGATTTTGTCGGCGCCAAGATCTATCGCAAGCCTACCGAGGATAAGCGCACCAAAAAAGACGGCACGCCGCGCAGCCCTAAAAAGCTCGGCAAGATTCACTTTCCGGTCTTTACCCCGGGCGGTACGCGCGTGGTGGGCTTTATGGTGCGCCAGTCCGATATCGCGGGCATGATCGAGCGCCCCGACCGATTTGTGGCGCTCGATGCCATTGGCGTCTACGAGGGCGCCATCGCGGTTGACGACGTCAAGGGCACCTACGATGCCGCTGCGGCCAAGCGCCTCGACATCAACCTGGACGATTGCATCATCTGGGTCGGTATGGACGTGCGCACGGAATCGGGCGACGTCGTGGGCTATTGCTCGGATGTTGAGTTCAAGCCACGCTCGGGCATCGTGCAGGCATTCTATGTGACCGCTGGTGCTGCTTCGAGTGTTTTGGTTGGTGACACGCAGGTGCCGCCGACGATGCTGCGCGGCTACGAGAACGGCGCGATGGTCGTCTCGGACGAGGTCAAGTCGCTCGGGTATTCGGGCGGTGCGGCTGCCAAGGCCGCCGAGGCCAGCGTCGTGGTGGGCGACAAGGTCAAGAAGGGCGCCAAGGTGCTCGACGACAAGGGATCGGTTGCCGTGGACAAGGGCAGTCGCGCACTGGGCAAGCAGCTCGGCAAGACGCGCGGCATGTTCAAGGCCTTTAAGGACGAATACCAAAAGGCGAGCGGAGGCTCGTCAAAAGCTACAAAATAGCGACGTACCAAATGATGGGAGGCAAGCCGGAGACCTGTTGCTCCGGCTTGCTGTGTTTATGGGGGAGGGCACATGCGCCAAAACGGATCCAACTTAAACGGGCGTTCGGGTACGCGTCCGACGGCGCGCCGCGATCTGGGGCAGCTGCCCAGCGGTCAGCGCAAGCGTCACCGTAGGCCCGGCGCGATGTACCTCAACCATAGCCGTGGGTTTAGCGATCGCAGCGCGCGCATCGGCAACAGCCGCACACCCCGTCGTTCGTCTCGCCTGCCCTATGCGCTCATCGCCGTGGGTTGCGCACTCGTGTTGTTTATCGCTGCCGTCGTGGGCTACGTCAACCGCAGTGTGGACGTGGAGCTCAACGGCCAGAAGACCGCGGTGCGTGTGGGCTCTACGCTGCAGAATCTCATCGACGACCAGGAGTTGACTGATACCTACGACGCAGGCGACCTGCTGGCCGTCGATGACAGCGTGCTCAAGCGCCATGGCGGCGAAAAGCTGTCGGTTAAGGTGGACGGCAAGCGCATAAAACAGGGCAAATGGGATAGCCGCGAACTTGAGGGTGGCGAGAAGGTGACGGTCAAGGATGGCCGTAACACCTACGAGAAGCACGAGGTTCAGGCTACGGTTATCGAGCCCAAGCTCAAGGTCGAGGGCACGGGTGCTATCGAGTATGTGCAGACGTGGGGCGTTCAGGGCCGCTCCGAGGTGTGGGTTGGTGAGCAGTCGGGCAAGACGCAGGACCGCGGCGAGGTTGTGCCCGCCACCGATTGCGTCGTTGCGTGCGCCAGCGTGGCGCCCAAGGGCAACGAAAAGTACGTGGCGCTGACGTTTGACGAGGGTCCGAGCGGCGCTACCAAGCAGATCTTGCAGGTACTCAAGGAAAAGGGCGTCACCGCGACGTTCTTCCTGTCGGGCGATGCGGTCGAGGCCTCGTCCGCCACGGCCAAGGCGATTGTCGATGCCGGGTGCGAAATCGGATCCAACAGCTACAGCGACGATTCGCTCAAGGGCCAGGACCGTGAGGCGGTACGCGAGCAGATCACGAAAGGCACCGATGCGATTAAGTCGGCGACCGGCGTGAAGACGATGCTGCTGCGTGCTCCCTATGCTGCCTTTGACGAGCAAAACTGGATTGATGCGATGGACCTGGTCTCCGCCGTGGTCTCGTGGAATATTGACTCGGGCGACTGGCTGCTCAACGGTGCCGACGAGCAGGTCTCAACGGTGCTCGATTCGGTGACGCCGGGCAATATCGTGCTGCTCACCGATAGAGACGAATGCGCCGAGCAGACGCTCGAGGCGCTGCCGCAGATTATCGACGGTCTTGTCGCCGATGGCTACAAGATCGTGACGCTCAGCGACCTGGTCAAGACGGACACGTCGCTGAGCAAAAAGCTCACCTCGCTGACGAAGGTCACCATGCCCAAGGACGCCGTGTTCCCCCAACTTGCCGAGGACGATGACACCACAGAGTAGTCATTGGGTAGTCGTTTAAGAACGTCCCCAATGGCTATGTCACGGATACGTCAGCGTTTGGTATGCCTGCAATGTGCAGCGCATAAATTCGATGCCGCAGGGCGGTGCTGATGCTATAGTTACTGCGGTTAATGAGGGTCAAGAGAAAGGTTACAGGTGAAATCCAAACCTCGACCATACAGTCGATGACCCCATGCAGGTGCTTTTTGCGCATGCACGGGGTGTAAGCGTCGAGCGGCGTGCCGCCCGCGCATGCGTATACATATCCAGAAGCCCCCGGACGCCGCACGCGCGGCCGCGTCCGGAGGAATAATGATGGGGAGCACCATTGAATTATCTGAGTGAGATGCTCAAATTGCCGGTCTTGGACGTCGACGGCGAAAAGCTCGGCGTGGTCAACGATTTTGGCATTGCTACCGGCGAAGTTTTTCCGCACGTGACGTCGCTCGCGTTCCGCGGCCCCGGCAAGACGCCGTTTATGATCAGCTGGCGCAAATGGGTCGACCGTATCGATGAGACAGGCGTGTATCTCAATACGTCTGCCACCAACATTCGCTTCTCGTACCTGCAGCCGACCGAGCTCCTGCTGGCGCGCGACGTGCTCAACAAGCAGATCGTCGACACGCAGGGCATGAAGGTCGTGCGCGTCAACGACATCAAGTTTTCCATGTCGGGCGAAAACCAGCTGCGCCTGTTGGGTGCCGAGGTCGGTGCCCGCGGTCTGCTACGCGCCATCAGCCCCGCGCTCGAGCATATCGTCGAAGGCTTTATGAAGCACCTGGGCAAGCCGCTCAGCGAGGATATCATCGCTTGGTCCTACATGGACCTGCTCGACCGCTCGACTAAAAACATCCAACTCTCGGTGTCGCACAAGACGCTCGGCGAGCTGCACCCTGCCGACATCGCCGATATTATCGAGCAGCTCGACCCGCGCCTACGTGCGCAGGTGTTTGCGCAGCTCGATACTGCCCAGGCCGCCGAGGCCATCTCGGAGTTCGATGACGACGAGCTTATGACCGAGATGCTCGAGGGCCTGTCCGACACCGACGCATCGTCGATGCTGGCCATGATGGACCCGGACGACGCTGCCGACCTGATCGACGAGCTTGATTACGAGAAGGCCGAGAAGCTCCTGCGCCTGATGGGCGTCAAGGAGGAGAAGGCGATTCGTAACCTGCTGGGGTATGAGGACAACACCGCCGGCCGCATCATGACCTCGGAGTTTGTCTCCCTGCCCGCCACGGCAACGGTCGGTGACGCCATCGAGGCGATTCGCGAGCTCGACGAGGACTTCGAGAGCGTCTACTACGTCTATACCGAGGATCCGAGCGGCATGCTGACCGGTGTGCTTTCGCTGCGCACGCTGATCGTAGCCGATCGCGACGCCACGCTGGGTCAGCTGGCCTATCGCGACCTGGTCTATGTGTCGCCCGACGAGGACCAGGAAGACGTAACGGACGAGATGACCAAGTATGACCTGGTCGCTATCCCCGTCTGCGACGAGAACCGCCACATCCTGGGTATCGTAACCTTCGACGACGCCATGGACGTTATCGCCGAGGAGCATCAGGAGGACCTGCAGATCGCCGGTGTCGGCTCGGGCGACAGCGCGTCCGACGACTCGACGAACGTGCTCAGCTGGTTCGTGCATCGCCAGTACTGGGTTGTTGTATGGGGCATCGCCTCGTGCATCATGGCAACGGTGCTGGGGACGGCGCTGGGCTCCGCACATCTGGTGGTGTTTCCCATGTGTGCCATGCCGCTCGTGTTGCTGGCCGCCTCGCGCATGGTGTCGTTCGTCAAGAACTACTTCCTGGAGTATGACGGTCACGACGACGAGCCCAAGCCGTATCTGGGGTTCTTCTTCCAGAGCACGGGCATGGGCCTGATTCTGTCACTCGTGACCTATCTGTGCGCCCAGCTGGTGCGCACCGCTGCGTTCCCCGATGCGCCCATGTTTGAGGAGCAACTCTTTACCGGGTGCTTTAATATCGCTGCCATCATTTGCCTGGTTGGCAACATGAGCGCCGTGATTTACCTGATGGTGCTGTTCTGGCGTGACGAGCATGACCTCAACACGTCGGGCACCGCCATGAACGTTATTGCCGTCATGATCTCGTGCGTGGCGTACTGCGCCGCTGCGGTGCTGCTCACCATGTCGGTCATTGGTTAGGTGGTCGCGTGCAAAATACCAAGCAAAAGTCGGGCACCAAGCAAAAGTTGACCATCGCGGCCATCTTTGGCGCTATGGGTCCCGGTCTGCTGGCGGCGCTTTCGGGCAATGACGCCGGCGGCATTGCAACGTATTCCAGCGCGGGCGCCAGCTATGGCTACAAGATGCTCTGGATGCTTCCCGTCATGACCGTGCTGCTTATCGTGACGCAGGAGACCGCGGCGCGCTGCGGATGCGTCACGGGTAAGGGCCTGGCGTCGCTCATTCGCGAGCGCTTTGGCGTGCGCAAGAGTGTACTTGCTATGGCGGCGCTGTTGATCGCCAACACGGCGGTGACCATCTCGGAGTTCGCGGGTATCGCGAGTGGCCTTGCTCTGTTTGGCGTGCCGGCGAGCATCTCGGTGCCGCTCGTGGCGCTGCTGGTGTGGATGCTTACCATGTCGGGCAGTTTCCAGCGCATCGAGAAGATTTTGCTGCTGGTAAGCTGCGTGTTCGTGACCTACGTCGTCGCCGCGTTTATGGCCGGCCCCAACTGGGGCGAGGTCGCGGTCGACCTGGTCGTGCCTAACATTCAAAATGATCCCAACTACGTGTCGCTCGTGGTCGCAACGATCGGTACCACCATCGCGCCGTGGATGATTTTCTTGGCGCAGAACAACGTGGTCGATAAGAACGCGGGCGAGGACGATATCGTGCTGCAGCGCATCGATACCGTGAGCGGCTCGCTTGCCGCCGATGTCATTGCCGGCTTTATTATCATCACGACCGGCACGGTGTTGTTCCCGGCGGGTATTCAGATTAGCGATGCTGCCGATGCTGCCCGCGCGCTGGAGCCCATCGCGGGCCAGTGGTCTACGGTACTGTTTGCCTCGGGCCTGGTCGCGGCGAGCTTCTTGGCTGCCTGCGTGCTGCCGGGCGTTACGTCGAGCGCTATCTGCGAGGCATTTGGCTGGGAGCGCGGTGCCGACCGCAGCTGGGACGAGGCCCCGGTCTATCGCGGCATCATTACGGCCATCATCGGTATCTCTGCCGTGCTGGTGCTTATGCCCGGTGTCGATCTGTTCCAGATTATGATGACCTCGCAGGTCATCAATGGCGTGCTGTTGCCCGTGGTCTTGGTGTTCCAGGTGGTTATTGCCGCCGACCGTCACATTATGGGTGCCAACCGCAACGGCCGCGTGTGGAACGTGCTCACTTGGGCGACTATCGGTGTGATTACGGTGCTGACGGTCGTCATGTTTGTGCTGCAAGCGATGGGCTACAGCGCTTAGCGCCTCTTTTGGACTCCAAACAGGCCGCTGCCATGGGTTGCGGCCTGTATTTTGCCTGTTATAGGGGGTTAGTAATATGTGAGTGGACAAAAAATGCCAAATATGAGTACTGTTGTCTGGCCGATAGCGTTTACGACCAAGAAAATAATGAACATAGTTAAGAATCTGTTTATTAAAAGCGGGTCTCCAAGTCCTAAGCCGGCCATTCTGGTCAACTGGAAGGCTCGCGCGCTACCGCATGAGCGCCATTTTGGGTGGTTTTGCCTGCTACTAAAACGGTAACAGTACTCATATTTGCCACTTTTTGTCCACGACCTCTTGGAGTCGGGTGGCGCGCGCAGACGTGGTGTAAGAGCGTCCTGAGGTCCGTCGCTGCAAGTCCCGATATTACTCCTTCTTGAGACCGCGCCTCTCGACTATCTCGTCCACTATCTCCCTGGCGCGCCGCCCGAGCGCGCGGCGCCTCCCCTCTGTCGGGGCCGGCCTGTCCGCGGGCTCGGCGAAGCCCTCGGCGGCCGAGGCCTCGGAGAACACGCGCTGCTGGGACCACTGTCCCTCGGTCTCCATGAGGCTCGCGCACGTCAGGCGCAGCATCGACTCCCTCGAGGGGAAGGACTGCACGACCCTGTAGCGGCGCTTGATCTCGCGGTTGGCGCGCTCCTGGACGTTGTTGGTGCGGAGCTTGGCCCAGTGCGCCCTGGGGAAGGCCGTGAACGCCAGCGCGGAGTCCTCGGCCTGCTCGAAGACCTCGCCGGCCCTGGCGGACACCGACGCCACCCAGGGCGCCGCCTCGGCCCACACGCAGCGCGCGAGGTCGGGGTCGTCCTGGTAGACCGCGGCGTGCACGAGGTCCCTGACGGCCGCCTTGGAGTCCTCGGGCCTGCCCGAGCAGGCGCTCTGGAGGTTGCGCTGCAGGTGCGTCACGCAGCGCTGCCAGGCGCAGCCCTGGAACAGGCGCGAGACGGCGGCCACGAGCCCGGCGTGGCTGTCGGAGACCACGAGGCGAACGCCGGCCAGCCCGCGCTCGCGCAGCCCGCCGAGGAATGCCGCCCAGGAGTCCTCGCTCTCGGTGTCGACCACGTCGCAGCCCAGGAAGTGCTTGCGCCCGTCGGCGCCCAGCCCGATCGCGGTCACGACGCCCTGCGAGACGACCGACGAGCCGACCCTGCAGCTCATGTAGGTGGCGTCGAGCCACAGGTAGCAGCACGGCGTGCCCGACAGGTCGCGGCGGCGGAACTCCGCCACCTCGGCGTCGAGGTCGGAGCAGGGGCTCGAGACCTCCGAGCTCGACAGCGAGGATATGCCCAGCTTGGACGCCACGCGCTCGACCTTGCGGGTGGACACGCCGCATACGTACATCTCCTGCACGATGGCGGCCACCGAGGTGTCGACGCGCGACCATCGCGCGAGCATGCCCTCGGGGTAGTAGGTGCCGTGCCTGAGCTTGGGTATCTCGAGCTCCACGTCGCCCACGGCGGTCTTGAGCGACCTGGGGCGGTAGCCGTTGCGGCTGTTCTCCCTGCCGTCGCTGCGCTCGTTGCGGCTCGCGCCGCACATCTGCTGGGCCTCGGAGTCCATCAGCGCGTTCATCACGCTGCCCAGCACCCTGCACGCGAACTCGCGCGCGTCGCCGCACTCCTGCCAAAGCCTCGCCGCCTCGAGGGCCTCGTCGCGGCCGAGGCGCAGTACACTCTCTTCTTGGGGCATCGCCTTTCCTTCCATTCGTCACCTTCATTACTCCAACGACGAATTCTAGGCGGTGTCCCCTCCCTTTCAAGAAAGGGCGGAGGCGGGGCATGCCCCGCCTCTTACACCACATCTCTGCGCGCTACCTGGAGTCGGCTCGAAAAGAGTGATTTTGGGTTGTTTGCTGCGGATGTGGGGCTTGGAAACAACGCTCGGGGTGGCGAGGCGCCCAGAATTCGGTCGCAAGGAGGGCGTTCCTCGGCTGTGCCAGGAGTGTCCCTAGGTGCCGGCACATAAGGAACGTCCCTAACTGCCGGAGGGGGTGCCTGCCGTGGCAGGCACCCCCTCCGGATGTGGGAAGTTTGCGCTGCAGGTTACTTGTCGGTGCCCAGCTTGTGCGGCTTGAGAGCGAGCGCATTGACGAGCGCGTCGGTGGCAGACTTGACGGCCGCCGGCTGCGGATCGTTGACGTGATCCTCGGGATGCACGGGCAGGTCCTTCTTGACTGCATCGTGGATCAAGTTGAGGTACTCAGTCACGCCAGTGGTCGACAGGTGCGTGCCATCGCCATCGAACAGGTCGTTGCGATTGGCACTGTATCCGTACCAGTCGATAACGCGCACGTTCTTGTAGCGCGTAGCAGCGTTGGCGATGGCCTGGTTGGTAGAGCCAACCCACGGCTGCGGGCTGCGCGTGTTCACAAACACCACAATACGCTTATCTCCTGCATCGGCCATGATGGCGTCGATCTGGTCGTCGGTTACCAAGCCGTTGGTGCCCAGTGCAAAGACCACGATCTTGCCGGCAAGGTTCTGTTGGAGATAGCCCTCAAATGTCGCGCGGCCCGCATCAAACTGGCGGCCCTTTTCGGCATCGATATGGCTGTGCGGGAACACGCCGTCAAAGGAATCAACGGCGCGCAGCGACACGGAGTCACCGATCATCAACAGGTCGTAGGAGCCATCGGGGAAGCCGTCGTTGTCCTTGTCGGTGTCGTCGGCCGCCTGTTGGTCTGTGGGCGCGGTGTTTTTGGCTTCCTTGTTGAGGACTTCGGCGCCCTCACCGCTCAGTGCGGAGGTCTCCGGCACAAAGATCAGGCCGCCCAGTGCAACGACCAACACGACAGCGCAGGCTGCGCAGACAGGGACGTGCGCGCGCACCCAGTTGGCGGGCGCGGTGGTGCCGTCGCGGAACTCGGATACGGTGCGCCCAAAGGCGCCCTTTCTAAACGGCGTCTCGATAAAGCGATATGAACATTCGGCTACGGCGACCACCAACAACACCTGCAAAATGTACTGCCACCACGGCGTATCGTTGATGTTGGCGACCGGGTTCATGAGCAACAGTAGCGGATAGTGCCACAGGTAGATGCTGTACGAGCGCTTGCCAACCCACACGAGCGGCTCGGCGGACAGTGCGCGGGCAACCATTCCCTGGGGCTGCACGCAGGCCGCGATGACCATGAGCGTGAGGATGGAGCATAGCAGCGTGCCGCCGCGATACTGGAACGCGGTGTAGCCGTTGGTGAGCGCGACCATGGCGGCAAGGCCAACCAGACCCACGACGCCCAACACATCGATGGATGCGGGCGAGGACCAAAAGCGCACGAGGGCGCTCGGCTGTGCCGGGCCGGTCTCGGCTGATTCGTCGGCCTTCTCGCCAGGCTTGCCCTCGGCGTTCTTGCCGTGCTTGGCGGCGCCGGCCAGGCGATTGAGCCCCAAACGATGAACGAGACGCACCGGCGCCAGGTCGCGATCGGGGATAAAGGCCATCCAGGCGCCCAGCAGCAGCGAGAACACGCGGGTGTCGGTGCCGTAGTACACGCGGCTGGGGTCGGCGGCAGGGTTGTAAAGCACCATCATGGCGAGGGCAGATACCGCGGCAAGGCCCAGAACCACGCGGCGCGTGTTGGGTTTGCTCACATGCATGGATACCATGGCAAACAGCAGTGGCGGCCAAATTAGGTAGAACTGTTCCTCGATGGCAAGCGACCAAAAGTGCGTGAGCGGCGAGGGGTCGCCCAGAGCATTGAAGTACGAGACGTTTTGGGCAATCTGCCACCAGTTGTTGAAGAACAACAGCGACGGCAGGATGTCGGGGCGCATCTTGGTGAGCATCACGTGGTTGAAGACGGTGCACAGAGCACAGGTCACCACCACGACGGTCACCACGGCGGGGACCAGGCGACGGATGCGGCGGATCCAGAAGCTCCTGAGGTCGATGCGGCCGGTCTTAGCGACTTCGTTGAGCAGCAAGCGCGTGATCAGATAGCCCGAAAGCACAAAGAAGATTGTGACGCCAAGCAGGCCGCCCTGCGCCCACGTGAGGTTGAGGTGATAGAGCACCACCGCGACGACGGCGAGCGTACGCAGGCCGTCGAGCGCAGGGATGTAGCGGGACTTGGGGCGAGCAGGCGTCTGCTCTGCGGCGGGAGTGTTGGCGCGGCCCGCGTTGTTGGCAGAAGCGCGATGGGGGCTCGCGGTGCGTCGCGGTTCGTTGGCACGGCGTTCGCCCTTCACGCGTTCGTGCGGCGCCGGCTCGTTGCCCGTGCGGCGACGACCGCGCGAGCCCGATTGCGAGAGTTGTTCCATAAAACATCATCCAATGACGAGAATAATCAGCACGCCTTCATTGTAGCTGCCTGCTCCTGTGAATGCTTGCTGCTGGCGCAAGCTCAAGCGCGCGTCCACATCAAAGTGGACTAAAGTTATAGGGGGTGCGAGAGTGCACAATCGTTGGTCGACGGTGGGCGCAAAGCCTGAAGACGAGGAGGTTTCCATGGCGGATCGCGGCATCGTTGCGGTGTTCGGCAGCATGAACATGGACCTTTCGGTGGCGTGCGAGCGCATGCCGCGTGCGGGCGAGACCGTTGGCGGCAGCGGGTTTATCACCAACGCCGGCGGCAAAGGCGCCAACCAGGCCGTAGCTGCTGCGCGCATGGGCGCGCACACGCATATGATCGGCGCGGTCGGCTGCGACGCATTTGGCACGTCGCTCGTGGCGGGGCTCCAAGACGCCGGCGTGGACTGTGTCTTTGTAGCGCGTCGCGATGACGTGGAGACGGGAACGGCGACCATCATTCGCTGCGAGGGTGACAACCGCATCGTGCTGTCGCCGGGTGCCAACCATGCGCTCGCGGGCGAGGATGTTGCCCGCGCGCTGAGGCGTCTGGTAGCCGATGAGCTCGACGGAGACGCCAGCGATATTGCCCCGGCTGCCGGAAGCGTCTTTATCGCCCAGGGCGAATGTGACCTTGCGGCGACGGCCGAGGCGCTTGTTTGCGCTCACGAGCTCGGGTTCTATACGGTCTTTAATCCGGCGCCTGCCTGCGAGTTGCCTGCGGAGGCCTGGCCTGCGGTCGACCTGGTTTGTCCCAACGAGACTGAGTGCCAGGTTCTGACGGGCATTCTGCCCGCGGATGATGCGAGCTGCGTCGCGGCGCTCAATGCCCTGCTCGCCAAGGGTGCCGGAGCTGCGGTCATCACGTTGGGCGGCGCCGGGTCGGTTACGCTCGGCGATGACGGCGAGCCGCTGCGCATGCCGGCGCTCTCGAGCACGTTGGTCGATACGACGGCCGCGGGCGATACATTTATCGGTGCGCTTGCCGCGGCTCGCCTGGAGGGCCTGCCGCTCTTTGAGTGCATGGCGGCGGGCGCACGCGCCTCGGCGGTGACGGTGTCGCGCCTGGGCGCACAGCAGTCGATTCCCACGCGCGCCGAAGTTGATCGCGTGTTTGATTTAGACGATTTGGTATAAGACGGAGAAGCGGAGTAGAGCAATGGCAATCAAGAAGCTGATCCTTGATCTGGATATGGGTGTGGACGATGCGATGGCGCTTGCCTATGCCATCGCGAGCCCCGAGGTGGAACTCGTGGGCATTACCACATGTTTTGGCAACGTGCGCGTCGAGCAATCGGCGCACAATTGCCTGGCAGTGCTCGATCTGCTGGGTCGCCCCGAGATTCCGGTGTACCTGGGCGCCGATCGTCCCATTAAGGCGACTGAGCCCTATACACCGCCGGCGTCCACCACGCTCATCCACGGCAAGAACGGCATTGGCGGGGCGAGCGTGCCCGCGTCGCCGTACGAGCCGGTGGGGGCGACGTCGGCTGATGGCAACGCGGCGGTCGATTATCTGATCGATGCCGCGCGCACCTATGGCCCCGATCTGATCTACGTGGCGACCGGTCCGCTCTCCAACCTGGCACTTGCCTTGGAGCGCGATGCGGCGGCGATGATGTCTATCGGTCGCGTGGTCGTGATGGGCGGCGCCCTGACCGTGCCCGGAAACGTGAGTGCGGGCGCCGAGGCCAACATGGCAAGCGATCCCGAGGCGGCCGATGCCGTGCTACGTTCGGGCCGCAAGCTCACTATGGTGGGTCTGGATGTGACGCATCGCGTGGTGCTCACGCGTCGCGACATTGCCGGCTGGACGGGTTCGGGCACCATGACCGGTTGCGCGTTTGCGAGCATGGTGGAGCACTACATTGGCTCGTACGAGATGAACGCCCCCTACCTGGGTGGCTGCGCGCTGCACGATCCGCTTGCCGTCGCTGTGGCGATCGACCCCACGCTCGTGGGTGCGCTCGGCTGTAACCTGCGCGTCGACCTGCTCGGCGAGTATCGCGGCCGCACCATTTGCGACGAGCGCCGCCTATCCGATCCAGACAAGAGCGCGCTTGTGGCACTGACCGTGGATGCCCCGCGCTTCCTGTCCGAGTTCAAGACGCGTATGGCCCGTGTCCTTGGCTAAGTTGTCTTTTTGGGACGGGGCTTTTTGACTGGTATGATTGGTGCGACCAATCGAACCAGCTAAAAGAGCCCCGTCCCAATTTGACTATCGAGAGGATCTGCCATGGAGCGCATCGCCAGCTTTTCCGTTGACCATCTGCTGCTTGAGCCCGGCGTGTATGTGAGCCGCATCGACCGCGATCCGGCGACCGGTGCTGCCGTCACCACGTTTGACCTGCGCCTGACCACGCCCAACAAGGAGCCGGTCATGAACACCGCCGAGTGTCACACCATTGAGCACCTGGGCGCGACGTTCCTTCGCAATCATGCCGAGTGGTCGAGCCGCATTGTCTACTTTGGCCCCATGGGCTGCCGCACGGGCTTTTACCTCGTCGTATTTGGTGAGGTGACGAGCGAGGAGATCCTGCCGCTCGTGCGTGAGCTGTTCGAGTTTGTCGCCGACTTTGAGGGCGATGTCCCCGGTGCCGCTCCCGAGGAGTGCGGCAACTACCTGGACCAGAACCTTCCCATGGCTAACTGGCTCGCGCGCCGTTACCTCGACCGCGACCTGGCCGATATCGACGAGAAGCACCTGCACTATCAGCAGGCATAAGGGCTTTATCGCCCAAAACGCGCGCATTGGGCGTCTTCGCTTATGCGGGGGCGCCTTTTTGTTGATTGGTCGGGACGAGCGTTCAAAATCGCTCATGTTTGTTCTAGAATGTTCGTATAGTCACATTTACGAACAGGAGTGAACATGCATATCTACTCTGTCAACGATCCCGAGTTCAAGTCCTATGGCAACGTTTGGGATAACGTTCCGTCCGAGCTTACGTCGCCCGTGCTCGAGGCGCTCTCTGCCACGCCCATTCCCGAGGGCAGCAAGTACGTTGCAAGTGCGCCGGAGCTCGAGGACGTCAAGGATGCCGACAAGCTTGGCTTTCTCATGTTTGGTGGCCGTCCCTTCCAGCTCGGCTGGTGCAACGGCCACAATACACGACTCAACTGCCTGGAGTATCACCGCGCGAGCGAATTCAACCTGGGCGCTCGCGACTTTATCCTGCTCGTGGCGCATCGCTGGGAGATCGAGGACGGCAAGCTCGACACCGCGTGCGTCAAGGCGTTTCGCGTGCCGGCGGGTACGGTCGTCGAAGTCTTCAACACCACGCTCCACTACACGCCGTGCATGGTCGACGAAGGCGGCTTCCAGGTGATGGTGGCGCTGCCGGCGGGCACCAACGGCCCGCGCCCCGAGGCTGCGGCCGACATGCCCGCGGTCGGTGACAGCTACTACTACTGGAAGGCCGACAAGTGGGTCCTCTGCCACGTCGACAGCCCCAAGGCAGCCGAAGGCGGCTACGTGGGCCTCGTCGGCAAGAACCTCGACATCACC
>DXLQ01000169.1:0-2011 GCA_019414685.1 Collinsella sp. | reverse complement strand
CAAGGCAGCCGAAGGCGGCTACGTGGGCCTCGTCGGCAAGAACCTCGACATCACCTGCGACTAGAATCTTCTGTCTCGATCTGTAACATCTAGCGGGCTAAATCGTCTCTACCTGTTACAGATCGAGACAAACTGCAGAGGGCTGCCCGAAAGATCTCAATCTGTAACACCAGGCCCGGTTTTGGCGGCCTAACTGTTACAGATCGAGACAAACCGGGCCCAACCACCACAAAGGTGCCTGTTCCCTTTGTGGTGGTTTGGGCAGGCGGGTATCAGAAAGTGTCAGGCGGGGCGGCTGCCGGGCGCCTGCACGCGAAAAGAAGTATCGACCTGCGTCGTTGCCGTTGAGCGACGCGTTGTTTGTAGGGATACTGAGCCTATGACAACAGCGTGCGAAAGGATTGATGCATGGCTTTCCGTAATGACTTCCTGTGGGGCGGCGCGACGGCTGCCAACCAGTGCGAGGGCGCCTACGACGTGGACGGCCGCGGCCTGGCCAACGTGGACGTGGCTCCGCACGGCCCCGAGCGCTATGCGGTGGTCTCCGGCCAGCGCAAGATGCTCGACTTCGAGGACGGCTATTACTATCCCGCGCAGACCGGCATCGATTTCTATCACCACTACAAGGAGGACATCGCCCTCTTTGCCGAGATGGGCTTTAAGACCTTCCGTATGAGCCTGGCTTGGACCCGCATCTTCCCCAACGGTGACGAGGCCGAGCCCAACGAGGCTGGCCTGGCCTTCTACGAGGACGTATTCCGCGAGTGCCAGGCGCACGGCATCGGGCCGCTCGTGACCATCACGCACTTCGACTGCCCGATTCACCTCATCAAGGAGTACGGCGGCTGGCGCAACCGCAAGCTCATCGACTTCTACAAGAACCTCGCGACCACGATCTTCACCCGCTACAAGGGTCTGGTGAAGTACTGGCTTACCTTTAACGAGATCAATATGATCCTGCACCTGCCGTTTATGGGTGCCGGTCTGGTCTTTGAGGAGGGCGAGAACAAGGAGGCCGTCGAGTACCTGGCCGCCCACAACGAGCTCGTCGCCAGCGCTTGGGCAACCAAGATCGCTCACGAGATCGATCCTGAGGTCAAGATTGGCTGCATGCTCGCCGCAGGTAGCTACTACCCCTACAGCTGCCGTCCGGGCGATGTGCGCCAGGCGCAGCTCGACAATCAGGACAATTACTTCTTCGTCGACGTTCAGAGCCGTGGCTACTACCCGGCCTATGCCGTCAAGAAGCTCGAGCGTCTGGGCATCGATGTGGGCATGACCGACGAGGACCGCGAGATCCTAGCCGCCAACACCGTCGACTTCATCAGCTTTAGCTACTACAGCACCCGCTGCTCTGCCGGTGCCGACAACCCCGATGTCGAGCGTACCCAGGGCAACGCCTTCGCCGGCGCCAAGAACCCCTACCTGCAGGAGAGCCAGTGGGGTTGGGCCATCGATCCGCTGGGCTTCCGCATCACCCTCAACGACCTGTACGACCGTTATCAGAAGCCGCTGTTTGTGGTTGAGAACGGTCTGGGCGCCAAGGATGTTGTCGAAGAGGACGGTTCCATCAACGACGACTACCGTATCGACTACCTGCGCCAGCATATTGCCGCGATGCGCGACGCGGTGACCGAGGACGGCGTTGACCTGCTGGGCTACACCACCTGGGGCCCGATCGACCTGGTGTCTGCCGGCACGGGCGAGATGTCCAAGCGCTACGGCTTTATCTATGTGGACCGCGACGATGCCGGCAACGGTACCCTCAAGCGTTCCAAGAAGAAGAGCTTTGACTGGTACAAGCACGTCATTGAAACGAATGGTGAGGACCTGTCCTAAGGAAGCTGAGACACTCAACCTTATAGTCTCCTAACCAAGGCGCCCGGCGAGTATGTGCTCGCCGGGCGCCTTGCCGTCTGCGGATTTTGGGACATGTGGCCCGCTTTTTGAGCCTGCCTGTCGGTACACTAAAAGCACTATGGGTACCCGCGAGCGACATATCGGCCACGCG
>DXLQ01000168.1:0-2086 GCA_019414685.1 Collinsella sp. | reverse complement strand
TTTGCGTAAGCAGCATCGTTGTGGGTTACTCCATGCGAATCGAGCGCCGGCGCTCCCTCGGCCGGCACAATTGCACAAAACAGTCTCGCACATTTTGGCGTTTGATATGTGACGGCGGCGCGGTAATTCGCCAACTGGCGGGGCAAAACGTTTTGTCCGATGCCATACTAGTAAATTCGATGATGATTTTATTCAATGCGTGCAGTCCGTGGTTTGCCGCCGTGAGCCGCTGGAAGGAGGCAGCATGTCCAGTGCCGTTCGTGCCGAGAAAATCGCGCGCGAGGTCGACGATGCCGCCCGCCAGCTGGCCCAGGCAGGCCGCTTGGACCTGACGCACGAGTTTATCCAGCATGGTGACGTGACGGTCTATGCACATGTGACTTCGGTAGCGCGGGCGAGCCTGTCCTTTGCCGAGCGCTTGGGCCGTGCTGGCATTTCGGTCGACCGTGCCTCGCTGCTGCGCGGAGCCCTGTTACACGATTACTTTCTCTACGATTGGCACGACCCCGACCCGAGCCATCGACTGCACGGATTTCGGCATCCGTTTTTTGCCCTGGCACGTGCGGAGGAAGATTTTGAGCTGACGTCGCGCGAGCGGAATATTATCGTGCGGCATATGTTTCCGCTGGTGCCGGTGCCGCCGACGTGTCGTGAGGCTTGGATTGTATGCCTGGCAGATAAATGGTGCGCGCTGCGCGAGACGGTCGCCGGCCGTCTGCCGCGCAAAGACGACGCGAACGATTTGAGCGAGGGCTCGAGCGACGGCTCGAGCAAAGATTCGAGTGAAAAGAGGAGAGGGTAGACGGTGGGGACCGCGATCGACATGGCATTTGACGGCGCGACGCTTGCCGCCTGTCCGCTTTCGGCACTGGTGCTCTCGTTCGCCTTCTACGGGTTTTGCGGCTGGGCATGGGAATCGACGGTCTGCGCCATGCTCAACCACGGACGCTTTGCCAACAGCGGCTTTTTGCTGGGACCGTGTTGCCCCATCTATGGCGCGGGCGGCATTGCCTGCTGGCTGCTGTTGCGCGGAATTCCTGACGCGTCGAGCCAGTTTGTCGCTGCAGCGCTCGTATGCAGCGTGATTGAGTACAGCGTGGGCGTGCTGCTGGAAAAAACAACAGGCGCTCGCTTTTGGGACTATTCGCACCTGCCGTTTAACCTGCACGGACGCATCTGTCTGTACTGGGCATGCGCGTTTGGCCTGGGTGCGTTGTGCATTTGTCGCGTGGTGGAGCCGGCGGTGTTGGGCCTGCTTGCCCATCTGCCGGTGCTGATTGTGCGGCTGTCCGCCTTTATCGTCGCGGTCGCGATGATGGTCGACGCGGTGTGCTCGTTGGCGAGCTGGCGGCGTCTGTCCGATCAGTTGGAGCGCGTCCGGGCCGACCTTGCCGACCGCATCAATGAGTCGCTTGCCGATGCGTCAGACTCCATGCTCGAACGTATTCCCGATTCGGCGATCGACTCGGTGGCACAGACGCACATCCGCAGCCGTGCCGTTAACGCGTGGCTGGCGGAGCTGGGCGACGCGACGCTCGATGCCCTGCGCGAGAAGGCTTCGATGCCGACGTTTATCTCGGATGGTGCTCGCGGCCTGGCGCTCGCTGCCCGCCGCGTGGCCGATGCCGCGCCGAGCATGCCGCGTCCGTCGCTCAGCCGTCGCCTTGCCGGTAAGCGCATGAGCCGTCCGGTACCGAGCGTGTCACTCAGTCGTCGTGACCTGCGCTTTTTCAATGCCTTCCCGCGTCTGCGCATCAATCGCTACGAAGGTGTCATTCGAGCAACTAATCTCCGCGACCGCGCCCACGAGCTGTTTCGGCGCTAGCCGGGATGGGCGCGCTCACGGCTCCCTTGCTCGCGTATTTCCCGTTCGTTTCGCGTCCGTTGCCGCGCCGTTTCCAAGATTGCGGCGCCGTTGGAGACGGCAAGATCTGGGTCGAGCCGGTCGAGGAAGTTATCCGCATCCGTACCGGCGAACACGGCCCTTCTGCGGTGTAGGGCAATCTTTCGCCTGACGGGCGCGCCTCTCTCGGGGCGCGCCCGTTCTCGTCTACAATATCGTGCAGACGAAGGAGAGGCATGCCCA
>DXLQ01000167.1:0-2087 GCA_019414685.1 Collinsella sp. | reverse complement strand
CATACAATCTGTATGTTGACCTAACTATCTGTGAGGTGCCTATGGTTGATACAGATTTTGCTTGGCGGCTTACGCAAGGACTCGTGCGGATCGACAGCTCAGACCCGGGTGCGTATGAGGACGAGATTGAGCGCTATATCAAAGCGTTGGTTGAGGAACGGGTGGCACAGCTGAGCCATCCGGTGCTCCATGCCGTGCAGGTTGAGGAACTCGAGGTGCTGCCCGGGCGCCGCAACCTTATGGTCACCGTGCCGGGACTGAGCGACGAGCCACGGCTCGTCTATATCTGCCATATGGATACCGTTACGCTGGGCGATGGCTGGGACGCGGACATTCCGCCGCTCGGAGCGATCGTGCGCAACGATAAACTCTATGGCCGCGGTGCCTGCGATATGAAGGGTGGTCTGGCCTGCGCCATTGCCGCACTGGTCCATACGCTCGAGCGCGTGGCGGCAGAAGGCGAGCTGCCCCGCCGTGGCTTCTCACTCATTTGCTCGGTCGACGAGGAGGACTTTATGCGCGGCTCAGAGGCCGCGATCGATGCCGGCTGGGTCGGCTCGCGCGAATGGGTGCTGGACACCGAACCCACCGACGGACAGATCCAGGTGGCGCACAAGGGGCGCACGTGGCTCGAGATTGAAATGGCTGGCGTAACGGCGCATGCGAGCCAGCCGTGGAAGGGCGCGGATGCCGTCGCCGCCATGGCCGAGGTCGTGTGTTCGCTCCGTCGCGCGTTTGTGGCGCTGCCCGCGCACGATGAGCTGGGGCCTTCGACCATCACGTTTGGCCAAATCGAGGGCGGATATCGCCCCTATGTCGTGCCCGACCGCGCCAAAGTCTGGGTCGACATGCGCCTGACCCCGCCGACCGATACGGCCGCCGCGACGCGCATGGTAGAGCAGGCCATCGCCGTTGCCGAAGCCGCGGTCCCCGGCTGCCATGGAAGCTACACCGTGACAGGCGACCGCCCCGCTATCGAGCGCGATCCAAGCTCTCCTCTTCTAGCCGCGCTCAAGCGTGCCGCCGATGACGTGACGGGGGCGGACACGACCGTCGGCTTCTTTACCGGCTACACCGACACCGCTGTCATTGCCGGCAAGACAGGTAACCGCAATTGCATGAGCTACGGTCCCGGGTCGCTCGCGCTCGCGCACAAGCCCAACGAATATGTGCCCCATGCCGATATCGTTCGTTGTCAGCAGGTGCTGATCGCGCTCGCCGATAACGTGCTCTGGGACGCGAGCGGCCAAGTTGGGGCATAATAAGCCGCGAACAAACCGACTCGTGCGTTAGGACCGCCCATGAAAGCACTTCCGTTTCCCTGCATCCGCCCGGCTCAGGACCGCGTGCTCGAGGCGCTGCCTGCAATGGGCAGCATCCTGAGCGGCAACGATGCTCTGCGCGGAGCCATTGCCGATGGCCTGATGCTCAAGGACCCGGGCGCGGCGTATTACGTGTACGAATGCTCGGGCGAGCCGGGGCGCGTAACAGGTGTCGTGGCGATCTGCCCGGTTGGTGCGCTGGCGGGCGGCGACGCGGTTGCCGCCGATACGACCGCCGCTGCGCGCGCAATCGCCGACCTCAAGGTACAGCCCCGTCCCGTAACGCTTGTCTACGAAGCCTCTCCCGTCATGGATATCATCCTCGGCGCCGCAAAAGAGGGCGCTTCACTCTATGCCGTCACCGACCCCGCCGGCATTACGCACCGCGTGTGGGAGGTCAAGCGCGAGGACGCCGTCGGGGCCATCCGCGCCATGCTCGACCAGGCGCCGGAGCCGGCACTGGCCGACGATCCTGCCTACGCTGTCGCACTAGTCGAGGCATCACAGCTCCTGGCCGACGGTGCACGTGCCGCCGGCACCTACACGGGCAAAGAGCCGTTCAACTTTGCCGTAGCTGCGCTCTTCCCCGCCGCGCAGGTCAGCGGCGGCGCGGCGCAGGTTCCGACGGGTCTGCTCACGCACCAGGTCGCGCGGTTCTAGCAAGACCAGACCGTCCAGCACAAAAATCGGCAGCCCAACAAACAGGGGGCGGAGATGCAGCAGGTACATGCATCTCCGCCCCTTTTGCGTCGAGAAGTTATGCCG
>DXLQ01000166.1:0-2142 GCA_019414685.1 Collinsella sp. | reverse complement strand
GGCGTGGGCATCGACATGTTCGACTGCGTGCTGCCGACGCGCACCGGCCGCATGGGCACGGCCTTCTCCAGCGAGGGTCGCCTCAACTTCCGCAACGCGCGTTTTGCGCACGACGACGGTCCCATCGATCCCACTTGCACCTGCCCTGTGTGCACGGGCGGTTACAGCCGCGCGCTCATTCGCCACATGGTCACGCAGAAGGAGATGCTCGGTGGCATTCTGCTGTCGATACACAACATCTACTACCTGCTCAACCTTATGCAGCGTGCCCGCCAGGCCATTATCGAGGGCCGTTACGGCGCGTTTGTGAGCGACTGGATGAACAGTCCTGCGGCGGTGGATTACTAAGAGCCGCGGGCGCGCTTGCGGGGGCGCTCACGCGGTGTCGAGGCCGCGTGCCAATCGACCGCACGCAGCCGGCGCCGGGCATCGCATGCGCTGGCATCGGTTGCGCGACCGCTGACCGATGCTTTGCAAGCACGTGATGCATCGTGGGTACCATATCGAATAGTTGATGTTCGGGCGGGTGTTTGACGCATGGCGTCGACCCCGCCCGTTTCTATTTTCGATAGGAGTGCCCATGATTAAGAATGAGAACGTCGAGGGCGAGCCGGCTTACGACGAGACGTACCGGCGCGGTCCCGTGGTCATGCGCGGCCCCATGATTCCCAAGGACAACACCTACGCCAACCTGCTGGCACCCGAGGACTCGACCGACTGGTTGCACACCGACCCCTGGCGCGTGCTGCGCATTCAGGCAGAGTTCGTCGATGGCTTTGGCGCGCTTGCCGAGCTTGGTCCTGCGGTGACCATCTTCGGCAGTGCCCGCACGCCCAAGACAGATCCGCTCTACAAGGCGGCTCGCACGGTCGGTCGCAAAATCGCCCAGCGCGGCGTGGCGGTTATCACCGGCGGTGGCCCCGGCGTCATGGAGGCGGCCAACAGGGGAGCGGCGAGCGTGAACGGCAAGTCGGTCGGCTTGGGTATCGAGCTTCCGCACGAACATGGGCTCAACAAATACGTGAACCTTGGCATGGACTTCCGTTACTTCTTTGTGCGCAAGACCATGTTCGTCAAATACAGCTCGGGCGCCATCGTGTTTCCCGGCGGCTTTGGCACGCTCGACGAGATGTTCGAGGTGCTCACGCTGGTGCAGACGCACAAGGTCAAGCGCATGCCGCTCGTGCTGGTGGGCACCGAGTACTGGCAGGGCCTGTTCGACTGGCTCAACGGCCCGGTGATGGACGCCGGTATGATCAGTCCGCTCGATCCGGAGTTGGTGCACATTACCGACGACCTCAACGAGGCCGTCGATATCGCCCTGAGCGGGCTGATGTAGGGCGAGCGCATCTGTCGTTGTAGTGATGAGAAGGCAGACTGATGCTATTTAACATCAGTCTGCCTTCTAAACTGGGTATACTGATGCAAAAGACGAGAGCGAGGAGGTCGCGTATGTCTACTGCAACGGTTAAGCCTACGACGGTTCGCATCGAAGAGGGGCTCAAGGAACAGGCGACTGAGTTCTTGGATACAGTTGGCCTGAGTCTCAATTCGTATCTCAACCTTGCTGTTCGGCAGCTGGTAAATCAGCGAAAGATTCCTTTTGAGATCGTGGGTCGGCCCGAAGTTCCCAACGAGGCGACGAGGCGCGCCATGGTGATTGCCGAGGCTCATGAGTTGGGGATTTTGCCGGACGATAGCCCGTCATTCAATAACGCTGATGAGCTTATATCGTTCCTCGATGAGGGCTAGCGATGTTTGAGATTAAAGTCGAGACTCAGTTTAAGGCGGATTACAAACGGACGATGCGCATCCATCCGCAGCTAAAAACCGAGTTTAAGGCAGCAGTCGCAGAACTTGCAGCTCGCGGCTCGCTTCCCGCGGAATATGGCGCCCATGAGCTTTCAAACCCGGGCGGCAATTACAACGGCCACATCGATTTCCATCTATCCGATGGCTTGGTCGATGTGGTCGTTCTGTACTTGCCGCATAAGACTAATCCTGTGATCCGGCTGGTCAGAATGGGCTCGCATGAGGAACTGTTCCAGGGCCCGCAGGGCTGATTGCCCGCTCATAATTTGCGGTGGAATAGGGATTGATTTGCGGCTGATAAGCCAAAAACAGTCCCTATTCCACCGCAAG
>DXLQ01000165.1:0-2166 GCA_019414685.1 Collinsella sp. | reverse complement strand
GAGGAAGAGCTCGACCTTCTCCCTGCTGTACATGCGAACCTCCAGTCCGGACCGCTTCACGGTCCAACTTTCTGTCCGCACCCCCAAACGAGAACTATTCCACCGCAAGTTCGTAAGGGAACGCAACCAGCCCTACAGTCCGTACTTCACGACGACGCGGTTGATCCGTCGACACCAGGGCCTGTACAGGGCGGCTAAGAACACGCAGGTCGCGAGGCCGTGTGTGATATCGAACGGCACCGCCGTGGCAAGACGCGCCACGGCGCCCGCCCACGTGAGCGGCTGCACAAAACCGATGATATCGTAGGCATTGATTACAACGCCGTAGAGCAGGCCCGATGCAAAGCCGTACGCCATCAGCGCCGGCATGCGCACAGCTCCATCCGCGCGGTCGAACGCGCCCGCATGCGCCAGTGCGCCACCGATATAGCCCACCAGACCCCAGGCATACATCTGCCATGGCGTCCACATGCCCTGCCCAAAAAAGAAATTGCTGGTCAGCGCCGCCAGCGCGCCGACCATAAAGCCGTTACGACGGCCGAGTGTCGCCCCAGCGATAATGGCGATGGCGCTCACGGGTTTAAAGTCGGGAATGGGGCCAAACAGGATGCGCCCCGCCGCGGCCAGCGCCGCCAGCACCAGCGTGGGCATAATCTGGCGCAGGCCCGGGCGCGACGCCTCGTAGCCCGCAAAGAACAGCGCGAGCACCAGCGCCACCACGACAAGCATGGCAAGCGCCGCCTGCTCAATGCCCGCCAGCAACGCCGCGGCCATTACCGCCGGCACCGCCGCCAGCAGCAGGATCTCCAGTTTTGCTAGTAGGCGCGAAGCGCGATGATCCATCATCCCATCACGCCCTGTAGAACACGTTGTCGGAAAAAAAGTCGGCCGGCGGCTCCATGCAGGCAATCTCGCCGTCGAACATCATGGCAATGTCATCGGCAACCTGCTCGGCAAAATCCAGATCGTGCGTGGCCATGATGACGGTGCCGCCAGCCTCTGCATGGTCACGCAGGGCGCGAGCGATGATGCGGCGACTGGCCAGGTCCAAACCCTTGGTGGGCTCATCGAGCAATAGCAGCTCGGGGCCAATCAGAAGCAGCTTTGCCAACGCAAGCAGTTGACGTTGTCCGCCCGAAAGATCGTACGGGTGGCGCCCATCCAGGCCCGACAGCCCCAGGCTCGCCGCGCGCTCACGCGCCACAGCCTCGTCATATCCGCAGGTCGAAGCCCATTCCATCAGCTCGTCGCGCACCGTCTCGGCAACCAGCAACGCCTTGGGGTTCTGAGGCAGCAGCGCTGCCGATCCCGCCCCGCGCTCCATATGCCCACGCTGCAACTTGACCGTCTTGGCCAGCACCGAAAGCATTGTCGACTTGCCGCAGCCGTTACCGCCCACAACCGCATGCACCGCGCCAGCCGAAAACGCCGCATCGAGTCCACGCAGCACCCAGCCGGACGCTCGATCGTAGCGAAACCAGCTCCCTGCCAGGGTAGTAGCCGACCCAGCGTGCATTTTTGGGAGAATTCGGCATCCACCGGCGCGCGATGGCGCCCCCGAGTCGTCTTGCGGCAGTATTTGCGCCTCAAATTCACCCGATTTGTCCGATTTCAGCCCTTTTTCTGCACCCGGAGCGCCCGCGCGCGGGTCCAAAGAGCCCAGCTGGCCACTGGCGCTGCTGAAAACTCCGTTTTTTGCACGCCACGAGGCACCCCACCCTGGCACCTCGCCAGAAAACAGCTCTTCACGATGCCCCAAGGAGGCGATGTCAGCGACCTCGCATACGCGGCCGCCCTCAATCCGGTACGCGCACGTCGCGTATTCGAGCATCGGCCGCGGTTGATGCGTTGCCACGATAACCGTGCAGCCCAGTTCGCGGTTCACGCGGAACAGCGCATGCAGAAAACTCTTCTCGGCAACGGGATCCAGTTGGGACGTGGGCTCGTCAAGCAGAAGCACGCGCGGACGCAGCGCCAGCACGGCCGCCAGCGACAGCAGCTGCTTGCGTCCGCCCGAAAGCGTATCGGTATCGCGGTGGAGCCAATCCTCCAACCCGAAGAAATAGCTGGTCTCGGCCACGCGACGGCGCATCTCGTCGCGCGACATGCCTAAGTTTTCCAGGCCAAACGCCATCTCGTGCCACACGGTTTCGCACACGATCTGGT
>DXLQ01000164.1:0-2185 GCA_019414685.1 Collinsella sp. | reverse complement strand
ATGGGCTGAGCCTCGGGAACAATACGCGGATCGGCAGAATAGAAGCCCGAGACGTCGGTCCAGTTCTCGTACAGGTCGGCGCCCAGGCACTTGGCCAAGATCGAGCCCGAGATATCGCCACCGCCTCGATCGAGCAGCTTGATCTGGCCCTCGCGCGTCGCGCCGTAGAAGCCAGGCATAACGAAGCCGCCCTGCTGGCCATACTCCTGCACCAGCTCGGAGGTGCGATTCATGCTGAGCGTACCGTCGTGATGGAACGCCACAACCGTCGCGGCGTCCAGGAACGGTAGGCCCAGGTACTCAGCCATCAGGCGAGCGGTAAAGTACTCGCCACGGCTCACAAGCTCCTCGGTGGAGTAGCCGCCCGAGCGGGCGCGCTCGGCAAAGGCCGCGAACTCCTCACGGATGGGATAGGTGAGCTCCAACTCATCAGCGATATCAAAATAGCGCTGGCCGATGTCCTCGAGCAGCTCCTCACACGACACGTGGTACTTAACGTGCGCATTGACCAGATAGAGCAGGTCGGTCACCTTGGTGTCGCCCTTAAAGCGGCGGCCGCAGGCGGAAACCACCACAAAACGGCGGGCAGGGTCGGCGTCGACGATGGCCTTGATCTTTTTGAAGTGTTCGGCGTCGGCGACCGACGAGCCGCCAAACTTGGCAATCTTAATCATGGGCTGGAGGTTACCTTTCTAAAAAGCCTCTGCGAACCTATTTTGCGCGCTCTGATACCATGGTTTCACCGATTGGGACCAAGGCATCCGAGGAGCAGTGTTATATGGGAACTTATCATAGTACACGAGGACGCACTTTATCGTGCTCAAGTAAGGTGGCAATCCGTACCGGCATCGCTCCCGACGGGGGTTTGTTTGTCTCGGACGAGCTCGGCACCCAGCAGGTCGATATCAGCTCGCTTGCAGATAAATCGTACTTTGAAATCGCTCAAGATGTGTTGGGAATGTTACTGAATGATTACACGGCCGAAGAAATTTCGGCGTGTGTCGACGAGGCATACCGCGGCACGTTCGCGAGTGAAGAGGTTACGCCGCTCGTCAAACTCGACGCTGCGCCGGGCGCTGACGCCCCTCAGACCTATGTGATGGAGCTCTTTGGCGGTCCCACGAGCGCCTTCAAGGACGTCGCCCTGCAGATGCTCCCCCGCTTGATGGCCCGCACTTCCGCCAAGGACGGCGGCGCCGAGCGCATCATGATCGTCACCGCCACGTCGGGCGACACAGGCAAGGCAGCACTCGCCGGCTTTGCCGACGCCCCGGGCACGGGCATCACCGTCTTTTATCCCGAGGGCAAGGTCAGCCGCGTGCAGAATCTGCAGATGTCCACGCAGGAGGGCGGCAACGTCGCCGTCTGCGGCATCCGCGGCAACTTCGACGACGCCCAGAGTGCCGTCAAGCGCATCTTTGCCGATAAGGAGCTGGCCGAGCGCCTGGAGGCCGCCGGCACCGTGCTTTCGAGCGCCAACTCCATCAACGTCGGCCGCCTGGTGCCGCAGGTCGTCTACTACTTTGCCGCCTATGCGCAGCTGCTGCGCGCCGGTGCCATCGAGGCCGGCAATGCCGTGGAGTTCTGCGTGCCGACCGGCAACTTTGGCGATATCCTGGCCGGCTACTACGCCAAGCGCATGGGTCTGCCCGTCGCCAAACTCGTCGTGGCCAGCGACAAGAACAACGTGCTCGCTGACTTCCTGACCACCGGCGTCTACGACCGCAACCGTCCGTTCTTCACGACCATTTCGCCGTCGATGGACATCCTTATTAGCTCTAACCTGGAGCGCATGCTGTACTTCCTGTCCGATGGCGACTGCGAACTCGTTGCCGGCCTTATGGAGCAGTTGGCACAGACCGGTCGCTACGAGGTACCCGCCGAGCTGCTGGCCAAGATTCAGAGCGTCTTTGGCTGCGGCTGGGCCAGCGAGGACGAGGTCCGCGCTGCCATCAAGAGTTGCTGGGACGCCAACGGCTACGTGATCGACCCGCACACCGCTTGCGGCTATCACGTCTTTGAAAAGGTCGCTCCCGCCGAGGGCGCCAAGGCTCGCGTGCTGCTTTCGACCGCCAGCCCCTACAAGTTCCCGCGCGCCTGCTGCGACGCCCTGGGCCTCGACGTTCCCGAGGATGATTTTGAGGCTATGCGTGTACTCGAGCAGGCCACCAACACGGTCGCCCCG
>DXLQ01000163.1:0-2202 GCA_019414685.1 Collinsella sp. | reverse complement strand
TCGGGGAAGAGCGACAGATAGCTCAACGTCAAAAAGCCGCCGTAGCTCTGCCCGAGTGTGACCCAGGGCTTGCCGCCAAAGCCCACCAGGCGCAGGTACTCAAAATCGCGCACGATGGAGCTGGCGAGGTGGCGCTTGAGGAAGTCAGCCTGCGAGCGTGCGGCATCGGAGCCGGCCGCCGTCGCGCGCTCGCCCAGTGCGGCAATCGTGCGCCCGTCCACGCAGCAACTGCGTCCGGTGCCGCGCTGGTCGGGAAGGACCACGCGGAAGTGCTTGACGGCCTCCTCGATCCAGCCGTCGCTTGTGGGCGACAGCGGACGCGGGCTCTCGCCGCCGGGGCCGCCCTGCAAAAACAGGAGCAGCGGCAGATCGTCGTTGATGCGGTCGGGCGCGCAAACCACGCGGTAGAAGAGCTTGATGCTCTCGGGCGCGCCGGCGATTGGTGCCGGCATGGCGCCGCGGCGCATGGTGCTGCCGACGGCCAGGAGCATCGGCTCCAGGCCGCGCCAGTCAAGGGGGACGTCGATGCTGTGGTCCTCGACGTAAAGGCTGGGGACGTGGTACGAAGTGATGAGGGCCATGTGAGTCTTCCGTTCGTTGCGGTGTTTCGGGTTGACCAATTCTACCGCCGCGGGCGAGGCCATGCGCAAATCGGCTACCATGGTTGCAAACTTCTAGGAGAAAGGGCCGCCCATGTCGGTCGATATAGCCACGTATGTCCACGATCTTGCCGTTGCCGCCAAGGCAGCGTCGGCCTCGCTTGCCACGGCGAGCGATGAGCAGCGTCAGGAGGCCGTGCGCGCCATGGCCGCAGCACTGCGCAACGGTGTCGACTCCATCGTCGCCGCTAACGAGCTCGATATGTCCGCCGCGTGCGATGCGGGCACTTCAGCCGGTCTGCTCGACCGTCTGCTGCTGACGCCTGAGCGCGTCGAGGGCATGGCCGCCGGTTTGGAGAAGCTCGCCGAGCTGCCCGATCCCGTCGGCCGCGTGCTCGACCACCGCGTGCTTGCGAGCGGTGTGGACCTGACCCGCGTGAGCGTGCCGTTGGGCCTGGTCGCCATGGTCTACGAGGCGCGCCCCAACGTGACGGCCGACGCCGCAGGCATCTGCATCCGTACCGGCAACGCCTGCATTCTACGCGGCGGCTCGCTGGCCTATCACTCGTGTGCCATGATCGCCGAGCTGCTGGCCGATGCGCTCGAGGCCAAGGGCTTCCCGCGCGAGGCCGTGTCGATGATCGAGTCCACCGACCGCGAGGCCACCGGCGAGCTCATGAAGCTCCGCGGTATTGTCGACGTACTCATTCCGCGCGGAGGTGCAGGCCTGATCCAGCGCTGCGTGCGCGAGTCGCTTGTGCCGGTGATCGAGACGGGCACGGGCAACTGCCACATCTACGTGCATGAATCCGCCGACTTTGATAAGGCGCTCAACATTATCGTTAATGCCAAGACCCAGCGCGTAGGCGTGTGCAATGCCGCCGAGTCGCTGCTGGTCGACCGTGCTGTGGCCGATGCGTTTTTGCCTGCGGTCGTTGCTGTATTGCACGACCACGGCGTGCTCATTCACGGCGACGAGGCCACGTGCGCCGCATGCGCCGACGCCGGGCTTGCCGAGGGCGACAACTACGTCGCCGCGACTGAGGAGGACTGGGGTCGCGAGTACCTGGCGCTCGAGATGAGCGTGAAGGTCGTGGCAAACGAGGACGAGGCCATCGCACACATCAACCGCTACGGCACGATGCACTCCGAGGCCATCGTTGCCGAGGATACGGATGCTTGCGAGCGCTTCCTGGATGCGGTCGATGCCTCGGCCGTGTACTCCAACGCCAGCACTCGCTTCACTGACGGCGGCGAGTTTGGCCTGGGCGCCGAGATCGGCATCTCGACCCAAAAGCTCCACGCCCGTGGCCCCTTTGCCGCCGAGGCCCTCACCACCTACAAATACAAGCTCCGCGGCACCGGCCAGGTCCGCCCCTAAACCCTCGTAAACGAAAACCACCACAAAGGTGCCTGTCCCCTTCGTGGTGGTTTTAGGTGGCGTGGGCGGTTAGGCCTGGAAGATATCGCGGTCGGGGGCGAAGGACTGCATGGCCGCGATGGTGCGGTCAAAGAGCTCGGGGAGCTCCCAGCCCAACATCTCGGCGCCCTGCGAAATCACGTCGCGCGAGCAGCCGGCGGCAAAGCGCTTGTCCTTGAACTT
>DXLQ01000162.1:0-2272 GCA_019414685.1 Collinsella sp. | reverse complement strand
CCCGCACCTTCTCGCTAGAGGAGGCGCTGGAGTACATCGCCGACGACGAGCTGGTCGAGATTACTCCCAAGAACATCCGCCTGCGCAAGCGTCTGCTCAACGCCACCGACCGCAAGAAGGCTGCCGTCCGCGCCGGCCAGGTCAACAAATAAGCGCTGGGCTTTATAGCGTCTAACAAGAAAGGGCGTCGACCGCGATGGTCGGCGCCCTTTTTGGTTCAGGGGGCAGGTTCGTTTGCGCCGCCACAAAGGTGCTTGGCATCTTTGTGGCAGTTAGCTGCTAAGCGGTGGGGAGTCCCGGCGTGTTAGTCGGCTGCTGCGACTTGAGGCGGGCGTTGCGCCAGATGATCTGGATGATGTAGCCGAGCATAAAGACAAAGGCCACACCGCTGATGAAGCCGCCTACGAGGGGAAGCCCTGTGAGGGCGCCTGCGGCGATGCCACCCACGGCTGCCATGGCGTAGCGGTTTTGGCTGTGTCCGACCATGCGGGCGATCGCGCACCCCGCAAAGGCGTTCGACACCAATGCGATGCCGATAACGCCGCACATGAGGGCTCCGGCAAGCGATAGACCAGCGATGGAGATAATCAGCAGTAGGACGGCGGGGACGATAGCAATCGTGCCCAGAAGACCGCTCACCCACAGGGGCGTGGGGCGCTGGTGGAGCATGCCGGCGGCGCTGGCGGTCGCGCGCGGAAAGACGAGCTCGAGTAGCAGGGCGACAAAGCAGGTGGAAAGCGCCACGGCGACGGTGCCGCCGATGACATCGTTAACGGTGGAAGTATCCTCGTTTTCGGTGCGGTCGATCTTGAGCGCGCCGACCTCGGCTCCCGCGGCGCGCTCGGGGTCCTCGGAGACGTGCGCGTTCACGGTGCCGGTGATGTGGGCGTTCTTGCCCAGGATGAGCTTGTCGGCCCAAACCTCGACATCGCCATCGACGGTGCCATCGATGGTTACCGTGTCGCCCGCAAGCGCTGCCGACCTGGCGGAGCCGCGCAGGGCAACCGTCTCGCCCATCGCATAGAAACAGTTGGCGGTGCTACCGGTGTTGAGCACAACGTGCTGGCCGGCCACCGTGACGCTGCCATCAACCGTGGTCTTGGCGATGTCGATGGTGCGCGCCGCCAGGCGAATGGCGCCGCCTACGGTGCAGTCGCGAATCGATAGGCTCTCGCCCGCCGCGATAATATCGCGGCCGATGGAGGCATCGTCCAAGTTGAGGGCCTGGCCGGCCCAGTACAGGTCACCATCGACGCCGGACGGATTGGCGTCATTGTCGGTCGCAAGTACATTGCCTGCGGTGTCCGTGCCGGCGAACGACGCCGTGGGAAGCACGGTGATCGCCAGCGCGATGAGCGCGAATAGGATGGTGATGCGGCCCCACGCTTTACGGCGCTGGCTCGACGGGAATTGATTGCAGGGCATAGTGAATCCTTTGTTAGATACTCGGCATATACCTAACAGGGTACCCAACGCGTGGGCGCTCTAAAAGAACCTCTCGGTTGCATTTCGAAGGGTCGTGCCGTGCTGTCTACTTTTTACGGTGCAAAAAGCGCGCGATATCTTCTTCGGTGGGGCTTTTGATGTCAAAGCGCAGCGAGAGCCAGCGCAGACCCATGGTCACGACAACGCATACGACCAGCGCGGCGACATTGCTCATGATGCCGCTCATAACGAGACACACATAGCTTGTCGATCCGGCGATGGCGGCGATGGCATAAAAGTTAGTACGTTGGAAAATGCCCGGAACCACGCCCATAAAGCCGTCGCGCAGCATGCCGCCGCCCACCGCGGTAAAAAAGCCCATCATGATGCACACCGCCGGCGCAAAGCCGTAGACCAGCGCCTTGTCTGCGCCGGTTGCCGCATAGATGCCGACCGAGATGATGTCGAGCAAGGGGATGAGTTTTTCGGGCTTGTCGACGATAGCCGGGAAGATATAGATGATGGCTGCCGTGGCAATGGAAAGCGGGAGCGCCATCGGCTGGTTGAGGATGTAGACGTTGCCTACCTGCAGCGTCATATCGCGTAAAAGACCGCCGCCCAGTCCGCAGACCACGGCGAGCGCAACTGCACCCACCAGGTCGAGCTTATGCTCGCGCGCAACCAGCACGCCCGAGATCGATGCAGCGACAACAGCGAACATCTCGAGCCAAAACGGGATGGCAACCATGGCATCCGAGGCGTGTGCGGTAACGATCATAGCGGCGGCAACGGGCAAGATGGGGTCCTTTGAGTTACGGGTTTAGACAATGCCCGTACATAGTACATG
>DXLQ01000161.1:0-2289 GCA_019414685.1 Collinsella sp. | reverse complement strand
TCCTTCTCGGTGTGGCTGTGGCCCGTCATGTACTTGACGCACTCATACAGACCGGCGTAACCCAGGCTGATGGTGGAATAGCCGCCCACGAGCAGCTTATCGATCGTCTCGCCCTTCTTAAGGCGTGCCAGGGCGCCGTACTGCCAAAGAATCGGCGCGGCATCCGAAAGCGTGCCCATCAGGCGCTCATGGCGGCACAGCAGAGCGCGGTGACACAGCTCAAGGCGCTCGTCGAAGATCTTCCAGAACTTGTCCATGTCCTGGTGCGAGCTCAGTGCGACATCGGGCAGGTTAATGGTCACAACACCCTGGTTAAAGCGACCGTAATACTTGGGCTTGCTCGGGTCATAGTTCAGCGCGTTTGCAACGTTATTAAAGCCGTTGCCCGAGCGGTCGGGCGTCAGGAAGCTGCGACAACCCATGCAGGTGTAGCAATCGCCATTGCCCGCGGTCTCACCCTTCGAAAGCTTAAGCTCGCGCATCTTCTTCTCGGAGATGTAGTCGGGCACCATGCGCTTGGCGGTGCACTTGGCGGCCAGCTGAGTCAGATAGAAGTACGGGGAATCCTCGTAAACGTTATCGTCCTCGAGCACATAGATAAGCTTGGGGAACGCCGGGGTGATCCACACGCCCGCCTCGTTCTTAACGCCCTCATAGCGCTGGCGAAGCGTCTCCTCCACGATCATGGCAAGATCGTGCTTCTCCTGGACCGAGCGGGCCTCGTTGAGGTACATGAAGACCGTCACGAATGGTGCCTGGCCGTTGGTGGTCATAAGGGTCACGACCTGATACTGAATCGTCTGGACACCGCGACGGATCTCATCACGCAGACGGTCCTCTACGACCTCACGCACCTTCTCTGCGGGAGCGGAAACACCGAGCTCCTCAAGCTCGCGGGCAACCTCGCCGCGAATCTTCTGGCGGCTCACCTCGACGAACGGGGCAAGATGGGTCAGCGAAATCGACTGGCCGCCGTACTGGGAGGAAGCAACCTGGGCGATGATCTGCGTCGCAATGTTGCAGGCAGTCGAGAAGCTATGCGGCTTCTCAATCAGCGTGCCCGAGATAACAGTACCGTTCTGGAGCATGTCCTCCAGGTTCACCAGGTCGCAGTTATGCATGTGCTGGGCAAAGTAATCCGAATCATGGAAGTGAATCAGGCCCTCGTTGTGCGCATCCACGATCTCCTGGGGCAGCAGCACGCGCTGGGTCAGATCCTTGGAGATCTCGCCGGCCATGTAGTCACGCTGAACGGAGTTGACGGTCGGATTCTTGTTGGAGTTCTCCTGCTTGACCTCTTCGTTATTGCACTCAATCAGCGACAGAATCTTGTCATCGGTCGTGTTCTTTTGGCGCTTCAGGCTCTGAACATAGCGGTAGATGATGTAGTGGCGAGCGACCTCGTAGCAGTCGAGACGCATAATCTCGTCCTCGACCAGATCCTGGATCTCCTCGACCGATACGGTGTGGCCGGCCTTCTCACATGCCTCGGCGACGTTTTGTGCCGCATAGATCACCTGGCGGTCGGTAAGGCGAGAGCCTTCCTCGACCTCCAAGTTTGCGGCGCGGATCGCATTGACGATCTTATCGATGTCAAAGGTAACCTCGGTGCCGCTGCGCTTGATGATCTTCATCCTCTTGCCTCTTTCGCATCGTAGCCTCATTGCGCTTCAGAGCCAAACGATGCCCGGCAGGGCTTACCCTGTCTTGCGGCGCCGTCGCGCAATCTGTGTTTTCGATAACCATAGGCCCTCATGCGGACAATCCTCGCAGCCAATCAAGGGGCTCAAAGATCCATCCAAATAATGGGGCGAATAAGGTTCTCGTTCTCTGTCCGCCATCTATCATACGACAAAGAGGCATCTATATCCTGTATTCTTTTTTTAGGTCAAACACAACATATAGTGTTTCAGCAGGTCAAAGCAATTGGTCAATTTGCAGACGCATTATAAATGAAGGCCTCTTGGCAGACTGCTAAAACGTTATCAACCCAACTACCTGCACAGCAGTTTTGAAACCCCCTCAACCGTGCCGCCGCCAAATAGCACCAAAACCAAGCTGCTCGCGCCAAAAGAATCCAAAAGATTGTCCTTGACCAACATGTTGCGGTCATGATGGGCCAGGACACATGCAATCTGCCGGCACCCCTACGGGATACAAAGACCATCGCGTACGGACCTTGGATCAATATTTGATGACTTATTTGGCGGCGCGCTTGGTGACAAAAAACAAAACAGCCCAGAGGACATAGCCTCTGAGCTGCGAACATTTGGTGGGCGTTAGAAGATT
>DXLQ01000160.1:0-2296 GCA_019414685.1 Collinsella sp. | reverse complement strand
CCCGCGGACCCCGGGACGCTGAATACTCCGAAATTTGCACGGCGCCCCCTGGGGTACCTGTGGGCAAAAAGCAACCGCCCCGTCAAAGTATGCATTTGGCGGGGCGGTTTATGCAAAAATGCTGCTGCGGGCGCGTCGGCAGCTCGCTAGAACTTGAATCCCAGGACAGGTTACTCGGCGCTCTTGAGGGCGCCGACCATGTCGATCTTGTTGAGCGTTCGGTTGGTGGTGAGGTTGACGATAAACGTAAAGCCGAAGGAAAGCACTACGGCAAGCACGTAGCTCAGCGGCTCGACTTCGACGTCAAAGTACAGCGACGGCATCTGCAGGATGTACGTAAAGCTCTCGGCAAGCAGGCCACCCAGCGGCACGCCCAGTGCGGTGCCAATCGCCGTGAGGATCAACGTCTCCTTGTTGACGTAGTGGTGCACCTCGCCACGGCGGAAGCCCAGCACCTTGATGGTCGCCAGCTCGCGCTCGCGCTCGGAGATATTCGTGTTGGACAGCGTAAACACCACCACAAACGACAGGCACGCCGCCATAAAGGTCACGAGCACCACGACGGAATTGATGATAGTAAAGTTCGCCTCATAGTTTTCCCAATGTTCGGCCGTGCTCGAGATGGTGAGCCAACCGTCGCTTTTAAGCTTCTTGCTAAACGCAATCTGGTCAGAAGATGAACCCTTAAGCAGCACAAAGATGCCGTTAAGACGCGCGCTTCGGCCGAACGCGCGCTCATAGGTGCCCTGCGTCATATAGAGCGTGTTGCCCAAATAGTTGAGCGAGATGTCGCTGACTTTGACCTTGGCGACGTTGAGCGACGAATCCTGGACCTGCGCCGTGTCGCCCGGCTGAATCCCAAGAACCAGCTGTGAACTCTTGCTCAGATACACGTCTCCGTCACGCAAAGACAGTGGCTCTTTGGACTCATCCTCGAGACGCGCGTAGTCGTCCAGGTCGTTCGTGCGGTCATCGGGCACCACGATCAGCTGCACGGTCTCGCTCTTGCCGCCAAATGTAAAGGTGACGTTGTCGGTCATAATCGGCAGCGTCGAAGTCACGGTCACGTCGGAATCCTTGGCTGCGCTTCGCTCATCCAATGCCGCGCACGTCTGCGAAAAATCGTCGGGATTGGCAACCGCCAGCAGGTCATAGCGCGTGATATGCCCGTACTGCTTGGGCGAAAGCGCCACCGACGTATCGCGGATGCCCATGCCGCAAATCACAAGCGCCGTACAGCCCGCGATGCCAAAGATGGTCATAAAGGCGCGCTTTTTGTAACGGAATAGGTTGCGTGCAGCGACCTTGTTCAAAAAGCCCATGCGGCGCCAGATAAAGCCGATGCGCTCGAGCAAGATGCGCGAGCCAGCGCGCGGGGCCTTGGGACGCATAAGCGAGGCCGGGGTCTCGGCCATCTCGTGGCGGCAGGCGATAATCGTGGCGCCCACCACGCCCACGGCAAACAGCGCCACCGAGACGATCGAGGACACGATGTCGTACGAAAGCAGCATCTGGGGCAGCGAGTACATGTCGTCGAACACCGTAAACAGGAACAGCGGCAGGCCCACAAATCCGATGATGTTGCCGAGCACGCCGCCGATCAGACAAGCCCACAGCGCATAGTCCACGTATTTGGACAGGATGCGTCCGCGCGAATAGCCGAGCGCCTTATACAGGCCGATGAGCGTGCGCTCCTCCTCGACCATACGCGTGGCGGTGGTAAGGCTGATGAGCACGGCGACGATAAAGAAGATGAACGGGAACACCGTGGCGATGGCTTCAATTGACGAGCTATCGCTCTCCACGCTCGAGTAGCTTGCGATATTGCCGCGGTCCTGGATGTACCAGGTGCATTCGCCCAGGTCGGAAAGCTCGGCGCGGGCGTCGGCAAACTGTTGGTCGGCGGCGGCACGGCGCTGGTCCAGGTCGGCTTGCGCCTGCGCACGCTCGTCGCTGCCCTCGGCCATGCGATTGATGTTGTCCTGCTCGATCCCAAAGAGCATGGCGGCCTGACGCTCGGCCGCATCCAAGCTTGTCGGCGTGTCGACCGTCAGCTCCTGAGCGCGCGCCTTCTCACGCTCCTCGCGGATCTCCTCGATATTACTCTTGACCTCGTTGATCTTTGTCGTGTAGGCATCGGAATAGGAGTTGAGGCTCTTGGCTCCCTCGACGATCACGTGGACGGCGGAGTAGGAGGAAGATGTCGCGGCGTCCTCGCTCACATAGTACTTATAGTCCGCCGCCGAAGCAGCGCGAAAGGCGTTGACTGTCGAGTCGGAGCTCACATCAGTGGGAT
>DXLQ01000016.1:23902-27182 GCA_019414685.1 Collinsella sp. | reverse complement strand
CCTTGACGAGATTAAAAATAAGATGCACCTGGGCGGCCAGCAGGGTTACGACCAGAGCTATGACCAGGATGACGACTACGGCTACGATGACGGCTACGACGATGGCTATCAGAACAACGGTTACAGCGGCGCCTCGGGCGAAGGCTTCTATACCCAGGACGAGCCGAGTAACGGCCTGCTGGGCCAGACGCGCCGCGGTGAGGCCGAGTCTGTAGCGGTGTACACGCGCTCCGGCCAGCTGGTCGGCGATGACTCCCGTCATGCAACAACGTACAATCCGCCGTCGCGTTCTCAGGATAGTGTCGCGGGCGGCTATCGTCCCGGCGCTTACGACACGCCGTCGAGCTATGCCGAGAGCGCTCGCGCTCGCGCCGCGGCACCTGCGCCCGCTCCTGCGCCGAGCGACGCCTCGGCCTATGCGAGCAACATCATTAACGCCACGCCGCAGCTGCCTGCCTATGTTCTGCGTCCCGAGAGCTATGACGATGTCGAGACCGTTGTCCGCCGTGTGCGCACCAAGCAGCCCGTTGCGCTGATTTTTGTTGGCGTTCGCACCGAGGTCGCCAAGCGCGTCCTGGACTTTAGCTATGGCTTTGCCTGCGGCCTGGGCGCTACGGTCAAAGAGGTGGGCGATCGCGTGTTTATGGTGCTGCCCGCCGGCTGCGAGGTCAAGGATTCGGACCTCAAGAAGCTGCGCGCCGACGGCTACCTTAAGTAAACTCAAGACGAGGAGATTCCCATCAACATCTACACCATTGTCCAGTTGGTCAACACACTGTTCAACTTCTACTCCACGCTCATCGTGGTCTATTGCTTTATGACGTGGATTCCCATGAAGCAGGGCGGCCTGCTGCAGGATATCGCCGCGGTGCTCGATAGCGTCTGCGGTCCGTGGCTCAACCTGTTTCGTCGGTTTATTCCGCCGATGGGCGGCGTTGATTTTTCGCCGGTCGTTGCAATTATTGCGTTGCAGTTGGTGCAGAGGCTGATTCTGCAGCTTCTTATAGGTATACTCGTATAGTACTTGCTCAGTAACTTACGTCGGGCGCCCGGCGCCGAGGCGATGATAAAGGAGAACTTGTTATGGCTATTACCCCTGCTGACATCCAGGCTCAGACTTTCTCTGAGGCCAAGCGCGGTTATGATCCCGCCGAGGTCGACGTCTTTTTGGAGACGCTGTCCTCTGAGGTTGACGCTATGCTTGCCAAGATTGTCGATCTTAAGGGTCGTCTGACTGCCACCGAGCAGCAGCTTGCTGACACGCAGGCTCAACTTGCCCAGGCTCAGGACGCTGCCGCTCAGGCCGTTCCCGCCGCTCCTGTGGCCGCTCCCGCACCCGACTTCTCCGCTCAGGAGCGCCAGATCTCTGCCGCTCTGATTGCTGCCCAGCAGACCGCCGAGGGTATCGTCAACGACGCTAACGAGAACGCTGAGCGCATCCGCAACGAAGCCGACGCCAAGGCCCGCGAGGTCATCCGTCAGGCCCTGACCGAGAAGCAGGCCGAGCTCGAGGAGATCGACCGTCTGAAGGCTTCCCGTGAGGAGTTCAAGGCCGAGTACCTCAAGCTCATCCAGCACTTCATGGACGATGCGCAGAATTCCTTCCCCGCTGATCTTATGGCCTCCACGCCGGTCGGCTCTGCCGCTTCTCCTGCGGTGACCGTTCCCGCCGCCGAGCCGCTGCCTGTTGCTGATCCGGTTGTCCCCGTGGCTGACCCCTTCGCCCCGATCGACAACTTTGCTGCCGACGACCTGGACTAGCGCCAGAGCTACAATCTAGCGCCCTTAAGAGGAGCTCGCACTTGCGGGCTCCTTTTTATTAGATTTTTGGGACATGCCTTAATTCCTATCATTTATCAAATTAAGAATATCGTGCTCTTCGGAACGCCTGCCAGGGACTTAATTTGCATGAGAGACAGGCCAATACATTTCACTGAAGGCGAAAGCTCTCACAATTATTGACAAATTTCGATATGTCCAAAATTCATATTACGTATACGGATAAAATCATATATAGGATCTCTCAAGCAACCTAAGTAGCCGAACCGGGGCAGAAAGGTGTGCAAACAAGCCTCGACGAACAGCTTCTTCCGCATTTCCTTAGGCAAGCGAAAAGAGGGATGGCATGATGGCTAAGAGCTACGTAAGGATTGTAATTGTTGTCCTTGTAGTTGGTCTTGCAATGGCGCTATGTGCATCATTTGCGACGTATAGGTCCGAGCAGTCGTTCATCGATGGTGCTGAAAATGGGTTTGGCATAGACGGGATGTATGTCAGCGATGGCGCGACCAGGACGTCTATGGCGATTCTTGCAGGCGAAGACATGGAATGGCAAATCTGTAATGACGATGGCTCTTGTCTGAGTGGTCGTTTGGCCGCAACGAGCGATCCGAATTCGTTCGATCTTCTCGACAATGATGGAGCGGATTGCGGTTCTGTTCACCTGTAATATGCATCGCGAGATGGGATGGACGGCATTCTCTATGTCTCTCACAAGATTGGTGATTTCAAGATGCGCAGGACTAACCGCGTTCCGGCTTTTATCGAGGAATGATGGTTGCCGTGTTAGTCGCCCACGGCTCGGCCATGTATTCGTGAAAGCTGTTCCACTTGCATTTCAATAGGGAAGCGCGTGCGCCCTGAGCGCGAAAACGCCGAGCTCTGTGTACGATAGGACAGAACTCGGCGAAGGGCGCGTGGCAAAAGGTGGTTTTAGGGCATGCGCCAAAACCTACTTGAGGAGGAAGTCGGGGAGGGGAATGGTACGGGCCTCGCGATGCTCGGGATCGGCGATGTGGTCGGCAGGATAGCCGCAGACGAGCATGTGATAGGGATAAACGCCCTCGGGCAGGTTGAACTGCTCCTGTGCCACCTCGGGCTTAAAATGGCATACCCAGCACGTTCCCAGGCCCTGCTCGGTGGCCTCCATCATCATCTGATCGCACACTATGGACGTATCGATTTCACTGGAATTCATCTGGTCATACGGGCGCACCCAAGCGTCTTCGGTAACGCTACAAATAAGGAAGATGAGCGGAGCGCCAAAGATAGATCCATCACGAGCAAACCGAGGCTGACAAGCAGCAGCCTTCTCCAGAAGCTCAGGCGTATCCAGCACCATCACACGAGAAGGATGATTATTACAAGCAGAAGGAGCAATCCGCCCAGCCTCAACAATGGCATCCACAACAGCTTGCTCAACAGAACGATCCTGAAATTCACGACAAGAATACCGACCCCGAGCCAGATCCAAATAAGACATACAAGCCCTCCAACAATT
>DXLQ01000016.1:18586-23802 GCA_019414685.1 Collinsella sp. | reverse complement strand
CTTTTGAACGACTCTGCTTGCAGCCGGAGTGAAAAAGGTATTAGTGGTCGGGCCCGCGACCGGTGGGATACGTACCCCCAATTAACTGTTCTTCATGACAATCGAATCCACGACATCGGCCACATTCTCGCAGCAGTCGGCGCAGTACTCCAGGAAGGCGTACACGTCACGCCAAGCGATGACCTCGAGCGGGTCCTTGCCGTTAACGTGCAGGTTGCGCATGGCGTTGATGTAGAGCTCGTCGGCCTCGGACTCGATGGTGTTGATCTGGATGACGAGCTCGCGCAGGGTCTTGGACTTGCGGTAGTTGGGCAGCTCGACCATCAGGTCCTTCATGGCGCGGCAGGCGTCGGTCACCTTGTGGGCGATGACGATGGCATCGGGGTGGATGCTCTGGATGTTGGTGAAGTAGACGCGCTGCACGACGCCCTCGATACGATCGAGCACGGTGTCGAGCGAGCAGCTCATCAGGTCTAGATCCTCGCGCTCAAGCGGGGTGATAAAGGCGGTGAGCAGGGCGTCTTCGAGCTCGTGGTGCTTCTTGTCTGCCGCATGCTCAATCGCATGCATCTTATCGAGCATGTCGTGGATCTGCGCAGGGTCAAAGTTCTCAAAAATCTTGGTGAGCAGCTCTGCGGCCTGGACGGCTAGGTCGGCGCAGGCGACGTAGTTGTCAAAGTAGAACGAATCGGGTTTCTTTGCCATGGGTGGTCCTTTCGAGGTGAAGATGGGCGGGCGAGGTAATGCAGTCCGGATGGACGTTCGGTTTGACTAGAGGAACATCATGAACAGCTTGGCCATGACAAAGCTGATGAGTCCGCAGGCGGGGAAGGTGAAGAACCAGGTGAACATCATGTCCTTGACGACACCGAAGTTGATGGCCGAAAGGCGCTTGACGGCACCGACGCCCATGATGGCGCAGGTCTTGATGTGGGTGGAGGACACGGGGATGCCGGTAAGGGTGGCAAGCAGCAGGTTTGCGGCGCCCGCCAGGTCGGCGGAGAAGCCCTGATACTTCTCGAGCTTAACCATGCTCTGGCCGACGGACTTGATGATGCGCTCACCGCCCACGCTGGTGCCGATACCCATGGTGGCCGAGCACAGCAGCATAATCCAGATGGGGATGCCTGCATCGCCGACGCTCGTCTGGCCGCTGGCAAAGGCCACGCCTAAAAAGAGCACGCCGATGAACTTCTGTCCATCCTGCGCGCCGTGCATAAAGCTCATGGCCGCAGCGCTCGCGATCTGAGCGTATTTAAAGAAGACGTTGGCGCGTCGCCTGTTGGCGGCGGCGAAAAGAATCGAGACGAGCTTGCACAGGACCCAGCCCATGACAAAGCCCAGTCCGATGGAGAGCGCCAGGCCGTAGATGACCTTCATCCACTCGTGGACGTTGACGCTGCTGGCGCCACCGAGGGCGATAGCAGCGCCGGTCAGGCCGGCGATGAGGCTGTGGCTCTGCGAGGTGGGGATACCAAAACGCGATGCCGTGGCACCGTAGACGACGATGGAGAACAGCGCCGCGCATAGGCAGGCGAGCGCCATGGTGCTGTTTCCGCCAAAGTCGACGATATGCGAGATGGTGTTGGCGACGCTGGCATTAAAATGCGTCATGATGAGCACGCCCAAAAAGTTGAACGCGGCGCTCATGAGAATGGCGGCGCGGGCGGGCATGCAGCGCGTAGTGACGCAGGTCGCGATGGCGTTGGGCGCGTCGGTCCATCCATTGACGAAGATGGCGCCCAACGCGAGGATCACGGTGACGGCAAGGACTGGGTTCGACACAATTTGGCCGAGGAAGGTTGAGAACGTTACGTCCATATATGGGCTTTCTCGAAGTTTGCAGACACGTTACAAAAACATGATAAATCGTATCACCTCCTACGGGTTTCTTTGCCGAGTTCTGATGGGAGAAGTAATTTTTTGGCACTAAAATTGAATATTAGCCCTGTTGACCGTGGGTGTTCTTTTTGCTATCACGCCATGCGGACACGCGCGTTCGCTCCGACACTCCAAAACCACAGTCTGTTCGCTTTACAACATGCAAACATGCGTTCGATAATAGGAGACATGGAATATCGACAGACAGATGGCAAAACTCGGCGCGTGCACAAGCAGTATGTGGACGTCGTGGCTCGCATCCTCGCGGGCGGACAGGTCGTGCCGGTCACCGTCTGCTGGGTCGACGGTCGTTGCTTTACGATTGACGAGATTGTCTCGACCGCTGGGTTTGGCCTGACGGTTCACGGCATCCGTACGGCAACCTATAAGGTGCGTTTTGGCGGGCACGCGACCGAGTTGTATCTGGAGGACCAGACGCGCGAACGACCAGATGGCTCGCAGGCCCACCTGATGCGTTGGTGGGTGTGGGCATTCGACCGTACGCTTGAGGGCGAGCGCCGTAGGTAAGGACGCACGGCGTTCGGGTACAATGACAGGAATCTTGTCAGCTACTGCGCCGTTATTTGTGGCGCTTTTTGAAAGGACGAACCTATGAACGATATCCAGGGCTATCAGAACGGCCCCGTCGAGAGCGGCGCAAGCCGCGCCAAGGAGATGTCGCCGCGCGCGTACAATCTCACCATGTCTGCCCTGATCTTCTTGGGCTTTTGCGCCATGGGCGCCGGCGCCTACTTTACGAGCACCATGTCGTTTGCGCGCATGATGATGAGCGGCGCCGCCTTGCCGCTGGTCTTTGGCTCGTTTATTTTGACCATCGTCGGCATGGTTATGATGTCGGCTGCTGCCAGCAAACAGTCCGTGGGCCTGTCCCTTGTGGGCTACGTAATCTTTGCGAGTACCTTTGGCCTGACCGCGTCGTTTGGCCTTGCCAACTACGACCTGCCCACCATCAACACTGCCTTTATCGCCACGGCCGCCATCACCTTTGTCTTTGGCGCCTTGGGCGTGACGTTCCCCAAGTTTTTCCAGCGCGTATATGGCATCGGTTTTGGCATTCTGCTCGCCACTATTCTGGTTGAGATCGTGCTGATGTTCATGGGCGTCTCGCAGACCATCACCGACCTGATCGTGATCGTGGTGTTCGCCGGCTTTATTGGCTACGACACCCATGTTGCCACGACAGTGCCGCCTACACTGCCCAACGCCGTGCTTATGGCCTCTAACCTGTTCGTGGATATTATCAACGTGTTCCTGCGCATTCTGAACATCCTCGGCCGTCGCGACTAGTGGCGAATTGCGGCGGTGCTTGCCGTGCATGCAAATCGATGCGAAAGGCGGTCCTTCGGGGCCGTCTTTTTTGTACGCGACGGGGTATCATGGATGGGAAAAGCCGATAGCGGCAGAGACCGAGAAAGGTGACCACTTATGGCAGACGTCGACAACAGGAACCGTAACCGCAGGTCCAACCGAGCGGGTCAGCCCAATCCCAAGCGCGAGGCCCGTGCCAAGGCCGCCGAGCGTCACGTGGCAACTGTGTCCGAAGCGTGCGCCAAGGATATCGAGCGTTCGCTTGCCGGTGTTCGCGAGTTTGACGGTATGCCTGCCGGCTTTGTCTCGGCGATGAAGGCCAAGGTTCAGAGTGCTGTGGCCACCGAAGAACAGGTTGCCGAGGAGTCTGAGGCCGCCGAGGCCGAGACCGCTGAGGTTGCGTCCGCCGAGACCGAGGTTACGGCCGAGCCTGCACACGCAGAGGAGGCCACGGAGACCGAGTCCGCGCCTGCCGCCGAGGAGCCCGCTCCGGTCCTGCCCGAGGTCACCGTGCTCGACGCCTCTGCCACGCAGGCCATTCTGGATAACGGTCGTGGCTATGCGCAGTTCTGCGACATGGCCGTGCTCGCCTTTGCCTCGTTCACCAATCCGGGCGGTGGCTATATTCAGGGTTATCTGGGCCAGGAGGCCACGCTGTGCGCCGATTCGTATCTGTACAACGTTCTCGATAAGCAGCGCAAATGGTACGGCGAGAACCGTCGCCGCAACATCAACTGCGAGCTTTACCGAAACCGTGCGCTGGTGGTGCCTGCGGTGCGCTTCGACCGCAACCACGTGCATGCATACGCCGACGTGATCGTGGCCGCCGCGCCCAACGTTAAGCGCGCCCGCCAGGAGTATCGCGTGAGCGACGATGCTCTGCTGGATGCCCTGCGCGACCGCATTCGCTTTGTGCTTGCCATCTGCGACGAGCTAGGTCGCGAGAAGCTCGTGCTGGGCGCTTGGGGCTGCGACAACAACGGCTTTGACGCAGAGGCCGTGGCCGAGCTCTTCCGCAAGGAGCTCGCGTCGGGCGACTTTAAGGTCAAGCAAGTCTTCTTTGCCGTGCCTTCTACGCGCTGGGATGAGGATTTTGCCAAGTTCGAGCACGTGCTGGCAAACTTCCCCGAGCGCAACGAGGAGTCCTATGCCCAGGTTGCCGCTCGCGCTGCGGCAGCTCGCGCCGCCGAGCAGACCCAGGCTGCTACCGAGGATGATGAGGACGAGGACGATTGGCGCAAGTACCTGTAATCGGTACGTGCTGACAGATAGGTCGAGCCGGCGGGAGAGGCTGCTTCCGTCGGCTTTTTACTGAGCGAGGGGCTTACGATGAAAAACGTTCTATGCTTTGGCGACAGCAACACCTATGGTTACGATCCGGCGGGCATGCGCGACGGCACCGCGGTGCGCTATGCGCAGGATGTGCGCTGGTGCGGCGTGGCCCAACGTGACTTAGGCGAGGGCTGGCATGTAATTGAAGAAGGCCTCAACGGCCGCACGACGGTACGCGACGACATGTGCCATCTGGACACCAATCTTAACGGCATCCGCGCACTTCCGATGCTGCTCGAGGCCCATAAGCCGCTGGACGCCATTGTGATCATGCTGGGCACCAACGACTGTAAGACGGTCTTTAACGTGACAGCTTCCGATATCGCCCGTGGCGCCATGGCGCTGATTCGCGCCGTCCGCGCGTTTCCGTGGACCGACGCTGCGCCTTGTCCACGCATTCTGCTGATGGCGCCTATCAAGATTAAGCCGCAGATCGCCGACGTATATATGACCGATTTTGACGAGCATTCCGTAGAAGCCTCGGAACATTTTGGTGAGTACTACGCGCATGTGGCTGAGCAGTTTGGCTGCGACTTTTTGAATGCAGCCGACTTTGCCGAGCCGGGCGATATCGACTATCTGCATATGATGCCCGAAAGCCATGAGAGCCTGGGTCACGCCGTGGCGGCCAAGCTCCAAGAGATGCGCGGAGAGTAGCGCGACCCCAAACCACC
>DXLQ01000016.1:0-18486 GCA_019414685.1 Collinsella sp. | reverse complement strand
GCCAGCGCACAGGCGATGGCGGACGAGAGCGTGCAGCCGGTGCCGTGCGTGTTGTCGGTCTCAATACGCTTGTGGCGGAACCACGTGGTGAGCGGATCGCCTAGGTGGTTGCCCTCATCATCGAGCGGCGCGGGTTCGGCCAGTACGTCGTTGGCCTCGTTGACAAAATGCCCGCCCTTAACGAGGGACGCGCAGCCAAAGCGGCGGGTGAGGAGCATGGCAGCGTTTTGCTGGGTGCGCTCGGAATCGACCTCGTAGTCGAGCAGCGCCATGGCCTCGGGGATGTTGGGCGTGATGACGGTCGCCAGCGGGAACAGGCGACGCGTGAGCGCCTCAGCGGCATCTTCGGCAATGAGGCGGGCGCCCGAAGTGGCGACCATGACGGGATCGACGACGATATTTTGTGCGTTCCAGGCACTCAGGCGGTCGGCGATAACCTCGATAATCTCGGCAGAGGAAACCATGCCAATCTTGACGGCGTTGGGGCGGATATCGTCAAAAACGGCATCGATCTGCGCCGCGACAATATCCGGGGAGATGTTCTGCACGGCGGTGACGCCCAGGGTGTTCTGTGCGGTGATGGCGGTGATGGCCGTCTCGGCATACAGGCGGTGCGCCGTGATGGTCTTGATGTCGGCCTGAATGCCGGCGCCACCGCTGGAATCGGATCCTGCGATGGATAGAACGGCAGGTACCTTACTGCGATCCATGTTCGCTCCCTTGTTCGGTCGGAATCAAATGGGTCTATAAGCCAGCATTATAAAGATGCCCGGGCCGACTCTATGTCGAACCCGGGCGGGCGATGCAATCTTTACGCAAATGCAAGCAAATGTTCACACGTCAACAATTGACAGGCACCGGCTCGCCGCCAGAAGCGGCCGCGGCGACAGGGCTAGTCCTCCATGCCAAGGTCGATCGTGGTGCCCTCGAAGATCTTGTTGACGGTTCGGACGGCGCACATCTTGCCACACATGGTGCAAGTGCCCTCGGTGGCGGCGGGGGACTCCTCGTAGCGCTTCTTGCCCGTAACCGGGTCGAGCGCGCACTTCCACATGGCGTCCCAGTCGAGCTTGCGGCGTGCCTGGCCCATCCTGTCGTCCATGTCGCGGGCGTGGGGCACCTTCTTGGCGATATCGGCGGCGTGTGCGGCGATCTTGGTGGCCATGAGGCCGTCGAGCACATCCTGGGCGTTAGGCAGGCATAGGTGCTCGGCCGGTGTCACGTAGCACAGGAAGTCGGCACCGGAGCTGGCGGAGATGGCGCCGCCGATGGCGGCGGTGATGTGGTCGTAACCCACGCCGATATCGGTCACCAGCGGTCCGAGCACATAGAACGGAGCATTGTGGCACAGGCGCTTCTGCAGTTTCATGTTGGCGGCGATCTCGTCGAGCGCCATGTGACCCGGGCCCTCGACCATGACCTGGACGCCGGCGGCCCAAGCGCGCTTGCACAGCTTGCCCAGCTCGATCATCTCAGCGGTCTCGGTGGCGTCGTTGGAGTCGTAGAGACAGCCCGGGCGGCAGGAGTCGCCGAGCGAAATCGTCACGTCGTACTCGTGGCAAATCTCGAGCAACTCGTCGTAGAACTCATAGAACGGGTTCTCGTTACCGGTGACCTCCATCCAGCCAAACAGCAGTGAACCGCCGCGGCTCACGATGTTCATCAGGCGGCCGGTCTCCTTAAAAGTCTTGGTGACCGACTTGTTGATGCCGCAGTGGATGGTCATAAAGTCCACGCCGTCCTCGGCGTGCGCGCGCACGACCTCGAACAGGTCGTCCTTGGTGAGCTTGACCAGCGGCTTTTCCATGTAGCCGATGGCGTCGTACATGGGGACGGTGCCCACCATGAGCGGCGTCTCGTCGATGAGCTGCTGGCGGAACTGGCGCGTCTTGCCCGAGTTGGAGAGGTCCATGATGGCGTCGGCGCCGTAGTCCTCGGCGATCTTGACCTTCTTCCATTCCTCGGCGGCATCGGCCTTGTCGCCCGAGATGCCCAAGTTCACGTTGACCTTGGTGGACAGGCCCTCACCGACACCAAAGGCGCGCATGCCTTTTTTGATGTGCACGATGTTGGCGGGAATGGCGATACGGCCGTCGGCCACGCGCTCGCGGATGTACTCGGGGTCGCGATGCTCGCGCTCGGCGACTTCCTTCATCTGCGGCGTGATCTGCCCGGCACGGGCGAAGTCGATTTGCGTGACGAGCTTGGGCTCGGTCTGTGTGCTCATTGGCACGGCTCCCTTCGTTGGCATTACCCATATCAGGTTTGCGGGTCAGGGCGGGCGCGCCCAGTCTCAGCCTGCCGTCTTGTCCTGCAAGCTCCCCGTTTATGTAATGGGCTCAAGTATAGCTCGAATGGGTACGATTGGCCTAACGAGCGTGCCTGTGGGGAGGCGTACATGGAAGACAAGCATCTATATCGAGAGACACAATGGGATGTATCGGCCGAGGAAAGCCGTGCGCACCATGGGTTGGTCGCGATTGGTTTTGCGGTGCTTGCCGTGCTGGTGATTGCCTTTTGTATCTGGATGTTTGGTGGTCGCGGCGGCGCTGCATGGGAGTTCGAGGCCGACGATGCCCTGCCGATCATGACAGTGAAGGTTACGGGCGGCAATACCGTTGCCGCGCCGGGCGACTATTGGTATCCGCGCGACGAGTTTGTGCAGCTGCAGCTGAGCGGCGGGTCTATTCCGGGCGAAGAAATCGAACGCGTGACGTTTGATGCGACGCTCAAAACGCTGACGGTGAAGCTCAAAGATCAAGGGGACGTGCCCACGACCATGGACATTGCGCTGACGGAATGGCGCTTGGAGCCCCCGGCGGGCGCTGCGGTATCCGAGGTGGAGCACGTTAAGATTACCTACCAAGATGGCTCGACGAGCGAGATTGCAAAGGCCGATGGCTTGGCGGAGTAACGAGGTGTTTGGAAACGGCGGGTCTATTGTGCCTGCGCGTTCATGAAAACCAGGGTGTTTTTGTCTGAAAGCTCGGGGATGTGTCGATAGCCGATGTTGAATGCGGTAAGTTCGCTTGCATCCTCGAGCTTGTTTTCTGCCATCCACCGCGCCATGGAGCCGCGCGCCTTTTTGCTGGCGGTCGACCGTTGGATGGGCTTCCCGTTGCGGATACCCTCGCCAAAGAGGCATGTGACGGCCGTGGCGTCGCCCGCGAGGTGGGGCAGAACGGCTTTGGCATACTCTACGCTGGCGAGGTTGACGATCGTGGTGTTTGAGCCTGCCGGGGCGATAGCCCGCGCGAGCTTGTCGCTCCAAAACGCGTAGAGGTCTCGGGCATCGTCAACGGCGAGCTTCGCGCCCATCTCCAGCCGATACGGTTCGACGGCATGAAAGGGACGAACGCACCCGTAGAGGCCGGAGAGGATCCACAGATGGTCTTGCAGCCATGCGAGCTGCGCGGAATCCATCACCTCGGGTGCCATGCTCTGGTATTGAATGCCGTGATAGGACATGACGGCAGGGGAGAGGTGGCGAGCGAGTGCGGGATTGTCGAGATCGCCGCTTTTCAGGATGGGCCCGAACTCATGCAGGGTGTTGAGGCAAGGCCCCAGCAGTTTGTCACTCACGTTCCACAGCGCCTGCAGGCCGCCGCTGCCTTCATTCCGCTCGATATCTAGCAGTGCGCGGTGGAGGCGAGCCGTCTCGCGCACAAAGGGTGGGATGCCCAGGACTTCAAAAGCATCTTGGGCCGCGCGCATCTGCTTGGCGGGCGAAATGATGACCTGCAGCATGAACTCTCCTCTGCCAAAAAAAGTTGCGGTGGAATACGGTCTGTTTTGGCCGTTTATGGGCCAGTTTAGTCCGTATTTCACCGCAACTGATGAAGGGTTGGTTAGGCTCGCTCGATGAAGGCCTTGTAGCCGCGGTAGGCCTCGTAGATATCGGCCTTGTTGGCGACCTCCCACAGGGCGTGCATGGACAGGACGGCAACGCCGGAGTCGATGACGTTCATGCCATACTTGGCCATGATGTAGGCAATGGTGCCGCCGCCGCCCGCGTTGACGCGACCGAGCTCACAGGTCTGGAAGTCCACGCCGGCCTCGTCCATGATGTCGCGGACGAGGGCCACGTACTCGGCATCGGCGTCGTTGGAGCCGCCCTTGCCGCGGCTGCCCGTGTACTTGTTAAAGCACAGGCCGCGACCCATAAAGGCCGCGTTCTTGGTCTCGAACTTGCCGGCATAGCCCGGGTCGAAGCCGGCGGACACGTCGGAGGAGAGCATGCGGCTGCGGGCGAGTGCGCGGCGCAGGGCCAGCGGGCTATCCTCGCCGGCGAGCGTCATGATCTCGGCGACGGTGTTCTCGAAGAAGCGGCTCGTCATACCGGTGGCACCCACGGAGCCGATCTCCTCCTTGTCGACGATGAGCGTGATGCTCGTGCGCTCCACGTTGGCGACGTCGATCTGGGCGAGCATGGAGGGGTAGGCGCAGACGCGATCGTCGTGGCCATAGCCCAAAATCATGGAGCGGTCGAGGCCCATGTCGCGGGCGGGGCCGGCGGGCACGACCTCGATCTCGGCGGAGAGGAAGTCCTCCTCCTCGACGTCGTACTGCTCCTTGAGGATGTCCAGGAACATCTGCTTGACGGGCTCCTTGGGGGCGTCCTTGTCGTCCCCATCGAACTTGACGGGACGACCGCCCACGATCACGTCGAGGATCTCGGCATCGACGGCGTCCTTGGCAGGCTTGGACATCTGCTCGCTCGAGAGGTGGATCAGCAGGTCGGAGATGGTAAAGACCGGGTCGTCCGCCTTGTCGCCGATATTGATGTCGACGGTGGTACCGTCCTTTTTGCAGATGACGCCCACGAGTGCGAGCGGGGAGGCTACCCAGTGGTAGCTCTTGACGCCGCCGTAGTAGTGCGTGTCGAGGTAGGCCATGTCGCCGGCCTCGAAGGCGGGATTCTGCTTAAGGTCCAGGCGCGGCGAGTCCACGTGGGCGCCCAGGATGTTAAAGCCCTGCTCGAGCGGGGCGGTGCCCAGGTTGACGAGCATAAGGTCCTTGCCGTGGTTGGCGGCGTACACCTTGTCGCCTGCCTTGAGCTCGCGGCCCTCGGCGATCACGGTCTCCAGGTCGACGTATCCCGCCTCCTCGGCCATCTTGATGCCGGTCTTGACGCACAGGCGCTCGGTCTTGTTCTCGCTCAAAAACTGCTTATAGCCGCGGCAAAGCTCCTCGAGCTCCTCGACTTGCTGTGGCGTGTACTTTTTCCATGCGCAGGGACGCTCCATGACGCAGGCTCCTTTCGGATCGATCGTGCTGGTTGATGTACCGTGAGCCATCGTATCACGCGCGGGCCCGCGGCGGCAGGGAAGCCTGATGTGCGGTGGCCGCGGGGCGGGGAGCGTGTAAACTGGTGTGAGCAAACCGTGCCCAGCCCAAAGCGAGGTATTCAATATGTCTGACAAGCGCCGCACCTTTGCCGTTATCGACGGCAACTCGCTCATGCACCGCGCCTTCCACGCCGTGCCGCCCACCATGAATGCGCCGGACGGCCGCCCCACCAACGCGATCTTCGGCTTTCTGAACATGTTTCTCAAGATGATCGATGCCTTTAACCCCGACGGTGTGGTCGTGGCGTTTGACAAGGGCAAACCGCGCGTGCGCATGGAGATGCTGCCGCAGTATAAGGCGCAACGCCCGCCCATGGACCCCGATCTGCATGCGCAGTTTCCGATGATCAAGGAGCTGCTCACCGCGCTCAACGTGCCGATTCTGCAGTCCGAGGGCTGGGAAGGCGACGATATCCTGGGAACCATGGCGCGCCTGGGTGAAGAGGCCGGCTGCGACATGCTGCTGGTGACCGGCGACCGCGACATGTATCAACTCGTGACCGAGCACGTCAACGTGGTCTCGACCCGCAAGGGCCTGTCCGACGTGGCGATCATGACGCCCGAGAGCGTGGACGACCTGTATCACGGCATTACGCCGGCGCTCGTGCCCGATTTTTACGGTCTAAAGGGCGATACGTCGGACAACATTCCCGGCGTACCGGGCATCGGCCCCAAAAAGGCGAGCGCGCTCATCGCACAGTACGGCAGCTTGGACGAGGTCATCGCGCATGCCGACGAGGTCAAGGGCAAGATGGGCGAGAACCTGCGTGCGCACATCGACGATGCGCTGCTGAGCCGCAAGGTCGCAACCATTCGCACCGATGCGCCCGTCGAGCTCGACTTTGACGAAACGTCCTTCCCGGCGTTTTCTGCCGACGAAGTGTCCGCGGCGCTGGGCACACTTGGTATCACCGCCATGCAGAACCGTTTCTTGGCGCTGGTCGGCGGCGAGGGCGGGGCTACTGCTGCCTCCAGTGTGGTTGAGATACCTGCTATGGTTCGCGCAGCCGCCGGCGATGCCGACGCGCTTGGTGCCGTTGCGGCTGAGGTCTCCCGCGCGATTGATGCCGGCGAGTGGGTCGCCGCCGTGGTGGACGACGACAAGGAAGAGGGCGCGCTCTTTGGACTGACGCGCACGCTGTGGTTGGCGACGTCCAAGGGCCTGTTCGCGCTCGAGGAGGGCGACAGCTGTGCGGCGGCTGAGGTTGAGGGCTTCAACTTCGTTCACGGCGTGATTGCCGGCGTGCTCGCGCGTCTGTTTATGGAGGGTCGCGTGGCGAGCCCGGATATGAAGGCGCTGTTGCACGAGCTTTCGCCCGTCGATTCTTCTGAGCCCGAGCTCATGGATCCGCTCGCTACCGATTCCACGCGTATCTTCGATACCGTGGTCGCTGCCTATCTGCTGGATTCCGATCGCTCCGAGTTCGATGAGGCATATCTTGCCGATACGTATCTGCAGATGGCGCTGCCTGCGGCGCGCGGCGCAGAGGGTGCCGGTGAGGACGCTCCGGCGCCTGCCGCCCGTACTGCGGCTCTGACGCTGGCGCTCGTGGCACCGTTGCGCGAGTGCATGGCCCGTGAGAATGCCGCCAACGTGTTCGATGGCATCGAGATGCCGCTCGTTCCGGTACTTGCCAAGATGGAGCGCGCGGGCATGCTCGTGGACCCCGACCGTCTGCACAGTCTGTCCGAGGGTCTGGCGACCCAGATTACCGAGGTTGAGCGCAGTATTCGCGACCTGGCGGGTGACGAGACCTTTAATATTGGCAGCCCCATGCAGCTGTCGCACGTGCTCTTTGATGTGATGGGGCTTCCGACCAAGGGCCTCAAGAAGACTAAGCGCGGCTATTATTCGACCAACGCCAAGGTGCTGAGCGACCTTGCGCGTGACCACGAAATCGTGCGTCTGATCTTGGACTGGCGTGAGAAGTCTAAGATCAAGTCCACCTATCTGGACACGCTGGGCCCGCTACGCCGTGGTGACGGTCGCGTACACACTACGTACAACCAGACCATCACGGCAACGGGGCGTCTGTCCTCGAGCGACCCGAACCTGCAGAACATCCCGACGCGCTCGGAGCTGGGTCGTACCGTCAAGACGGCGTTTTCGGCAGGCGAGGGAAGCGTCTTTTTGGCGGTGGACTACTCGCAGATCGAGCTGCGTCTGCTGGCGCATCTCTCAGGTGACGAGCACTTGGTGCGCGCCTTTAACGAGGGCGAGGACTTCCATGCCGAGACGGCGGCGCGCGTGTTCGGTGTGCCGGTGTCCGAGGTAACGCCCGACCTGCGCAGTCGCGCCAAGGCCGTGAACTTTGGCATCGTGTATGGCCAGCAGGCCTACGGCCTGTCGCAGTCGCTGCATATCTCGATGGCCGAGGCACGCGACATGATCGACCGCTACTACGAGGCCTACCCGGGCGTGCGCACGTTCCTCGACAACGTGGTGGCACGCGCCAAGCAGACGGGCTACGCCGAGACCATGTACGGCCGCCGTCGTCATATTCCGGAGCTCAAGGCCAAAAACCCGCAACTCCGCGGCTTTGGCGAGCGCACGGCCATGAATCATCCCATGCAGGGAACCGCCGCCGACATCATCAAGATCGCGATGGCCCGCGTAAGCCGCCGCCTGGAAGAGGAAGGCTTTGCCGCCCACATGATCCTGCAAGTGCACGACGAACTGGACTTTGAGTGCCCCATCGACGAAGTCGAGCGCCTAACCACCATGGTCCGCGACGTCATGGAGCACGTAGTAGACCTCCGCGTCCCCCTAATCGCCGAAGCCAGCACCGGCATAACCTGGGCCGACGCGAAATAGAAAAACAGCCACAGGTCCAAAGCAGCCAAACCAGAAGGGAGTCCCTTTCAGCAAGGAACTCCCTTCATCCATAATTATTCAGCCAAGTATCTAGACGCCAAGACGCCATCTAGGCGGCAAGCAAGTCACCCTAGGACCTGGCCGGGCGAGGCGGGTAAGTTTTTCGTAGATTCCGCACGAGCCGGAAAGCACTTAATGTGCTTTCCGAGCGAGCCCAGGACCTGACCGAACAAAAACTTACCCGTCTCGCCCGGCCAGGTCCGACGAGCCACGTTAACGAGCCGCCAAGATGGCGTCGATGAGCGTCAGTACGCCCCCGTCGTTGTTGCTCGGAATGCGCCATTTGGCATGCGCGTTCATGTGCTCCTCGGCATTGTCCACGATAAAGCTGTGACCGACGCGCTCCAGCATGGGGATGTCGTTGTAGGTGTCGCCCACGGCGGCAGCATCGGCAATATCGATGCCCAGGTGCTCGCACAGGTGAGCGACGCCGGCGCCCTTGTCGACGCCCAGGTTCATAAAGTCGATCCACTCGCGCCCAGCGTTGGTGACGTAGAGTTTGTCCGAGAACTCGGGGCTATAGGTCTCGCGGAAAGCGGGCTCGGCGTCGTAGCCGGGGAAGAAGACCGAAATCTTGTTGGACTCGAAATCAATGCCCTCAAAGCTGTCTACGTAGTTGATTGTGTTGTAGTAGACGCTGATCTCGTCGTGGTATTGATGGTCGCGGGCAAGCACGTAGAACTCGTCGAAGCAGCACAGGACGGGGACAGCGCGAGGATCCTCCGAGGCACGGTTCAAGACCTGCTGATACAGCTCCACGTCAATATTGCTTTTATAGATATAGCTGCCGCGATAGATCACGCACGCTCCGTTGTCGGGACAAAAGGCGAGGCGGTTCTTGATGCCCTCGAACATCTCCTCGAGCTTGGGGGCGGGACGTCCGCTGGCGGGGCAGAATACGATGCCGGCGTCGGCGAGCTTGTCCAGGCGCTCATCAAGACCCTGGGGCAGCACACGCTCGTCGGTCAGCAGCGTCTTGTCCATATCGACGGCGAGAATCTTAATGTTGCCGATGTTGGCGTCCGATTCGTAAGTTTGCATAAAAATGCGCCTTTCGTTTCGAGATTGTTTCAGACGTTATAACCATCAACTAGTAGTCGAGCGTATTTTCGCAGGAATGGTGCGTATTTGCACCACGCTTCACAAAGTAATGAAAAAACTTTTCAGAAATTTGAATTTGTCGCTTGTGCTGCGGGCACTTTAGCGTAATATAGCGACCATCGAAAACGGAGACGGAAAAACAACCGCTTACCGAGTAAAAGGTACCGTTTACGATATTTGAATTGCGCCCGGCGATACGTGAAAGGAGAGGCAGATGCAGTTCGTAAAGATCATCACCACTGCAGACAATGCCATCCGACGCCAGCGCGCAATTTCCCGACGACGATAACAATCGTCTCTGTCCGCATGGGGCGAATTGCCTCAACAGAGTCATTTTGAGGTCGTTGGGTTTTAGCACGACATTGCTGCATGTTTCTAGGGCATGTATGTGCTGATTTTTGCTATTTAACCTGATATTGCACGGTATATGACCTTGAAATGACTTGCAACTGACCGATGTTCTAACTAGCTACCAAGGGCGAAAGGAAACAGCCATGAGCAAGGAAAAAGTCGTTCTCGCATATTCCGGTGGTCTTGATACATCCGTATGTGTCAAGTGGCTCCAGGACGAGAAGAATCTCGATGTCGTTTGCGTCTGCGGCAACGTGGGCCAGGAAGAGACCGGACTGGATGCCAAGAAGCAGAAGGCGCTCGACCTGGGCGTTCTCGATTGCCAGGTGCTCGACCTGCGCGACGAGTTCTCCGATGAGTTCCTGACCAAAGCCATCGCCGCAAACTCCATGTACGAGAATAAGTATCCGCTGCTCTCCGCCCTGTCTCGCCCGCTGCTTGCCAAGAAGCTTGTTGAGGTCGCCCACGAGTTTGGCGCGACCTACGTCGCCCACGGCTGCACTGGCAAAGGTAACGATCAGGTCCGTTTTGAGGCCGCCGTCAAGGCCCTCGACCCCGAGCTCAAGGTTATCGCCCCGGTTCGCGAGTGGGACCTGAAGTGCCGTCCCGACGAGGTCGCCTATGCCCACGCCCACAACGTGCCGGTTCCCGAGGGTGCCAACGACAACCCCTACTCCATCGACGACAACCTGTGGGGTCGCGCCATCGAGTGCGGTCACCTGGAGGACCCTTGGAATGAGCCGCTCGATGACGCTTGGGTTATGACCAAGAACCCCGAGGACACGCCTGACACCCCGACCTATACCGAGATCGAGTTTGAGGCCGGCAAGCCTGTCGCCGTCGACGGCAAGAAGATGAAGCTCTCCGAGATCGTCATCGCCCTCAACAAGATTTCGGGCGACAACGGCTTTGGCCGTCTTGACCTGGTCGAGGATCGTCTGGTGGGCCTCAAGAGCCGCGAGTGCTATGAGGTTCCCGGCGCCCTGACGCTCATCACCGCCCACAAGGCGCTCGAGGACATCTGCGTCGAGGGCGACCTGCTCAAGACCAAGATCAAGCTCGAGCAGGATTGGGCCACCGCCGTGTACAACGGCCAGTGGTACAGCCCGCTCAAGAACGCGCTCGACGCCTTTATGGCCGATACCCAGAAGTTCGTGACCGGCACTGTCCGTCTGAAGTTCTTTAAGGGCAACTGCCATGTCGTCGGCCGCAAGAGTCCCTTCAGCCTCTACGACTACGGCCTGGCTACCTACGACCGCGACACCACGTTTGACGAGAAGGCCAGCGCCGGCTTTATCGAGATCGATACGCTGTCGCTCAAGACGTGGGCAAAGGTCCAGGGCCCCAGCTCTGCTGCTGCCCAGGCCTAGCGCCTCCTTCCCTTGGTATCCGCGCGGCCCATCCGCGTGATACATAACGGGCGCACGGGGTCCCTACCTTTCGTTATGCTTGCTGACACTTCTTAACATCGGTGGCCCCTACGTTCCGCCCGCATATATGATGCCGCGTCTGCGGCTGAGTCCGAGCCCCGCCGGGGTTGTCCGGCGGGGCTCCTTCTATCAATTTGGCGGCTCTGTGCCTATATATATGAGGAGTATCCATTATGTTCAATGCTATCGCGCATGCTTTGCTTGCCCTCGCGCCCGAGTTCGATGCTGTAAGGGTCGAGGACGTTCCTATGAGCCTGAAGGCCTGGATCGATGGTTCGCAGGGCAACATCCGGAGGGAGACGTTGGGCGCCAAGTGCATGGTGCGTCACTTCTTTGCAAATTAGCCACATGGCCCCGCGCGCGGCAGGGAGTGTGTAAAACTAGCGGTTGATAAATCGCTTTAGCGACAGGGCACATTGCTTTGGACGCTTGTTTTGGTATTTGGAGAAAGGAGACGGTTCCATGGCTCTTTGGGGCGGTCGTTTTGAGGCGGGCGTGGCCGAGGTCACGCAGGAGTTTGGCGCGTCGCTGCCGGTCGACAAACATCTCTATAAGCAGGATATCGCCGGCTCTAAGGCGCATGCCAAGATGTTGGCCGCCCAGGGCATCATCAGTGCCGAGGACGAGCAGGCGATTGCCAAGGGCCTGACCGGAATCGAACAGGATATCGATGCCGGCAACTTTACCTTCGACATCAACGATGAGGACATTCATATGTCCATCGAGAGCGAGCTGACGCGTCGCATCGGCGAGGCTGGCAAGCGCTTGCATACTGGGCGTTCGCGCAACGACCAGGTGGCGACCGATACGCGCCTGGGCGTCAAGGCGCTGGCCAAGGAGCTCATGGAGGCCAATCTTGAGCTGCGCCATGTGCTGGTGGATGCGGCCAAGAAGTACGACAAGGTGATTCTGCCGGGCTACACGCACATGCAACATGCTCAGCCCGTGCTGCTGTCGCATCACCTGCTGGCGTATTCCTGGATGTTCGCGCGCGACTTTACGCGTTTGAAGGCCGCCTTTGATGCTGCCGACAACTGCCCGCTGGGTGCCGCTGCGCTTGCCGGTACGAGCTATCCGCTCGATCGCCAGATGACGGCTGCCGAACTTGGCTTTGCGGGCGTGATCCCCAACTCGCTCGATGCCGTTTCCGACCGTGATTTTCTGCTCGATCTGCATTACGCCGGATCCGTCATGGCGATGCACCTGGCGCGTCTTTCCGAGGAGATCGTACTGTGGTCGAGCTCCGAATTTGGCTTTATCACGCTTTCCGACTCGTACTCCACTGGCTCGTCCATCATGCCGCAGAAGAAGAACCCCGACTTTGCCGAGCTTATCCGCGGCAAGAGCGGTCGCGTGTACGGCAACCTGGTGCAGCTGCTGGTAACCATGAAGGGCCTGCCGCTTGCTTATAACAAGGACTTGCAGGAGGACAAGGAGGGCGCGCTCGATACCGCCCATACGCTCATGCAGTGCCTGTCCGTTATGGCCGGAATGATTTCGACTTGGACCGTCAACGAGGATGCCATGGCGCGCGAGTGCGGCGTGGGGCACCTTGCCGCCACCGATGTTGCCGATTACCTGGCCAAGCGTGGCCTGCCGTTCCGCGAGGCACATGCCGTGGTGGGCCATCTGGTCCTGATGTGCGAGAAGCGCGGCTGCAATCTTGAGGACCTGCCGTTTGAGGTGTTCCAGGAGGCAAGCCCGCTCTTTGAGCGCGACATTACCGAGGCGCTCGATATCCCGTCGATTGTCGCCGCGCGCACGACCGAGGGCGGCACCGCTCCTGCCGCCGTTGCCGTGCAGTTGCAGCGTGCCGAGGCACAGCTCGTGGCTGACGAGGGCGTGTTTGGATCGCTGACCAAGGTCGTCGAGATGGGTCACGGGGCAAAGTAGAGGTTTGGCTGAAGCCGTTTTGGCCATGTATTGATAAATCGTTTTCGCTTTACGGGCGCCTGCTGATGTGGGAGCCCGTATTTTGTTGCTATGGGGGAGGGGCTTGTCGAGAACTTCTGTAGGACCTTTGGGCAGGTTGTGAAGGGGATACGTTCGCGGGCGGCAACCGACCGCCTGCTCTGTTCGGCGCAGTTGATGGGCGGTCGGATGGTACTCTAATCGGGCTTCGAAACAGAAGTGACACATATGGAGCGCTTTAATAAATTGCAACGTTTCAATAAACAGCATTTTGTTTAACTGCAGCTAAAACTCTGTTACGATGCAGTCCAGGCGGGTGCCGGAATGGGACTTGGGCACGCGCGAACCTACTTGAAAGGCTACTTTTATGGCTATCGAGAAGACCTTCATCATGATTAAGCCCGACGCCGTGCGCGACCGCAAGATCGGCGAGATCGTTGCTCGCATTGAGCGCAGCGGCCTTGTCATCGAGCGCATGGAGATGACCACGCTCGAGCGCGCTACCGTCGAGGAGCACTACGCCCATCTGGCCGACAAGCCCTTCTTTGGCGGTCTCTGCGACTTTATGACGAGCGGTCCGGTCGTCAAGATGGTCGTTTCCGGTCTCTCCGCTGTTGCTAAGATGCGCACCCTCATGGGCGCTACCAACCCGCTTGAGGCTGCTCCTGGTACCATCCGCGGCGACTTTGCCGTCGATGTCAACGCCAACGTGATCCACGGCTCCGACTGCCTGGAGAACGCCGAGATTGAGATCAAGCGCTTCTTTGGCTAAACCAGCTTTGACTCCTTAAAGCTGTTAGCGTGTGGCTTGGGCGCCGCGGAACTCCATCCGCGGCGCCCTTTTATTCCAAAATCTATGCAGGGGCCCGCTCGGACATGTGTTCCGAGCGGGCCCCTGCTGTTAGCTTGTGGCACTGAATAGTTTAGGCTTCGTCGACGATCTTAAGGGCGCGCGTGTGATCGATCTCGTTGAGGAGGTTAACGCGACGCTCGTGACGACCGCCCTCAAACTCGGCGTCGAGCCACTCGTCGACGATCATCTTGGCGAGCTCGGAGCCCACGACGCGGGCGCCAAAAGCGAGCACGTTGGTATTGTTGTGCATGCGGGAGAGCTTGGCGCTGAAGGGCTCGGAGCACACGACGGCGCGTACGCCCTCGACCTTGTTGGCAGCCAGGCTGATACCGACGCCGGTGCCACAGATCAGGATGCCTAGATCGACGTCGCCGTTGGCAACGGCCTTACCCACCTTGTAGCCGGCGATGGGGTAGTCAAAGCTCTCGGAGGTGTCGGTGCCAAAGTTCACGACCTCGCAGCCGCGCTCCTTCAGGTGCTCGGAGATGATGTTCTTGAGCTCGACGGCGGCGTGGTCGTTACCGATACCGATCTTCATGGATAGTTCCTCTCTGGTCTGTGCGGCGAGATTGCTAAAGGTTTTACCGCGTTCGACTGCATGATAGCGCGACTTTTGTGTAAACGCTTGGGCGTTTTTTGGTCAAACGCTTTAGCATGCAACAAGACCGGTTTCTCATGAATGAATGCCGTCAGTTTGCGCCTGAATGCCGTCTACCGGAACCTGGGTTGCGGTTTTTGATGCATTGTTATCAAATAAAAGAGCTAATTATTATTGAGAGCCCAGCCCGTTATACAAGTAGGAGATACCTATGCCTGCCGATTCCCTTCGTGATGCCGCGTTTTGCGATGTTTTGAACCGCGAACTTGTTTGTGCACTCGGCTGCACCGAGCCCATTGCCGTTGCTTATGCAGCGGCGCTGGCGAGCCAGACGCTCGGTTGCGAACCCGATCATATGGATGTTGCCTGCTCGGGCAACATCATCAAGAACGTCAAGAGCGTGACCGTGCCCAACTCGGGCGGTATGCACGGTATTGAGGCCGCGGCCGTGCTGGGTGCCGTGGGCGGCGACGCCAAGAGCGCGCTCGAGGTGCTCGAGAGCGTCGATGACGCGGACCGCGCCCGCGTGGCCGAGCTGCTTGCCGATGCGGACTACTGCGATGTGTCGCTTGTCGAGGGTGTGCCCAACCTCTACATCAAGGTGACTGCGACGGCCGGGGGCCATACCGCGGTCGTCGAGATTACCGATCACCACACTAATGTCACGTGCCATACGCTCGACGGTATTCCGGTATGCGGTAAGTCGGCGGGGGAGTGCGCCGCCTGCGCCGAGCGCGTGGTGGCCGAGCGTGCGGCAGATAACGCCGACACGCCCATGTCGATCGAGACCATCATCGACTTTATCGAGGATGGTGACATTGAGGACGCCCGCGCTGCCGTTGAGCGTCAGATTGAGCTGAATGGCGCGATCAGTGCCGAGGGTCTCGCGCACGCTTGGGGCGCCGAGGTGGGCCGTACGCTGCTGGGTGCTCGTGCCGATGACGTCGCCTGCCGCGCCCGTGCCCGTGCGGCCGCCGGGTCCGACGCCCGCATGAACGGTTGCGCGCTGCCGGTCGCCATTGTGTGCGGCTCGGGCAATCAGGGCATTACCTGCGCATTGCCCGTCATGGAGTATGCCGAGTACCTGCGTTGCGACCACGAGCGCCTGGTGCGCGCCGTGATGCTGTCCGATCTTATCGCCGTGCATATCAAGAGCTATATTGGTGCGCTTTCGGCGTTTTGCGGTGCTATTTGCGCTGCGTGCGGCGCCGGCGCTGCGATTACCTGGCTGTGCGGTGGCACGCGCGAACAGATTGGCGCGACCGTCTCGAACACGCTCGGTAACGTGGGCGGCATCGTGTGCGACGGCGCCAAGGCGAGCTGTGCCGCCAAGATCTCGGCTGCCGTCGATGCGGCGATTCTGGGCCATGATATGGCCATGCAGGGTCGCGGCTTCCGCGCCGGCGAGGGCCTGATCCAAGATACCGTTGAGCAAACAATCGCCAGTATGGGCTACGTAGGCCGCGTGGGCATGAAGGACACCGACATCGAGATCCTCAACATCATGATCGGCAAAACCCAGGTGTGCTAGTTACGCGGTTTTACCAAACCGCGTAACCAGTCGACGCTGCAAATGCCCCTAAGCGGCAATCTGCCTTTCAATCGTCGGGCATGGCCAGAAGGCCTATGCCCTCCTCTTTCAAGGCACATTGCTCGCTTAGGGGCATTTTCGCTGACTTGTGCTCAACCTGCGGCGATATTTGGTTTGGAGCGAGGGGTCCTACGACAGTTCGTCGGCTACTTGGTGTTCGTAGAAGGCTTCGATTACGGCGTTAAAGTCGCGGGCGAAATCTTCCATGGTTCCGCGCCAGGTGGCTCGGCCGGGTTTTCCCTGGCCAACATAGGCAGTTTGAATGCCGCAGGCGGGACTGGGGAAGTCGCGCTTGGGATCGTTGCCCACCATAAGGACCTCGTGTGGCTCGAGCCCCATCACCTGAAGCTGCTCTAGATAGTAGGTGGCATCGGGCTTGCAGCGGGTGGCGTTTCCCATGTGCGTCACGAGTTCAAAGGGGGCGTCGGCCAGGTCGCCCCAACCCATGCGGCACTCGATGGCCCCCTGGGGAAAGCTGGGGTTGGTAAAGAGCGCGCAGCGCAGCCCTGCGTCCTGTACGGCCTGGAGCGCGGCGTGTGCGCCCGGCATGGCGTGGGCGTTAATGATATCGTCGTTCTTGTACGGAAGAACTTCGCGGTCATAGTAGGTAAACGCCTCGTAGATGAGGGGATCGGAGAGGCAGATCCCGCATCGGCGCTCGACCTCTTCTTGGTAAAACTCAAGATTGGTGCGGTTGTCCGTGCCGCTGCGGCGATTGGCGTTGAGGTCGACCAGGATGGTGCCGAGGCGCGCCATCGTGCCACCGCGGCTGCGGCGCCCGATATCCGCGAGCATCGAAGAGACATCCTTAAAATAGCGAAGGATGAACGCGTTGAGGTTGATGCTGAGAAGCGTTTCGTCCATATCGAAAACGACTGCTTTGAGCACGCGGGCACCTTTCTCGAAAAATCGATCTAGAATCGTTGGCTCCGGATACTTTACCCCAAAGCCGAATGCCTGGCTGGTTATCGTCAAGTTGCGGAGACGTGTGTTCATAAGATTACGAAAAAGTCTCCACACGAGTAAAAAATCGCAGTTCACGCTTGAAATCGAACTCATTTCCCCGTAACCTATACGAACGTGATTGCATAAGCGTCACATTAGTATCTGTCGGCTCCCGAGTGTTCCTAAACGTTGTGTGCTTGTCGCACCCTTCTGTAGGTCCTAGCAATCGGGGCCCCGTAGTTCGAAAGGGGTCCACCTTTGAGTGAGATTCAGAACTCGTCCATTTTCTCTCTTGACGATGTCAACGAGGAGGAGATGAACAACCTCATCGACGGTACGATTACCGACTTTGATGAGGGCGATCTCGTTAACGGCACTGTCGTTAAGATCGAGCATGACGAGGTGCTCGTTGACATCGGATTCAAGTCCGAGGGCGTTATCCCGGTCCGCGAGCTGTCCATCCGCAAGGACGCTAACCCTGCAGACATCGTTGCACTCGGTGATCCCATCGAGGCTCTGGTACTCCAGAAGGAGGACAAGGACGGTCGTCTGGTCCTGTCCAAGAAGCGTGCCGAGTACGAGCGTGCTTGGAACCGCATCGAGGAGAAGTTCAACTCCGGCGAGAACGTCGAGGGCGAGGTTATCGAGGTTGTCAAGGGCGGCCTGATCCTCGACATCGGCCTGCGTGGCTTCCTGCCCGCCTCCCTCGTCGACCTCCGTCGCGTCAAGGACCTCACCTCCTACATGGGCACCCGCATCGAGGCCCGCGTCATCGAGATGGACCGCAACCGCAACAACGTCGTCCTCTCCCGTCGCGTCGTGCTCGAGGAGTCCCGTAAGGCCGAGCGCTCCGAGATCCTGTCCAAGCTCAAGTCTGGCATGCGTCTCCAGGGCACCGTTTCCTCCATCGTCGACTTCGGCGCCTTCGTCGACCTCGGTGGTATCGACGGCCTCATCCACATTTCCGAGCTCTCCTGGAACCACGTCAACCATCCTTCCGAGGTTGTCAAGGTCGGCCAGGAGGTCGAGGTCGAGGTTCTCGACGTCGATCTCAACCGCGAGCGCATCTCCCTGGGTCTCAAGCAGACCACCGAGGATCCGTGGCGCGCACTGGTCAAGAAGTACCCCGTCGGCGCTATCGTCGAGGGCACTGTGACCAAGCTTGTCCCGTTCGGCGCTTTCGTCGATCTGGGCGAGGGCATCGAGGGCCTGGTGCACATCTCCGAGATGGCCAACAAGCACGTCGATCAGCCTTCTCAGGTCACCCACGTGGGCGACAAGGTTCAGGTCAAGGTCATGGAGATCGACCTCGACCGTCGTCGTATCTCCCTGTCCATGAAGTCCGCTGCTGAGACTCTGGGCGTCGAGATCGAGGTTACCCCGCTGCCTTCCGAGAAGAAGGACGAGGAGACCGACGCCGAGTAAATCGGTTTGACGATCACTTGTTTTAAGGGATCCGTCCGCAATGGACGGGTCCCTTTTT
>DXLQ01000159.1:0-2313 GCA_019414685.1 Collinsella sp. | reverse complement strand
ACCGTATGTCTGCACAACGCCTGTGCGCGTACGGTTTTATTCGGGCTACCGTCCATTTCCGTGGAGGCACGGTTCGGCGGCCCTAACAAGAGAGGGGTTCTATGTATAAGATCCTGGAGAAGACGCAGTTCTCGGAGAAGGTGTTCAAGTTCCGCATCGAGGCGCCTGCAATCGCCAAGCATGCGCACGCTGGACAGTTCCTCATGGTCCGCGCCAACGAGACGGGCGAGCGCGTCCCGTTTACCCTGGCCGGCTGGAACGGTGACGAGGGCTGGGTCGAGTTCATCTTCATGGTGATCGGCAAGACCACCGAGATGCTTTCCACCTACGAGGCCGGCGAGTCGCTGCGCGACGTCGTGGGCCCGCTGGGCGTTCCTACCGAGATGGCCGAGGGCCCCTGCGCTGTCATTGGCGGCGGCGTCGGCCTGGCAATTGCCTTCCCGGTCGCCAAGCACCTGGTCGAGACCGGTCACGAGGTGCACGCCATCATGGGCGCCCGCACCAAGGACCTCCTGCTCATGGAGGACCAGTTCCGCGAACTCCTCGACGAGGACCACATCCATATCACCACCGACGACGGTTCCTACGGCGAGCAGGGCGTTGTCACTGCTCCGCTGGAGCGCCTGCTGCAGGACAAGGCCGTGAGCCAGGTCTTCTGCGTCGGCCCCGTTCCGATGATGAAGTTCTCGACCCTCACCGCCCAGAAGTACGACACCCCCATCACCGCGTCGCTCAACCCCATCATGGTTGACGGCACCGGTATGTGCGGCTGCTGCCGCGTCGAGGTGGGCGGCGTGACCAAGTTCGCTTGCGTCGACGGCCCCGACTTCGATGCCACCCTGGTCGACTGGGATGACCTTCGTGCCCGCCAGGCCGCTTACCGTTCCGAAGAGGGCGAGTCCCTCAAGGCCTATGAGGAAAAGAGCTGCGCATGCCACTAGTTAACGGTCGTTTCGTTGCCGATATGAAGTCGCCCCGCACCCCCGATAACGAGGAGCCGGCTGCCGAGCGCGCCTGCGACTTCCGCCCCGTCGACAAGGGCTTCACCGAGGAGATGGCGCTGGCCGAGGCCGAGCGCTGCCTCAACTGCAAGAAGCCGTTCTGTGTCGAGGGCTGCCCCGTCAACATCAACATCCCCCGCTTTATCGAGCAGATCCGCGCGAAGGACTTCGGCGGCGCCCTCGATACCATCCGCGAGGACTCCATGCTTCCCGCTATCTGCGGCCGCGTCTGCCCGCAGGAGAACCAGTGCGAGGGCAAGTGCATCCGTGGTAAGAAGTCCGAGCCCGTGGCCATCGGCCAGCTCGAGCGCTTCCTGGGTGACCGCCCCGAGCTCGCCTCCACGCCCAAGATGGCTCCCAAGAACGGCAAGAAGGTCGCCGTCGTCGGTTCCGGCCCGTCCGGCATCACCTGCGCCGGCGAGCTCGCCCGCAACGGCTTTGACGTCACCGTCTTTGAGGCCTTCTTTACCGGCGGCGGCGTGCTGGTCTACGGCATCCCCGAGTTCCGTCTGCCCAAGGCGGTCGTCAAGCGCGAGATTGACGGCCTGGAGGATATGGGCGTCAAGTTTGAGTACAACTCCGTCGTGGGCAACATGGCCACGGCCGAGGAGCTGTTCGAGCAGGGCTTCGACGCCATCTACGTGGCGACCGGCGCTGGCCTGCCCAAGTTCCTCAACGTCCCCGGCGAGAACCTGCCCAACGTCTTCTTCGCGAACGAGTACCTCACCCGCGTGAACCTGATGAAGGCCAACAAGTTCCCCGAGTACGACACCCCCACCAAGCACGGCAAGAACGTCGTCGTCTTTGGTGGCGGCAACGTGGCTATGGACGCCGTCCGTACCGCCAAGCGTCTGGGCGCCGAGCACGCTATCATCGCCTACCGTCGTACCGAGGACGAGATGCCCTGCCGTCGCGCCGAGCTGCACCACGCCAAGGCCGAGGGCGTCGAGGTTCTGCCGCTCGTTTCCCCGCTCGAGTTTGTCGCTGGCGAGGACGGCTCCGTGTGCGCCGTCAAGGTCCAGAAGATGGAGCTCGGCGAGCCCGACGAGTCCGGCCGTCGTCGCCCGGTGCCCATCGAGGGCGCCATCGAGGAGATCCCCTGCGACGTCGCAATCTCGGCTATCGGTACCAACGCCAACCCCTTCGCAAAGAAGATCGGCGGCAAGATGGAGCTCAACAAGTGGGGCTACATCGTCGCCGACGAGGAGACCGGCCAGACCACCGATCCCCGCATCTGGGCCGGCGGCGACATCGTCACCGGTGCCGCTACGGTCATTCTGGCGATGGGCGCCGGCAAGAAGGCCGCCGCTTC
>DXLQ01000158.1:0-2344 GCA_019414685.1 Collinsella sp. | reverse complement strand
TCGATCTGTGCAAGTGCGAGCTTCATGGCCCAGCCCTTTCCGTCGTAAACCATCGAAATCGTAGTAAAAGCGCCGGCCGCATAATGCAGTCGGCGCTTGCATGTGCATATGCTAGCTATGATACCCCGAGCGGGGGCGCGCTCCTAGAATGTCGCGGACCACAGCCCGTGCAGGTTGCAGTAGGCATAGACGGTACCGGTCTTGGAGCCGCCCGCGAAAAACGTCGCGGGTTTCATGCCGGATTCAAGGTAATGAACCTCTAAGCGGCCCTCGGCCTCAAGGGCGATCCACTCAATGTAGTGCTCGGGCAGGCTGGGGTGCTCGACCGAGCCAACGCGTGCGCGAATCACGTGACCGTCACGCTCGGTCTCGACAACAGGCACGTGCTTCTCGTGCGCCGCGTCCTCTGTGTTTGCAGTCAGTTCCGTGCAACCGGCAGGGGTCGCAACGTCGTCGCCAAGGGCGGCGATGAGCTTGCCGTCGGGGTCCTTAAAGAATTTCGCCATGATGTTCTCCTTTGCTGATGTGCCAATGTTCTTGATGGTTCTTATGCCCAAAGGCAGACAAACCATCCACGGCATTGCAAATGAACACATAACGGATTAGGCAAGCGGTCGAGCCAAAATGCGTCGACCGTCCTGCCCACTCCAGCAGTCCCACCCCGCGCGCAGCTAGCGCCCGTCGCCGCCGAGCAGTGTCAGAACATCTTCGCGGGTAAACAGCGCCGACGAGATGCCGTCGCCGCCGAGCACGCTGTTGACCAGGTCGCGCTTGGACTCCTGCATCTGCATAATGCGTTCCTCGATCGTGTCCTTGGCGATGAGCTTGTACACGGTCACGGTATGTTGCTGGCCAATACGATGCGCGCGGTCAGTCGCTTGGTCCTGCGCCGCCACGTTCCACCACGGGTCGTAGTGAATGACCACGTCGGCCGCCGTCAGGTTAAGGCCCACGCCGCCCGCCTTGAGCGAAATCAAAAAGATCGGAACCTTGCCCGCTTGGAACTGCGCGACCATCTTGGCGCGGCTCTCCTTAGACGAAGCGCCCGTGAGCTTAAGGAAGGCGATGTCCTCCTTGGCCAAGCGCTTACCAATGATATCGAGCATACCCGTAAACTGGCTGAACAGCAGGATGCGATGCCCGCCGTCGAGTGCGCCGTGCACGAGCTCCATGCACGTATCGAGTTTGGCGCTCCCCGCCTTGTAATCCTCGTAGTGCAGACGCGGGTCGCAGCAGATCTGGCGCAGCTTGGTGAGCTCGGCGAGCACCTTGAGCTTGTCTTTCTTAAACTCGGATGACTCGCGGTGCTGCACCTGTTGGGCGATGCGGTCCTGGTTGGCCAGGTAGAGCTTGCGCTGCTCGCCGGTGAGCTGCGCCATGACCGTATCCTCGATCTTCTCGGGCAGGTCTGCCACCACGTCTTCCTTTACGCGGCGCAGCACAAACGGCGACACGAGCGCCTGCAGGCGAGCGGCGCTGTCGCCCTCGGCGTGCTCGACCGGGCTTTCGAAGCGCTTGGCAAACGACTCGCGCGTGCCAAGTAGGCCCGGCATCAAAAAGTCGAAGATGCTCCAGAGCTCGGACAAGCGGTTTTCGATGGGCGTGCCCGTCAAGGCAAAGCGCACGCCGGCAGGCAGGCGCTTGGCGGCACGCGCTACCTGCGTGAGCGGGTTTTTAATGTACTGGGCCTCGTCGAGCACCACACGGGCAAAGTCCTGCTCGACATACTCGTCGATATCGCGCCGCATAAGGTCATACGACGTCACGACCACGTTATGCTCGGCCACGCCGGCGATCTGCACGCGACGCTGCGCCTTGGTGCCCACAATGGCGCACACATCGAGCGAGGGCGCAAAGCGCTCCAGCTCGGCGGTCCAGTTGTACACAAGCGACGCGGGACACACCACAAGCGTGGGTTTAGTGTCCCCCGCCTCCACGCGCGCCAGGATATGCGCGATCATCTGGAGCGTTTTACCCAGGCCCATATCGTCGGCCAAGATGCCGCCAAGGCTCAGGTGTTCGAGCGAGCCGAGCCACTGGTAGCCGTCGACCTGATAGCCGCGCAGTGTGGCCTTGAGCGAGACCGGCACCGTAAAGTCCATCTTGCCGAGCGTATCCAAGCGCTCGACGGTGCGGCGGAACGCGGCGTCACGATCGGCCTCGAGCGCGGGTGTGCGCGCGAGCATGCTATCGACGAACAGGGTGCTCGATGCGGGAAGCAACACGCCGTCGAGCAGGTCGACGGCATCGACGCCCAGGTCCTCGGCGAGGCCAAACGCGGCTCGAGCGCCCTCGTCCAGGCGAATGATGTCGCCGGACGTAAGGCGCGCAAACGTTTGATGGC
>DXLQ01000157.1:0-2456 GCA_019414685.1 Collinsella sp. | reverse complement strand
CAGCGGAGTCGCTTACACCGACGCTCTCGGGCATCTCGACCTTAAACCAGATAAAGTCGGTCTTCTTGGCGACGGGAGCTTTTTCCTTGCTCTCGCTCTTGGATGCGCTGCTGCCCCCGCCCGATGCGTTCCCGCCGCAGCCGACAAGGGCAAACGCGGCAAAGAGGGCGATGCAAAGGGAAAGGATCGATAGGGTCTTTTTCTTCATGGTGGCGTCCTCCTTGTCTGCCGATGACATCACGGCGCCGCATGCTGTTGGGGTACTGATTGCGCTGGCGGCGGATGTCTCTGTGTACTGTGCGACTTATGCCTCCGTTCATCGCTTGTGGCCGTTGCGCGGCCGTTCCCCAACGGGTTCCTTACTTATAGATATGCCCCAGCTTGTGCTGCTCGGGAGTCTCGAAAGGTGGGCCATGTGTCCCATGTTTGCGTTGGCATGGCCTATCGTGTGCCATAGAAATCCGCGATGGCCAGGTGCGCTGACGCTCGCGTACTTATGGGCTAGACTTAGCACCATTACGTGATCGATGCGGTCGGCCGGCGTCGGCCGCCCGACCGATATATATGACTTGAAGGTGCGTGTGCGTATGAGCCAAGAGATGATGGATAAAACCTGTCGCGGTTTTGCCGAGGCGCTGGCCGCGCGCGAGCCGGTTCCCGGTGGTGGCAGCGCGAGCGCCTTTATAGGTGCGCTGGGCGCCTCGCTTTGCGGAATGGTTGCCCGCTATGGGGCGACAAACCCCGCGCTTGCCGATCGCGCAGACGATCTGACGCGCGCGTTTGCCCAGGCGGATGAGTTGGCGCAGGAACTTGTGGGTCTGGTTGCCGAGGACGTTCGTGCCTATGGGCAGGTGTCCGCGGCGTACGGTATTCCGCGTGACGATCCGGCTCGAGCGACCGTGATTCAGGATGCGCTGCATGTGGCCGCTATGCCGCCGTATCGCATTATGGATGCCTGCGGGCGTGCGCTGGCGCTGCTCGAGGACATGGCCGACAAGGGTTCGCGTCAGCTGCTGTCCGATGTGGCGTGCGGCGCCGTGTTCTGCCGTGCCGCTATGCAAGGCGCGAGTTTGACGCTCTTTGCGAACACCACGTCTATGAAGGATCGCGTTCGTGCCGAGGAGCTCGAGACGGCGTGTGATGAGCTGCTCGACACATGGTTGCCGCGCGCCGAGGCGCTGGCGCGCCGCGCCTCCGACGCTGCAAGGAAGAGAGGATAGCCATGGCTGAACTGCTGAAGGGTGCTCCCGTTGCTCGCGCTTTGACTGAGGAACTTGCTGCTCGCTGCGCAGCCCTGCGCGAGCGGGGCGTTGTTCCGACGTTGGCTATTGTGCGTGTAGGTGAACGCGAGGACGACCTATCCTACGAGCGCGGTGCGCTCAAGCGCTGCGAAAAAGTGGGGATTGAGGCTCGTCGCGTTTTGCTTTCTGCCGATGTTTCGCAGGACGAGCTGTTGACGGCTATCGAGGACATCAATGCCGATTCGGCTGTTCATGGCTGTCTGATGTTCCGCCCGCTGCCCGCCGGCCTTGACGAGAACGCCGTCGCCGCAGCGCTCGATCCCGCCAAGGATGTTGACTCCATGACGCCGGCTTCGCTGCTCACCACGCTTTCGGGGCGCGGCGAGGGTTTTGCCCCCTGCACAGCCGAAGCTGTGCTTGCTTTGCTGGATCATTACGGCGTTGAGCTGGATGGAGCTAAGGTTGCTGTGGTCGGGCGCTCGCTGGTGATCGGGCGTCCCGTTGCCGCCATGCTTACGGCGCGCAATGCCACCGTGACGACGTGCCATACGCATACGCGCGACCTTGCTGCCGAGTGCCGTGCGGCTGATATTGTGGTTGCGGCCGTTGGGCGCGCGCACACGATTGGTGTGGACGCGGTTCGCGAGGGCCAGACAATCATCGATGTTGGCATTAATTGGGACGAGGCCGCTGGCAAGTTGGTCGGGGACGTTGATTTTGATGCTGCAGAGCCGGTTGTTGACACCATCACGCCTGTGCCGGGCGGCGTGGGAGCTGTGACCACCGCGATTCTCGCCAAACACGTGATTGAGGCGGCGGAGCGCGCATCGAAATAGGCGTTTTGGGCTGTTTGAGGGGGTTAGCTATATACCACGTGGTCAAACAATGCCAAATATGAGTACTGTTGCCAAGATAGTCACATATGTCTTACGTCTTTTTGGCTTCCTAACGGTATCCATTATCGTTAGGAAGCCTATTTTATTGAACTTATGGGGAATAACGTTGTCTTGCTTTTGGGCAAATGGGGATTTTCGGCACTCGTTACAGGGAAATTTGCTGCCACTAAATTGGTGACAGTACTCATATTTGGCATTTTTTGACCACGGGGGCTGCCGAGGCCGTGGTTTCGCCCTTTTTGCGTCGAAGCGATACACTGTTGCCGTTTGATTTCTTCGCTCAAGGAGGATGCGCATGCCGTGCACAACGATTTTGGTT
>DXLQ01000156.1:0-2457 GCA_019414685.1 Collinsella sp. | reverse complement strand
CCGGCCGCAGCCGTGGCTTTATGGGCAGACATCGCGGCCCTGCGAGCGGCCTTGGTGGCATCGGCGTACCTGCTCTTGGCCATATGATCATCCTCCGATTTGGGACATAAATCGTTGCGTGCCCTCAATTATCGCGTGTTCCTGCGGTTTGTGGGCGACGGCATCGCGCCAAATCGAAAGTACCTGCATATCATCACCACGGCGCAGGGCGTCGCGCACCGAATACTCGGCATCGCTGAACAGGCACGGACGCACGTTGCCATCGGCCGTCAGACGCAGACGGTTGCAATACGCACAAAAATGATTGGACATGGCGCTAATGAAGCCGACCGTTCCCGCCGCGCCCGGAAAGTGCCAATAGCGCGCAGGGCCCGCGCCGGCAGGAGCGTCGTTGATGTCGAGCGGCTCGAGCTCGCCCAGTCCCGCCGCGGCGGCCCCGGCATTGATGCGCGCCCGCAGCTCGTCGCTCGGCACGGTATCGCTCGCGTCCCACAGCTCGGGATTGAGCGCGGGCGCATGCGGGTCCACAGCGCAATGCGAGCTTGTGTGCTCGTCGCCGATGGGCATGTATTCGATAAAGCGCAGGTGGATGGGGCGGTCGAGCGTGAGCCGCGCAAGGGCCGCCACATCCTGGTTGAGCCGGCGCACAACAACGCAGTTGACCTTAACGGGCTCAAAGCCCCAAGCTAGCGCCGCGTCGATGCCCGTCATGGTCTGCTCGAGTCGGCCCAGACGCGTGATCTTTCCAAAGAGCGTAGGGTCAAGCGTATCGAGTGAGATGTTGACGCGGTTAAGCCCGGCATCTTTGAGCTGCGGCGCCAACTTGGGCAGCAGGGCACCGTTGGTGGTAAGCGAGATGTCCTCGATCTGCGGGATTGCGCGGATGTCACGAATGAGCGGGATGATGCGGCGGCTGACCAGCGGCTCGCCGCCCGTCAGGCGTACGCGGCGAATGCCCTCCCCCGCCACCAAGCGCACAAAGCGGGCGATTTCCTCGGCGCTGAGCAGCTCGTCGTGTGCACGGGGCGCCACGCCATCGGCCGGCATGCAATAGATGCAGCGGAAATTGCACTTGTCGGTAACGGCAATGCGCAGGTAGTTGATATCGCGGCCAAAGCCGTCATGTTGCACGTGCCCGTCCACGCAGCCCTCCTCTCACGCGGCGTTTTATTCTTCGGAAAACATAATACCCCACGAGAGAATCATGCCGACACCCGTACGACAGGACAGGTCGCTTCGAGCAAAACGGACTTTCCAAGCCCATCCTCAGCACGCAAACCATCACAACATTCGATGCTTTTCTCGTTTTTGGCAAAAAACGTCGAATGTTGTGATGGTCTGCCTGCCGCAGCGCCCCGTAGAAGGACCAAAGCACCCCTAAAGGCCGCCGTCCCAGTGCCGAATCACGAATTCTCGCAGGTCGTTTTGACGTTTCTGAAACACCTCGCTTCGGTCGCACTTAAGGCCCATAGCGAGTGCGATGGCATTCATCGCCCGGTGCAATTGCAGCTGGTGGGCAAACTGAGTCCCGGTGAGGACGATCATCCTAAAGCCCAGCGCACTCAGCACGGTCATACGCTCCGCATCCGACGCGCTGCGCTGTTTATCAAGATGGTCCGAGCCGTTGTATTCAATCCCTGTACCGCTTGCAGGCGCATATACGTCAATCTCGAAATACCCGGCCTTTGCGAGATACTTGAACTCGTTGGGAACATCGACCCGATGGTTGAGCTCGATCTTGGCGTATCCCAGCCCGCCCTGGGAACGTTTTGCTACGACCATGATTGCGGTGGCCGTCTCCATGGGCGACCGCGCGCCATCGTGCACGCGCTTGAGCACAGCGGCCGCGCGTATAGCCCCCTGACGAGATCGGTTCTCATTGCAATAAGCAATCAAGTCGGCAACGGTATACCTCTGCCCCATCTCGATATAATCGCCTGTCGACAGATGATTCAAATGGTATCGGGCACAGATTTCGTAGCCATATTCCAGCTGCTCGGACTCGCTCATCCACGAGCCCGCCTGGACAAAGCACATGGCCTCATCAACCACCAGAAGGCCCTCCGCCACCTCGATAAGATGGCCTGGAGGTATCGGCGCCCCAAACACGTGGCACCTAAATCCAGCCGGCGTCGAGCGCTCAAAATCAAAGTTGACGAGCGTGTCGATATGATCGAGCTCTTCTCGCGGAATACCAAGCGAAACCAGATAGTCGGTAACGATCCCAACTGCCGTTGAAGCCCTCAGTCCCTTGGCATCGAGTCCCAATTTGGGCAGGCTCGCGGTCGGCTCCCCCTCGTTGGCAAGCGAGTCCTCATCGTATAGACTGCTTGCTCGCGAGAGCGGCTCGGACGGGCGCGCCACGTTGTGGTACAGCCAGGCAGTCTTATGGGACAGGACGATCGGCAGATCCATGAGCCCTCCAATGGAGTCGGATAACCAACCTTATTCCCCTGC
>DXLQ01000155.1:0-2473 GCA_019414685.1 Collinsella sp. | reverse complement strand
GGTGCGCATCTTCCGCGAGGGCTCGGGGTGCTGGGGGTACCGCACCGTCTGGGCGCGCCTGCGCCGCGAGGGCGTCCGCGCCAGCGAGAAGCGCGTGGCCCGCGTGATGCGCGAGGAGGGCCTCGAGGTCGTCTACAACAGGAGGCGCGCCCGGGGCTACAGCTCCTACGCCGGCGAGGTCTCCAAGGCGCCGGAGAACCTCGTGAACAGGAATTTCCACGCCGACGAGCCCAACCGGCTGTGGCTCACCGACATCACCGAGTTCAGGCTCCCGGGCGGCGAGAAGGTCTACCTGAGCCCGGTCATCGACTGCTTCGACGGGATGCCCGTCGCCTGGTCGATCGGGCTGCACCCCGACAAGCGCCTCGCGAACTCGAGCCTGCTCAAGGCCTGCGCGGCGAGGCCGGCGGGGGCGCGCACGACGATCCACTCGGACCGGGGCGGCCACTACCGCTGGCCGGAGTGGATCGGGATCTGCGAGGAGAACGGCCTGGTCAGGAGCATGTCAGCGAAGGGCTGCAGCCCGGACAACTCGGCCTGCGAGGGCTTCTTCGGGCGCCTCAAGAACGAGTTCTTCCGCTACAGGGACTGGGAGGGCGTGACGGCCGAGGAGTTCATGGTGAGGCTCGAGGCCTACCTCGTGTACTATCGGGACGGGCGCATCAAGAAGTCCCTCGAGTGGCTGAGCCCGATGGAGTACCGCAGGAAGCTTGGATACGCCTAGGCGCGGTCCAAGAAATCGTCCGCACCCCCTTACGAGCCAAAAGTGGGAGATTATCCACGCTCATTCAACAAGCGTCCAGATTTCCACGCTCGTCCGTCCGATTTTCCACGCTTGTGCAGCCAAACGCCCTGCAACTGCCTCAGCACGCACGCGGCACGCCGGCGACCTTGAGCTTGCGATCGAGCTTTGTCGGATCCCTTAGATCATCCCAGCACAAGCGCACGATCTTGCAGTTATCAAGCAGCGAAAGCCTCGACTCGCGCTGGCGCTCATCAAACTGCGCCTTCGCGAGCTTGCCCTCCTCCGCCGCCTTCTCGCTTTTAACGAATCCGTCGAACTCCCCGATAATCAGCCGGTCGCCCACACGCCACAAGTAGTCAACTCGATACGGCCGCCCCGGCTCAACCGGGTCGAACAGCTCAACTTGCAGCTCCGGCGTCTGCCAGCCGCGCTCAATCATCAGAGCACGCGCCTTGGACTCGCCACCGCTTTCCGATAGGCCATCGGCACACCGCGCAACACTTCGCGCCGTCACAACACCGCGACGATTTAAGCCAAGCTTGTTGATTGCCTCAACGAGATGCTCCTTCGACAACAGCTGCTCATGAAGCGCCGAGTCCGCAATGATCAGTCCCTCGACAAACGATGCATCGACCAGGCAATCCGTAATCGTTTGGTCGATATCGGTCACGGCAATATCCATCTGGATTGCCCGCGTTTGACGAGCATAACGATGGCGAATCACCCGAGAGCCCGGCGTCGTCGATTGCGCCGGCGCCGCGGCGATATGGATGTGCGTCAAATTGGCATGCGAAACCGAAAGGCCATAGATAACAGCCGCCGTATAGGAGCAAAACGTCCAGTCGGGATGCTTTTGCGCAAGGGCCCGCACCCGATGCAGATAACGTTGCCGAAACTTGAGCTCGGACCAATAATCCGGACGCGCATACAGCCCCGGCATGACCGCCTCTAGACTTCCCGCCGCCACACGCCGCTCAATCTGCTTTGCCTCCGCCGCCGTGCGTGCGTACACGCAGCTCATCTGCTGTTCGCACGCTTTAATGTGGCTTGTAAGTCTTTGATTCGCCGTCATGTTTCCCATGTCGCCTCCCAACTCTTGGAACGGCGCAAACGTACCAGACGGTTTCATGCGAAGTCTGACCAAATGCTGTCCGGGCGCTGACCAAATACTTGACGGTTTTGGACGTTTTAGGCTGATGGCTTATATCTGCAGGTAGGGTAGTTGTCGAGAGGTCCCTGTCTCCACAATTTGGCGCCTCTAAAGCCGTCGATTTCTTTTAAAGAAAATATGCTGTGGCTCAAAACTACCTTGTTTGCAACGTGGCCCGTATGCACTCGACGTGTAATGAGGCCGCCGGCATGACAGCTACAGAAAAATCGAGCGTGGAAAATCTCCCGTTTTTGGCCCCTTCCTCGGCCAAAAGTGGGAGATTATCCACGCTCGATTTGTAAACGTCCGAAAATCCACGCTCGTGTGTCCGAAAATCCACGTTCGTCACGCCGCGAGCACAGCAACGGCCGCAGCAGCAACCACAGCTACAGCCTAGTGCTCCTCGCCGGCGCGGGCTAGGTCGTAGGGCGTGGTCTGGTAGACGTAATAGTTGAGCCAGTTGGTGTAGAGCAACTGAGCTTGGCTGCGCCAGACGTTGCGCGGCTCGGCGGTGGGGTCGTCACCCGGGAAGTAATGCGCCGGCACCTGAGGGTTGAGGCCGCGCTTCACGTCGCGCT
>DXLQ01000154.1:0-2547 GCA_019414685.1 Collinsella sp. | reverse complement strand
CACGTCCCTCCTTACAAACGTTCCTTCGTGGTTATACGAGCAGCGCGCATGCGCGCTGCTCGTATAACCACGAAGGAACGTTTGTAAGGAGGGACGTGTAGACCATGGATCTTTCTACTTTGATGCCGCAACAGCTGCAGATTGTCAAAACGCTCGACCGTCCGCTGTTTGTCTCGGCGGGCGCCGGTTCGGGCAAGACCTTTACCCTCACGCGCCGCATCGTCTACGCGCTCTCGCCCGAATCCGGTCCGTTCGTTGAGCATCTGGACCAGGTGCTCGCCATTACCTTTACCAAAGATGCCGCGGCCGAGATCCGCGACCGCGTGCGCCGTGCGCTTATCGACGAGGGCATGGACGAGGAAGCACTGACTGTCGACGACGCGTGGATCTCGACCATTCACGGCATGTGCTCGCGTATCCTGCGCGCACACGCGTTGGAGCTGGGCATCGATCCCGAGTTCACAGTGCTCACCGATACCGACGAGCTTATGGACCAGGCTGTTGAGCATGTGCTGGCCCGCGCGACGGCGCCCGATGCCGCCCCCGAGCTCGCCGCCTCGCTCAAGGCCCTTTACGCCTGGTATCCCATGGCGGGCGAGGGCGGGCCGTTTGGTGCCGGCACCACCATCAAGGGTCTGGTGCGCGAGCTGCTGGAGCTCTCGAGCCAGCTGCCGGGCGGCATGGACGACGTGCATGTGGCGCGCGGACAGGCCGACACCTCGGCGCTTGCCGATGCATATCGCGCAGCACTGGGTGCGAGCAAGGCCGCGACCGAGAAGGCACAGGTGGCACTCGACGCCATCGATGCGTTCGAGGCGAGCGGCAAGACCATGGCCGATGCGGCGCAACTCATGATGTCGTGCACCATGCCACGGGCGAGCAAGGCATTTCCTAAGGAGCAGGTCGAGCTGCTCAAGGCCGAGGCCGCCGATGCATTTATCAATATCGTGCTGGCTTGCGGTGGTCCGGCGCTCGATGCGCTGGTGGGCTTGGCCCGCTCTGTAGAGGCTGAGTATCGCGCGCTGAAGGCCGGCCAGTCTGCCCTCGACAACAACGACCTGCTGCGTATGGCCTACGAGGCTCTGCGCGATTACCCGGCCATCCGAGCGGCATACGAGGGCCGCTTTAAGATGGTCATGATCGACGAGTTCCAGGATACCGACCAGATGCAGGTCGATCTGATCCGCTACCTGACGGGTGCGGGGGAGCGCGCGCTGTGTACCGTGGGCGATGCACAGCAGTCGATCTATCGTTTCCGCGGCGCCGAGGTCGAGGTCTTCCGTCGCCAGGAGCGCAAAGTGGGATCGACGGCGGCGTCCGAGACGGTTGCCACGCTGGATGTCCCCACCGGCGAGCTCGTCAAGCTCGTGCGCAACTTCCGCAGTCACGACGAGGTACTGCGTTACGTGGCACGCGTCTTCGACGGCGATGACGGCGGCCTGATGCAGGGCTTTTTGGATCTTGAGGCGAGCGACGGCCGCAAGGACACGCTGGTGGCAGATGCCTCGCGTCGCCAGGCCCTCTTTGTTGCCGGCGGCAGCACGCAGGAGCGCACACAGGCCAAGGCCCGTGCAATCGCGGAGCGATTCCGCGCGCTTGCCGATGCCGGCCAGCCCCAGGGCGGCATGGTGCTGCTGCTGGGCCGCATGACCAACGCAGACGTCTACGCACAGGCCTTCCGCGACCAGGGGCTCGACTGCGTCATCGCGGGCGGCTCGGTCTTTGCCCAAGCCGCCGAGGTGCAGACGGTGCGCGCCCTGGTTTGTGCGCTCGCCAATCCGGCCGATACGGCGCAGGGCCTTATGCCGCTGCTGGCCTCGCCGATGTTTGCGCTCGGCGTCCAGGAGTTCCTAGCGCTGGCGACCAAGCTCGACGAGCAGACGGGGGAGACCTCGCGCAGGAATATCGACGTGGGCATCATGAGCGATTCCGATGTGCCGGGTTTGCAGAGCCTGCCGCTCGTGACGCGTGCCCGCGAGGTGCTGCGCTACGCGCTTCGTCGCGTGGGACGCGATTCGTTCGCCGCCATCGCGCGCGATGTGGTCAATGCCTCCGGCTGGTTCGTGCGTCTGGCGCAGCGCGGCCCCGAGGGCAAGGCCATTGCCGCCAACGTGCTCAAGGCGCTCGACGCCGTGGCCGAAGCAGAGGCCGAGCTCGGCAATTCTCCGCGCTCCATCGCGCTCGCCTTCGACCGCTTCTTGGCGGGCAAGGAGGCCCCGGGCGCCCTCAACGAGGAGGGCGACGGCGCGGTGCGCATCATGACCGTGCATGCGTCCAAGGGCCTGGAGTATCCGGTCGTGGCGGTTGCCGAGTGTTTTGGCGTGCGCAAATCGTCCGGTGCGGCACAGATGGGTCGCGTCGAGGGCGGAGCGCAGGTCGTGGCACTGCCGGCACGCTTCGACGGCGTTAAGCTCGCCGACGGAACCTTTGTGAAGGGCGACGACGTTAAAAAGCAGTTTGAGCATGCGTTTAAGGGCAAGGGCACGTCGCTGTGGTTGCCGCCGGAGCTCATGGAGGACGTCTGTGCGACGGGTTCTCCCGCCGAGG
>DXLQ01000153.1:0-2563 GCA_019414685.1 Collinsella sp. | reverse complement strand
CGATAGCGCCGATCAGCGTCTCGTCGGCAGACGCACCCTCAAAGCCCTCGATTTGCTCGTCGAAAGCCTCGCCCTGTTCGGGCTCGGTCTGAGCGTCGGGAGCAATCGGCTGACCGAATTCGTCCTCGGCGTAGGTAGGCTCTTCATACTCGATGGTGTTGCCGTAGTCGTTTTGCTGCTGGGCCGCGGCATATTCCGCCGCTGCGCGCGCCATTTCCTCGGCACGACGCTTCTGCTCCCCAAAATAGGTATCGAACGGAACATCGTCGGGAAACTCGTTTTCGCCCTGGAAGGGAGCAACGTTGTCCATAACGCCGAGCATAGCGGCGACAGAAGACTTGTTGCACACCGCGCCAGACGTATAGGGAAGAATGTGGCGGTTAGAGATGATGTTTACCGCGTTGGCGAGCGCAACGAGGGAAGCGAGGATCGCGACAATCCACAGCAGAACCTTGAGCGCGCCGGGGAGCGGCAGGATACGCAAGATGGCAACGACAGCAGGGGCAACCGTGGCAACGGGCAACAGCTTGGCGATGAGCGCACGATACGAAGCATAGGGCTCGCGGGCGAGCAGCTCAGCACGGGGAGAGTCGTAGTGTGCGACAACGACCACCGGGCGGTTGCGCGGAGACGCGAGCGGGCCCGAGGCCCTGTGGTAGGCGATGACATTTTGGCTCACGCCCGTCTTGCCCAGGCGTGAAACCACGGGGTGGCCCGTGAGCTCGAGCACGTAAAGAACGGCGCCGACAATGGCCAGCAAGGTGCCGACCAAGCCGATGCCGCCGCCGATGCCCATCAGCAGGGCGCCGGCAAACGCAAGAATACCGGTAACGGCAAATGCCAACCTGCTGGGCGCCGGGGCATTGAACTCCTGAACCTCGGGATCAAAGCCGTGGTTGCGGAAGATCTGAGCGATATCCTCGGCAGCCAAGCGCTCTTCTTCGCTGCATGCCGGCGTAATGCCGGTGTTCTGCAGCAGGTGGTTAATATAGTTCTGGGTGTTCGCCATGTGCGCTCCACATCCATAATCCGACAAATAGGCCCAATGTATGCACATTAGAACCGTATATAGTCGAAAGTATACCCCGAGCGAGCGCAAACGACCGAATTCGGGCCATCTTAACGCCCCGAGCGGACAAGGATATAGCCTAATCTCCATATCGGACTAAAATCATGGCAGCAAACCACCTTCTCATGCGAGGACTCTATGACGGCAAGCGACGCGACCGCGACAATTAAAAAGGGGAATTCGGAGCCCAGTTTCGATAAAACGGCTCAGCGCATCCTCAATCTTTTCTTTGTGCTCAACAGCTCCCCCGAACCGCTGACGACCGAGCAGATCGTCTTGGATTCTGACCTGGGATATGGCTCGGGCAATATCGACTCGGATAAGCGCAAGTTTCGGCGCGATCGTGACAAACTGCTCGAACGCGGCATCTTAATCAAGGAGGTTCGCCCCGCCGGCGCGCAGGAGACCGAGGAAAGCTCATGGACAATCGACCGCGAGCACACGTTTGCGGCAGGCGGCCTCATCACCGCAGACGACGCCGATATCCTGCTCAACGCTATCGACCAGACAATAGCGGCCGGCTCATCCACTTTTGCCGCGCCGCTTGCCGATATTCGTTCCAAGATTGCCTACCTCACCGGCATGTCGGCGGTAGACGAAGCACCGATCCGCCGCTCTCCCACCGTCGATGCGGTATGGAGCGCCTTTGCCGAGCGATGCGCGCTGCGATTTTTATATCAGAACGGACGCGGTGAGCAGAAAGAGCGTACCGTCTGCGTCTACGGCATGTTCGAGCGCGAGGGCGTTGCGTACTTCTGCGGCCTCGACAATGCCACCGACGACATCAGGACATTCCGCTGCGACCGTATCGTTCGCGCTTGGCGCCCCTCGAAGGCCTACGTTATCCCTGCGGACTTCAACCTCAGCGACTACCTGTTCTTTGAATTCGATTTTGCCGACCGCCCGCCCGTTGCGGCTACGTTCTCGTTCGCCCCGCAAACGCAGATCGATATGATCAACGGCCTCACGCGCGGGCGAGGCGAGCTCGCACACACCGATTCGGGATGGACTTGGACCGTTGACGTGCGCGATCTTGAAGCCGCCGCCTCATTTTGCATGGCCCACGCCATGGACGGCATGAGGCCCGTGGCCCCCAAATCGCTCAAGCAGGCGTGGAACCACCTCATTGAAAGGACGGTGCACGAGCATGCCCGTGCGTAAACTCACCAGCGAGCAGAGGCTCTCGCGCGCCATCGACATCATGGAGGCCCTCTACGCCGCCGGCGAGAGCGGCATGACACGAACTGAGATTTGCAGTCGCTTTGACATCACGGGAGTGTCGCTCGACGAGATTCTCGAGATCGTCTCGACGCTCGCGGACCGAGAATCGGGTGCGCGCATCATCTGCGAATGCCACGGCGAGCGTGTGATCCTCACCGGTGACGCCGGACGTGTGCTACCGCTGCGCTTGAGTACCGCCGAGGGCGCTGTGCTCAACCACGAACTTGAATCGTTGGGGATCGAGCCGCAGACGGCAGCTCGGATTCGACACGC
>DXLQ01000152.1:0-2588 GCA_019414685.1 Collinsella sp. | reverse complement strand
GAACTTCTGACCTCTTCCGTGTCAGGGAAGCGCTCTCCCCCTGAGCTAAACGCCCAAATGGAGCGGACAACGGGGCTCGAACCCGCGACCCCAACCTTGGCAAGGTTGTGCTCTACCAACTGAGCCATGTCCGCTTACGAGGATTAATCTTACGTGATGCCCGCATCCTATGCAAGAACTTTTTTTGAAAAGTTTTGCGACGCCCTCGCGAACCTCGCGAAGACATCAGCCACCACGGAAGGCGCAGGCAAACGCAAACTCGCCGCAAGAGGCCCTTACATCTCACCGAGCATGATCCAGGCAGAGCTGTCCTGCGCGAGTCTGCCGTCTGCAAGCGCTGATGAGGTGAGCAGGACCCTGCCCGCCGGCAGCTCCACGGGTGCTGCACCGAAGTTCGTCACGCACGCCCAGCCGTTATCGCGGCGATAGGCGATGACGCCGCCCTCAGCGCCCTCGGCACCATCCGCAAGACCGGTGCGCCCGTCAAGATCGAGCCACGCAAGATCGTTGGCGCACCCGCGCAGCTTGCGCCGCAGCCAGAGGGCGTCACGATAGAGCGCAAGCATCGATGTCGGGTCCGTTTCTTCCCTATCGGCAGCATAATCGGAAAACCATGCAGGCTGCGGCAGATGGGGCGCCGCATCAGCGTCCGCCGGCGAAAACCCAAACGATCCGCCCTGCGCGGGATCGTCCGCCGCTACCCACGGCAGGGGCACACGACAGCCGTCGCGCCCCTTCTCGCGCTTCGGTCCGCGCGTATTGGTTGCACTGGGATCTTCGAGTGCAGTCCACGGGATATCAGCCACCTCAAAAAGACCGAGCTCCTCACCCTGATACACGTATGCCGAGCCCGGAAGCGCCAGTTCAAGCAAAAGAGCCGCCCGCGCGCGGCGCTCGCCGAGTTCACGGTCCTCGTCATAAGACGACCCGTCGCGTAAGAGCCAGTCGAGCGCAATCTGGTGGTAGCGCGTCGCCTTGATTTGCGGCAGGGCATAGCGCGTCGCCACGCGCGGCACGTCGTGGTTGGAGAGTACCCAGGTCGAGGCGGAATCGGATTCGATAGCTGCCTTCAAGCCCTCCTCGATTGCAGCGTGCATGTCATCATAGGTCCAAGTGGCCTTGGCAAACTCAAAGTTGAATGTCTGGCCAAGCTCGCTGGGACGCGCATAGAGATACTGGCGCTCAGGCAGCACCCACGCCTCGGCAACGGCGCTGCGCGGCGGATTATAGCGGTCGAACACGCGGCGCCACTCGCGATAGATCTCGTGGACCTCGTTGCGGTCCCACAGCGGATGGGCGCCGTCGTCAACCATGTCATCGCCCTCGGCGAGATGCCACCGGTCGAGGTCATCGCGGTCGAGATCCTTGGCGAGACCGTGCGCCACATCGATGCGAAAGCCATCGACGCCTCGATCGCTCCAAAACGCCAGGACGTCGCAAAAGAACGCGTGAACCTCGGGGCATGACCAGTCAAAGTCCGGCTGCTCGGGCGTAAACATGTGCAGATACCATTGACCGTCCGCAACACGCGTCCAGGCGGGGCCGCCAAAGTTGGCATTCCAATTGGTGGGAGGCAGCTCGCCATGCTCGCCGCGACCATCGCGGAAGATATAACGGGCGCGCTCGGGCGATCCGGGGCCGGCGGCAAGAGCGGCTTTGAACCAGGGGTGCTGGTTGGATGAATGGTTGGGCACGATATCGACGATGACCTTGATGCCGCGCGCGTGAGCCGCAGCGATCATGTCATCGAAGTCGTCAAGCGAGCCGAGACGTGGGTCGACATCGCAGTAGTCCGCCACATCATAGCCGCCATCGACAAGAGGCGAAGGGTAAAACGGGCTCAGCCAGATGGCCTCGATGCCCAGCCGCTCAAGATAGTCCATCTGCTGGGTAATGCCCGCGATATCGCCCAGACCCGAACCGGTCGAATCCTTAAACGAACGCGGGTAGATCTGATAGATCGCGGCATCGGACATCCATGAGCGCGAAGAGGACTTTTCTGCAGCCATGGGGTGAGCCTCCCTTGCAACGAGGTTTTGCGAGATGCCCACGATGATACGCCCAAAGCTGTCATTCGAGGCAAACAACGCCACAGCCACACCCCAAAACGCTCGCTCCCTCTCGGGCTCGAGCCTCCTGGGACGAATCGATCGATTAGTGAAAAGAACGGAAGACTCACTCCCCCGGCCACAACAGCGAGCGGGCTCCGGGTGCCCCAGGTTGCCGCGAAAGAGGAGGGAAGCGTACTTTATGTACGCGACCGACGATTGAGGGGGCAAGATGGGGTGCCCGGGGCTCGCGCAGCGTCAACAAAAAACGCGGTTCGTTAGAACCGCGTAAGATAGTTGGAGCGGACAACGGGGCGTCCGCGTATCCGCTTCGCGGATCCGCACCGGCTTCGGCCGCCTGCCGGCGACCTCGCCAGCTCGCTACAAACGCTCCGCGTTTGCTTAACGCTCGCTCCCTCTCGGGTTCGAGCCCATGCGATGGATACAAAAAAGCCCGGCTACCGTAGTAGCCGGGCTGTTGCGTTTGGAGCGGACAACGGGGCTCGAACCCGCGACCCCAACCTTGGCAAGGTTGTGCTC
>DXLQ01000151.1:0-2629 GCA_019414685.1 Collinsella sp. | reverse complement strand
AATCCCAAGGATTACTATGCGGCGGTGAAAAAGCTCAACGCCGATATGTCGCTCAAGCCTGGTGATTATTCGTTCACCACACTCATGGATGCGACCAAGGTTGTTCAGCAGCTCATGGAAGGCCCCAACGCGGGCTCCAATGCGCTGACTATCCCTGAGGGCCTAACGGTCGATCAAGTCGCCGACCGTGTGGCCCAGGCCTACGACAGCATCTCTAAGGAAGACTTCCTCAACCAGGCCAAGGCCTCCAACTACGTTGACGACTATAGCTTCCTTAAGGGCGCCGCCAACGATTCGCTCGAGGGTTTCTTGTTCCCCAAGACCTATTCGCTGGGCGATTCGCCGACGGCCGATGACGTGATTCGCGCCATGCTCGATCAGTTTAAGACCGAGTACAAGTCGCTTGACTTTGCGAGCTGCGAAGCCAAGATCAAGGAACGCTACGGCGTGGAGATGTCCGACTACGACATCGTCAACTTGGCCTCTATCGTTGAGCGCGAGGGCCTCAACGCCGATCAACGTGCGCACGTGGCCTCGGTCTTCTACAACCGCCTTGCCGGCAAACTCGACGGTCTGCACTATCTCAACAGCGATGCGACCATGATGTATGTCACCGGTGGCGAGGTTACCGCCGACGACCTGCAGAGCGATAGTCCGTATAACACCTATAAGCACGAGGGCCTACCGCCCACGCCCATCTGCTCTCCGTCGCTCGAGGCACTCAAGGCCACGCTTGAGCCGACCGACTCCGATGACCTGTATTTCTACATTACGCAGGACGAGGAGTACTTCTCGCAAACCTACGAAGAGCATCAACAGTCTTGGAATTAGCATGAGGATTTTTAGCCCCAAACGATACGTTGCCTCGGTCGATCGCATCGACCTTAATACCCTGTGGGCCGACGGCAAACGCGCCATTCTGCTCGATCGCGATAACACCCTGGTGCCGCGCGACACCGAGCAGGTCCCCGCCGCGATTTCCGCTTGGCTCGACGCCGCCCGCGCCAAAGGCTTTAAGCTGTGCATGGTGTCCAATAACTGGCATCGCGACCAGGTCATGGCATCGGCACGCGAGCTGGGACTCGAGGCCATCAGCCACGCCATGAAGCCGGCGCCGTTTGCCCTCAAGGCGGGTCTTAAGCGCCTCGGCGCCACGGCCGACGAGGCGGTGCTGATCGGTGATCAGCTCTACACGGACGTGTGGAGCGGCAACTTCGCCGGCGTCGATACCATCCTGGTAAAGCCGCAGGCCACGCAGGACCTGTGGTATACGCAGATCTTCCGTATCTTTGAGCGCCGGGCCCTGCGCGACCTTCCCTGCGAGGAATAGGTCTCGTCATGTCCCAGCACACCAAACACGGCTGCGACCATATCTTCTTTATCGGCTTTTTGGGCGCGGGCAAATCGACGCTCGCGCGCAACGTCGGCACTATGTTCAAGCGGCGTTTTATCGATACCGACCGACTGGTCGTGCGCCGTTGCGGTAAGTCGGTAACCGAGATTTTTGAGACCGAGGGCGAGGATCGTTTTCGCGAGCTCGAGACCTCGGCGCTCCGTTCGCTCCAAAGTGAGCGCAGCCTGTTGGTTTCGTGCGGGGGCGGCATTGTCGAGACGCCGGTGAATATTGAGCTGATGCACGAAATGGGTACGTGCGTGTACCTCGAGGGCGACTTTGAGGATTCGATTCGCCAGATTCGTCGGTCCGACACGCGCCCCGATTTCCGCTCGCCCGAGCATGCCGCGCGCTTGTTTGAGCATCGCCGTCCGCTGTATCGCCAGGCCGCCGACCTTACCCTTGATATTCGCAACAAGTCCTTCGAGGACGTTTCCTACCTTTGTGCCGAGATGCTTTTGGAGCGTGGGCTGCTATGATTCGCCGTCAACTGATCAATTTCCAAAACCGCAGCGTCGATGTCCGTGTCGGATTGGGTGCGTTCGATGAACTGTCGCGTATGTTTGCCTCGGCTGTGGGCAAGCCTAAGCGCGCGATGGTCGTTTGGAACACCGCCACATCCGAGCGTTTTGGTGAAGTCGTCGAGCATGCGCTGGTCGACGCCGGTTTTGCCGTGTCGCCGCTAGTCCTCGAGGTTTCGCCTGCTGGTGCCACGCTTGCTGATGCCGATGCTATCTTTGGCGCCCTGACTGCCAATGGCATTACCTGTGACGATCTGGTTGTCGCCGTTGGCGATGCCGCAACCTGCTCGGTTGTTAGCTGGTGTGCCAATCAGTGGTGCGGCCGCACCGAGTGCGCGTTGCTGCCGACGACCTTCGACGCCATGCTCACGGTCGCGACGACCATGAAGCCGCTCGTCGCTTCGTCGGCCAATGCGCTTCCCGCTATCGCGTTCCGTCCTGAGCCGGGCTTGGTCGTGTGTGACCTCGACCTTGTTCGCGAGGCGGACCCCGAGTACCTCAAGCTCGGCTATGTGGTACTTGTTGGTACCATGCTTTCGAGCAGCAAGTCCCGCTGGAATCAGTTTACTGAGACCGTTCCCGAGATTCTCGCGGGCGAGGAGGTCGCGCTCGTCAATGCAGTTCAATGGTCTCAGACTGCCCGTAAGGACGTACTGATGGCCACGAACCCGAGCGCCCGCCATGCGCTCGATTTTGGCAAGACGGGGGAGCGTAC
>DXLQ01000150.1:0-2862 GCA_019414685.1 Collinsella sp. | reverse complement strand
CACAAGTACGGCGGCTATCTGGTCGTCGACGGCGCGCAGTCGCTGCCGCACATGCCGGTCGATGTGGCCGACCTGGGAGCCGACTTCTTTGCCTTTAGCGCACACAAGGCCATGGGCCCCATGGGCATCGGCGTGCTGTGGGGCAAGATGGACCTGCTGAACGCCATGCCGCCCATGCTCACCGGTGGCGAGATGATCGACTCTGTCACCGAGCAGGACGCCGTCTGGGCGCCCGTCCCCGAGAAGTTCGAGGCCGGCACGCAGGACGCCGCCGGCATCTTCGCCACGGGCGCCGCCCTTGATTACCTGGTCAACACGGTGGGTTACGAGAACATCCAGGCCCGCGAGCAGGCACTCGTCCACTATCTGATGGGCGAACTCATGCAGCTCGACTTTGTCCAAATCATCGGTTCCATCTACTGGGACAACCACCACGGCGTTGTGAGCTTTAACGTCAAGGGAATTCACCCGCACGACGTCGCGAGCATCATGGACATGGACGGCGTCTGCATCCGCGCCGGCCACCACTGCGCGCAGCCGCTGCTCACCTGGCTGGGCGTCGAGAACCTTGCCTGCTGCCGCGCCAGCGTGGCCTTCTACAACGACAAGGCCGACATCGACAAGTTCATCGCCGGCCTGCATCACGTTTGGAGCACGTTCAATGGGTAATCTGTACACCTCCACCACGTTTATGGAGCACAACTCGCACCCCGACTATAAGTACGAGATGGATGCTCCCACGCACGAGCACGACGGTATCAACCCCAGCTGCGGTGACGAGCTCACCTTGCAGCTACGAGTCGAGAACAACGTGATCGAGGAAGCCTCCTTTACCGGCCACGGCTGCGCCATCAGCCAGGCAAGCGCCGACATCATGGCCGACCTCATCACGGGCGAGACGGTCGAGGAGGCGCGTCGCTTGGCGGAACTCTTCCTCGCCATGATCCGCGGCGAGAAGCTCTCCGAGGACGACCTGGAAGACCTGGACGAAGCCGCCCAGCTCCAGGACATCTCGCACATGCCCGCCCGCGTCAAATGCGCCGAGCTCGCTTGGCGCACCCTCGACGGCATGCTCGAGGGGCAAGCAAACCAGTAGTTTATGCCCCGAATCCAAGTTTTTTGATTGCCGAGCCGCCCGATACGGGCGGCTCTGTTTTTACCTAATGAGCGCGAACGCACAAAGTCCGCGCGTCCGGCGCCCCGTCTGACATTTGCCACACAGCCAGACGCGAGCACGGGCGTTTTCCACAGCACCAAAGGCCTGCGGCAGGGCCCCGGGCCCGCCAAGCAATGCGCCAAGCCCCGTTCTGCGAAGCTCCGACTCGCTTCGCGCCTGCCGCAGACGGGTCCCATAGGAAGCGGCGTGCATTTTTGCGAGTATTCAGCACGCCAAGCTGTGTGTATACGCATCGAAAGCGTTAATCAATGTCTTTAGGCGCATATATATTGTGTTTTAGAACAAGCATCGCGGTCTGACGGGACGCAGGGCGCAACGGCAGGAATCAATAGCTTCGGGACCCGTATGTTGCAAGATTGCGGCGGTGCCGACAGCAACACGATGCTGAAAACTCCGTTTTTTGCACGGCGCAGACGGGGGTAGGCACGGGCAAACCCGGACTGAGCTGTTATTTTATGCAAGATGACGATTGTTCTATGCATATTAAGAAGTGCAGTTACCGTACCAAGCTTTTGAACGCTGGTTGCGGCGTATGGACGACCCCAGCTGCGGTGAACAGGCGACCTTACATCACGTTTCCGCCAGCCCGCATCGCCGTTCGCGCGCGGGCGCGCACGATACGAGAGACGGTACTTTTGCCAATCCCGGTATACCGCTCAATCTGGCGCACCGTAAAGCCGGCATTGTTCAATCCAACAATAACAGTATCGCGCTGCGCCGGCGGTGCAGTTTTAACCCCGTTGAGCGGAACCCCGAGACTCTTCGCCAACTTGCCGGCAAAGGCATTGCGTTCCCACTCTGTCTCTTTCATATCGCACAGCGCTGGCTTGCTGCCGTCGGGCGTCGAAAGCGAATAGGCAATAAAGCCCTCGGCAGAACCAAAAAGCTCAAGCACGCAAGAAGGATCAGAAAATCCCCTCGCGACATCAGCCGCGTCACCGTCGTAAGCGCACAAATGCTCCGCAAAGCTACTCCAGGGATAACGCTCGATTAGGCTAACGCCCGCCTCCTGCGGAACGGCGTGTACGGAGCGAATAGCCTCCATCACCTGCCAGTCGGTATCGAGCGAGCGCCGGTCAAAACGGTTCTGGAACAGATGCCCTGTGCGCCCCGTGCGTTTATTGAACCGCCGCGCGTACGTCAAAAGCAACCGGTGCATCGCCGCGCTCATCCTGTCCTCGTAATCTGTAAGCACCAAATGCACGTGATTGCCCATAAGGCACCAGGCGATAACCGTCACGCCCGCCTTGCGGCAGCACTCACGCATCAGCTCCAAGAACTCCCACCGGTCTTCATCGCCCTCAAAGATGAGCTGCTTGCCCGTACCGCGGGCACAGACATGGTAAAAGCCGGTAACCGTTCTCCAAACGCGCTGCATGGCGCTCCCTTCGCCGGGATCTGCTTGCCATCCAATACAGCACGATTGAAGCGCGCCATCAAAACATTCACGCAAAACAATTCGCTCGCGCGGCCAAAGGCAGTAAACAGGCGGCGAACGGCACCGTTGCAACAGGTCAACCCCTGCAACGCATACAAGAGCTGCCCAAAAGCTTGCCCAAGACGGATCCCCTCTACGGAAGTTCGCGACCACAGAACATAGAGTTAAACCGTTTCAATTAAAACTTCCGGACTTCTCGCTACGAAAACTGAGCCGTTCGCCGAATATTCCGTGCATTTCGCGGTAT
>DXLQ01000015.1:0-28384 GCA_019414685.1 Collinsella sp. | reverse complement strand
GCAAGATGGGGTCCTTTGAGTTACGGGTTTAGACAATGCCCGTACATAGTACATGTTCGGCGCCGATTGCGACCCTATTGCTCGGCAAACGGTCGGGACTGGGTACGGTCATAGGTTCCATGTTTGGGGATCCGGGTTGATGCTGAACGCGATGGGGGCGTGGTCGAATAGGAGGGATGTCCAAATTTTGAGCTTTGCTCAAAATTTATCCGGTCGGCTTACGCCGACCGCGCTGCGCTAAAAACGCGCCACTGGCGCGTTTTCTTTACGCTTTGCGCCCTGGCGGGTTCGAATCCCTCCTCCTCCGCCGTATTTGCTTGTAAGGGACTTAAAAGAAAAAAGCCCCCGATCTGGGAGCTTTCTCAACCAAAATGGCGGAGGAGGAGGGATTCGAACCCTCGTGACCTTATACAGGCCAAACGGTTTTCGAGACCGCCGCATTCAACCACTCTGCCACCCCTCCGCGTGGGGTAAAAACAAAGCAGGCTCGAAGGCCTGCTTTGGAATTAACTGGCGGAGAGTCAGGGATTTGAACCCTGGAGACGCTTTTGACGCCTACACGATTTCCAATCGTGCTCCTTCGGCCACTCGGACAACTCTCCGTTAAATGCGAAAGTCAGTATACACGAGGAATCGCTAAGTGCAAACAGAAAAGTTGGCATTTTTTAAAACGCTTGGCCGCGCTTGGCGTTGCAGTGGGGTTTGAGGTGCCAAAAAAACGGCTTCCGACCAGCGTGGTTGATCAACTTAATTGTTCAAAAGGGGTATTCATGAGCGACTTGGCAATGAATTTAAAAATCTTTGGGTGGTGCTGTGGACCACCGGTATGCATCTTGCGACCACAGCCCTGTGCCCGTTGACCTGCGGCTTGGCTCAGCTTGTCCCCGCGGCATCGTATCTTGTCCACAAATCCGTCAAGCTCTTGGTCGGCATTTGGTTGGAATGCGCATGAAACACCGTGCGACTATGGGCATATGTGGAGGTCATGAGGTTGTAGCTGCATATTCTTGCAGCCTAGGAGGTTGAAAGATATTATTACCAAGTCTTTTCCTGCTTCAGGCGCACCTTCACGACCTGAAGCCACATTTGCCCAGAGGAGGTGACAATATGAAGGCTTATGAACTGCTGTTCTTTGTTGACCCGTCGCTCGACCCCGAGACTCGTCTCGCTGTTATGAAGCGTATCGATACCACGATCGCTGAGGGCGCTGGCAAGGTCGACTCCGTTGACGAGTGGGGCAAGCGCAAGCTCGCCTACGAGATCAACGACCTCACCGATGGTGACTACACCCTCATCAACTTCCACGCAGATCCTACCCAGATCGCCGAGCTTGATCGCGTCCTGCGCATCACCGACGCTGTGGTCCGCCACATGATCGTCCGTCGCGACGACCAGGAGTAAGACTGTCGTTTTGGACTGGGCTTGTGCCCCAAGAGGAAGTAGTGAGTTATGAGCATCAATCGAGTGAACATCACCGGTAACCTCACCCGCGATCCCGAGCTGCGCGCCACCGCCGGCGGAACCCAGGTTCTGTCCTTTGGCGTTGCCGTGAACGATCGTCGCCGCAACGCGCAGACTGGCGAGTGGGAGGACTATCCCAACTTTGTCGACTGCACCATGTTCGGCACCCGCGCCGAGGCCGTGAGCCGTTTCCTGGCAAAGGGAAACAAGGTCGCGATCGAGGGCAAGCTGCGCTACAGCTCTTGGGAGCGCGACGGCCAGCGCCGGAGCAAGCTTGAGGTCATCGTCGATGAGATCGAGTTTATGAGCTCCCGTGGTGGCCAGGGTGGCTACGATCAGGGCGGTTACGCCCCCGCAGCTCCCGCGCCCGCAGCACGTCCTGCCGCGCCGGTGGCTACGCCGCCCGCGGTCGACGTCTACGATGAGGACATCCCGTTCTAAGGGTTGTTCACCTATTTTTGAGTGAGAGGCGGCTTCGGTTCGCCGAAGTTGCCAAATGAAAGGTATTTTGACATGGCTAATGATTTTTCTGCACGTCAGCCGCGTCGTAAGTACTGCCAGTTCTGCAAGGAGAACACTGAGTTCATCGACTATAAGGACACTCAGCTTCTCCGTAAGTACATGACCGACCGTGGCAAGATCAAGCCCCGTCGCGTCACTGGCGCTTGCACGCAGCATCAGCATGACATCGCCAACGCCATCAAGCGCGCCCGCGAGATGGCTCTCCTGCCGTACACCGTCCCCGTGGTTTCCTCTCGTGGCAACCGCGACCGCGGCTAAGAAGGGAGACGCATCATGAAGGTTATTCTTCTCGATGAGATCAAGGGCAAGGGCGGCGAGGGTGACGTCGTAGAGGTCGCTCAGGGTTACGCTGAGAACTTCCTGTTCCCCAAGAAGCTCGCTGTTGCCGCCACCAAGGGCAACCTCAAGCAGCTTGACGAGCGTCGCAACAACATCGCCAAGCGCGAGGCCGTCCGTCTGGCTACCGCCAACGAGACCAAGGCTGCCTTCGAGGGCAAGACGGTCACCGTTGACGTCAAGGTCGGCGACGAGGGCATCCTCTTTGGCTCCGTTACCGCCGCTATGGTCGCTGACGCCATCAAGGCTCAGCTCGGTATGGACATCGACCGCAAGCGCGTCGAGCTCGGTAAGCCCATCAAGGTTGCCGGTGCCCACACCGTTGCCATCTCGCTGTACCGCGAGATCAAGGCCGAGGTTGTCGTTCTCGTCGGCGTTACCGCCGAGGAGCTCGCTGCCGAGGCTGAGGTCGAGGAGGCCGCTGAGGTCGCCGAGGCCGAGACCGCCGAGGTCGAGACTGAGGCTGCTGCCGAGTAGCATTTGCTGCAACGCAACAATCTTGTTCTAAGAAGGGCGCTCTGGGAAACCAGGGCGCCCTTTTGTTTTTTGCGCTGAGTGAGTGTCATGGTGAACGTTGCGTCGAAGTCCTATATACAGGACCGTTCATCCGTTTGGTTCGGTGATGATTGGCGGCGCGCGGCGCGTTTTGGGACCGTGGCTGATACTATGGATGCTCGCAAGCGATATGAATGAGGATGCTCATGGCATATGACGATAGGGAGACGGGGCTGACGGTCGAGGACCGCGGCTCAAAGTTGGGTCTTCCCCAAAACCAAGATGCAGAGGCCAATGTACTGGCCGCTATGCTGCTATCGCCCGAGGTGGTCGAAGAGGCCCAGGTCGAGCTGCAGCCCGATGATTTCTACCGGCCCATTCATAAGACCATCTACACCGCGATGGTCGATATGTACAACAGCCGCATTCCCATCGACTCCATCTCGCTGATCGATTACCTGCGAAGCATCAACAAGCTCGATGCCGTGGGCGGCGAGGCCTACATTTTGGAGCTGATGGGTCAGACTCTGTCGCTCGTGAACTGGCAGCACCATGCCGCCATCGTTCGTCGCGATTCGATGCTGCGCGAGCTGATCGGCGCCACCAACGAGATCAACGCGCTGGCATATAACGCCCCCACCGACACCAAGGAGGTCGTGGAGCTAGCCGAGAGCAAGCTGCTCAAGGTCACGGCACGCGAGGTCAAGTCGAGCTACAAGACGCTGACCGAGTTTATGGTTGAGGCCTATAACGAGGCCGAGGAAGTGTGTCAGGCCGGTGGTCAGGCTGCGGGCGTGCCCACGGGCTTCCCGTCACTCGACCGCATGCTCATGGGCTTCCGCGAGGGCCAGCTCATCATTATCGGCGCCCGCCCTGCTGTGGGTAAGACGTCGTTCGCCCTGAATCTGGCGCTCAACGCTGCCGCTGCCGGTTATACCGTCGGCTTCTTCTCGCTGGAGATGTCGGGCAAAGAAATTGCCCAGCGTCTGATTTGCGCCTACGCCATGATCTCGATCAGTGACTTCCGCATGGGCCGCATTAGCCCCGAGCAGTGGGCCAATATCAACGAGGCCACGCAGACCTTGTCCAAGCTCGATATTCTGATTGACGATACGCCCGGCACCACAGTGACCGAGATTCGCGCCAAGAGCCGCCGCATGCTCCATAACAAGGAGAAGGCAATCATCATCCTGGACTACCTGCAGCTGGTGAGTCCTCCGCCGGGACGCCGCTCCGAGAGCCGTACCGTCGAGGTTTCGGAGATGTCGCGTGGTCTGAAGATCATGGCCAAGGAGCTCAAGATCCCGCTCATCGCGCTGTCGCAGCTCTCGCGTCAGGTCGAATCCCGTACCGGCAAGCGCCCGCAGCTTTCCGACCTTCGTGAATCGGGCTCCATCGAGCAGGACGCCGATATCGTTATGTTCTTGGACCGCTCCGCCGACGAGGCCGAGGCCTCGCGCGACGATCGACCCGACGAGGGCGTTACGCGTATCGTCGTGGCCAAGAACCGTTCGGGCCCGATCGGCGACGTCGATCTGATGTTCCTGCCGGCATCCACCAAGTTCTATGAGCTTGATGGGGCACATGCCGAGGAGTAGGACAGGCGCCCGTTGCACGGGTATACTGGGAATGTTTTGTGCTTCTGCGTGCCGGCGTGGCGCGTAGACAGTCCATGAATGTAAGGAGTAAACATGCCGTCAACCGTTTTGGTCGGTGCCCAGTGGGGCGATGAGGGCAAGGGTAAGATTTGCGACCTGGTCGCCGGCGACTTCGATGCCGTCGTGCGCTACTCGGGAGGCAACAACGCCGGCCACACCATCGTCGTCAACGGCAAGAAGTACGGCCTGCACCAGGTGCCCTCCGGCATCATGTATTCCGATCACGTGTCGGTGATCGGTAACGGCTGCGTCGTCAACCCCAAGGTTGTCCTTGAGGAGATCGATATGTTCGAGGCCGACGGCATCACCACCAAGAACCTCAAGATTAGCGGCAACGCGCATGTCATCATGCCGTACCACATCGATCTGGATGGCGCCTTTGAGCAGAAGCTCGGCAAGAAGAACATCGGTACCACCAAGCGCGGCATCGGTCCGTGCTATCAGGACAAGATGGCGCGCATTGGCCTGCGCATGCAGGACATGCTGGACGAGGCACTGTTCCGCGACAAGCTGGAGACCGCTCTCGCCCGCGTGAACCCCGAGCTCGAGCTCATCTACAACCTGCCCACCTACACCGTGGACCAGATTTGCGACGAGTACCTGCCGATGGCCGAGCGCCTGCGTCCCTACATCACCGAGACGAGCCTGCTGCTCAACAACATGATCGATGAGGGCAAGAACCTGCTGTTTGAGGGCGCCCAGGCGACGCTGCTCGACATCGACCACGGCACCTATCCGTACGTGACGTCTTCCAACTGCACCGCCGGCGGTGCCATCACCGGCTCTGGCGTGGGCATGAAGAACGTCGACCGCGTGCTGGGCGTCATGAAGGCCTATATCACCCGCGTCGGTTCGGGCCCCATGCCCACCGAGCTTTCCTATGAGTCCGAGGCCGGCCACACGCTGACCGAGGAGGGCTATGAGTACGGCGTGACCACCGGTCGCCGTCGTCGTTGCGGCTGGTTTGACGGCCCTATCGCCAACTATGCCTCGCGCGTCAACGGCCTCACCGACATCGCCGTGACCAAGCTCGACGTGCTTTCGGCTTTCGACACCATCAAGGTGTGCGTTGCCTACGACGTCGATGGCGAGCGTTACACGAGCGTGCCCGAACACCAGGTGCGCTTTGAGCATGCCAAGCCCATCTACGAGGAGCTCCCTGGCTGGAAGTGCGATATCACCGGTTGCCGCAGCTTTGAGGAGCTGCCGCAGGAGGCTCAGGACTACGTGGCGTTTATCGAGGATCTGGCACACACCCGCGTGACGTTCATTGGCGTTGGCGCTGGTCGCGAGCAGATCATCAACCGATTCTGGAAGTAATCGGGACTATTTGGTTATTGCGATATACCCCTTTGCAGCCCGGACGGGCGGCCGAGGGGTATATTTGCTTGCAAAGGGCTCGCGCGGAGCGGGCCGTTCATCCATAGAGGAGGCACCCTTGAAGGCGGACACTCAAACCATCGACATCCTGTTGTTGGGCAGCGGCGGCCGTGAGCATGCTTTGGCAGCTAAGCTCGCAGCATCACCGCGCGCCGGCAAGCTCTACATCGCGCCGGGTAACGGCGGCACCGCGAGCTGCGGCGAGAACGTTGTTCTCGACGACTGCGATCCTGCGGCCGTGGCGGCGTTTGCGCAGAGCCACGGATGCGGACTCGTGGTAATTGGCCCCGAGGCTCCGCTCGTGGCGGGCGTGGCCGACGCCGTGCGCGCGGCGGGTATTCCCTGCTTTGGCCCGGGTGCCGAGGGCGCCCAGATGGAGGGCTCCAAGCTGTTCTCCAAGCAGCTCATGGAACGTGCGGGCATTCCGACGGCAGCCTATGGTTCGTTTACCGACGAGGCTTCGGCTCTCGCCTACGTGCGCGAGCAGGGCGCCCCGCTGGTCGTGAAGGCCGACGGCCTTGCCGCGGGCAAGGGCGTTATCGTGGCGACCGAACTTGAGCAGGCCGAGGAGGCCGTGCGCGAGTGCTTTGGCGGCACCTTTGGCGATGCCGGCAATACCGTGGTCATCGAGGAGATGCTGACCGGCCCCGAGTGCTCGCTGTTGGCCTTTACCGACGGCAAGACCGTGCGCCCCATGGCCACCTCGCAGGACCACAAGCGCGCGCTCGAGGGCGACAAGGGCCCCAACACCGGCGGCATGGGCGTCTACAGCCCGGTGCCCATCGTGACCGACGAGGAGCACGCCACCATGGTGAAGGTCATGGAGCAGACCGTGGCCGAGCTTGCTGCCGAGGGTATCGACTACCGCGGCTGCCTGTACGGCGGCTTTATGCTCACGCCTGCCGGTCCCAAGGTACTGGAGTTCAATGCCCGCTTTGGCGACCCCGAGACGCAGGTCGTGCTGCCGCGCCTTAAGAATGACCTGGTCGAGGTCATGCTGGCTTGTGCCAACTGCGAGCTCGATCAGATTGAGCTCGACTGGCGTGACGAGTGGGCCGTGGCCATTGTCCTGACGAGCGCGGGTTATCCCGGCAGCTACGAGAAGGGCAAGGTCATCACCGGTATCGCCGATGCCGAGGCCATGGAGAACGTGACCGTGTACCACGCGGGCACTGCCGTGGTGGACGGCCAGCTCGTGACCAATGGTGGCCGCGTGCTTGCCGTGACCGCTCTGGGCGACACGTTCGAGAACGCTCGCAACCTTGCCTACGAGGCCTGCGAGAAGATTGATTTTGAGGGCAAGACCCTGCGTCACGACATCGGCCTGCGCGCGCTGCGCGGCCGCGACGCCTGGGATGCCTAAAATCCGAGAGGAATGAGACGGATGGACGAGAAGAACGAAGAGCTCATGGACGCGCAGATCGTCGAAGAGGACAGCCGCATGTATGGGCACGCCGAGGGCGAGCCTGGTGGCGAGGTCGCTGACGAGCCGGCACTGGTGCTGGGCGACGACGACCCGCACGATGCCGAGCTGCACGAGAAGATTCTTTCGGAGGAGTGCGCCTGGAAGGGCAAGATCCTTGACGTCCACCGTCTTGAGGTTGAGCTGCCCAACGGTCACCGCAGCGCCCGCGATATCGTTCGCCATCCGGGTGCGGCGGCCGTTGTGGCACTGACCGAGAGCGGCAAGATCGTACTGGTGCGTCAGTACCGCACCGCCATCGACCGCGTGACGGTCGAGATTCCCGCCGGCAAGCTCGATCCAGGCGAGGACCCGCTCGATTGCGCCAAGCGCGAACTGCACGAGGAGACGGGCTTTAGGGCTGGTCGTATTCGCTTTTTGACGTCGATTGTCACGTCCTGCGGTTTTTGCGATGAGATCATCCACATCTACTTGGCCACCAAGCTCGAGTTTGATGCGCCCAACCCCGATGATGACGAGTTTGTCAACGTGGACCTGGTGCCGCTGCACGAGCTGATCGACGCCGTGCTCGACGGCAAGATCGAAGACGCCAAGACCGTCGTGGGCGCCTTGGCCTGCGATAGCATCGCGCACCGCTTGGGTGGGGCCGAGCTGTAACGAGCGGGAATAGCCCTGGGACAAGAACTACTGATTACTTTGTCCCAGGGCCTTATGTTGCTGATATTTCTTTGAGGATCACATGTTTAAGAGGTTTCTTTCGTATTACGAGCCCCAGATGGGGCTTTTTGTTGCTGATACTGTTTGTGCTCTGGTGCTTGCCGCCATTGACCTGGCGTTCCCCATTATCCTGCGCAATTTGACCGGTGGGCTGTTTACTCAGGGTCAGGCTGCTATTATGCAGGCGCTCGGCATGATCGCGGTGGGCTTGGTGCTGATGTATGCCGTCCGCTGCGCCTGCCGCTATTTTGTGAGCTATTGGGGTCACGTGATGGGCGCGCGTATGGAGTCCAAAATGCGCGAGGACCTGTTTGACCAGTATGAGCGCTTTAGCTTTGCATACTTCGACCGCAACAGCTCGGGCGACATGATGAGCCGCGTGGTCAACGACCTGTTCGATATCTGCGAGGCGGCGCACCACGTGCCCGAGTGGATCATCATCTGCGGCATCGAGATCATCGGCTCGTTTGTGATCCTCTTTACCATTGCCCCGGTGCTGGCGCTCGCCATGGCCGTGGTGACGGCGGCGTTTGCGGTCATCATGTTTTGGCAGAACATGCGTATGCGCGAGGTTTTTAGCGACAACCGCAAAAAGATCAGCGGCATCAATGCGCAGCTGCAGGATTCGCTTGCGGGCATGCGCGTAGTCAAGAGCTTTGCCAACGAGGAGACCGAGCGCGCCAAGTTCCGTGCCTCTAACGATCGCTACCTTTCGTCCAAGGAGAACATGTATCACGCCATGGGCGTCTATACCGCGACGTATGGCCTGCTCTCGGGTGTGCTCTATGTGATCGTGGTGCTGCTGGGCGGCTGGCTGGTCGCCCAGGGACAGCTGCAGGCGGTCGATATGGCGACCTTTGCACTCTATATTTCGCTGTTCTGCACGCCGCTCGAGACGCTCGTCAATTCGGCCGAAACGTATCAGAAGGCTATCGCCGGCTTTAAACGTATGGACGAGGTGCTCTCGACCGCGCCGGATATCCAGGACAAGCCGGGCGCTACGGATCTGCAGGTGACTGCCGGCGCCGTGGAGTATCACGACGTGTGCTTTAACTACGAGGATGTCGAGCTGGGCGAGGGCTATGCCGACGAGCGTCCCGTTATCGACCATATGAATCTGTCCATCAAGCCCGGGCAGACCATCGCGCTGGTTGGCCCTTCGGGCGGTGGCAAGTCCACGACCTGTTCGCTGCTGCCGCGCTTTTATGACGTGGCTGCCGGATCCATTAGCATCGACGGCCAGGACGTGCGCGATGTGACGCAGCAGAGCCTGCGCCGCGCCATCGGCCTGGTGCAGCAGGATGTCTATCTATTTGACGGTACGATTGGCGAGAACATCGCCTACGGCAAGCCGGGCGCCACGGCAGAAGAGATCGCCGAGGCCGCCCGTCGCGCCAACATCGATGCCTTTATCGAGTCGCTTCCGCAGGGCTACGACACCGTGGTGGGCGAGCGCGGCAGCCGTCTTTCGGGCGGACAGAAGCAGCGCGTTGCCATCGCGCGCGTGTTTCTCAAGAACCCCAAGATCCTGATTTTGGACGAGGCGACGAGTGCTTTGGATAACGAGAGCGAGGAGGCGGTGCAGGAGTCACTCGAAGAGCTGGCACGCGGCCGCACCACGATTATTATCGCCCACCGTCTTTCGACCATTAAGCATGCCGATGAGATTGCGACCGTTGAGCATGGTCGCGTTGTGGAGCGTGGCACGCACGAGGAGCTTCTCGCCCGTGGCGGCACCTATGCCCGTTACTATCGAATGCAGTTCGAAGGTGCGCGTGCGCACGAGCTCGACTGATTGATATGACAGGAAGTTTATGGCTGACAAGAACCCTTTGACTCCGGAAGAAGTGACGGAGTTATTCTCCGAAATCGATGCATCCGGCGTCTTGGATCCCACGCTCGCCAAAAAGCGTACCGAGCGCATGCGTGAGAAGGAGGCTGCGGCCAAGCGCGGTGACAAAGCGGCGCTAGCACAGCTGCGCAGCGAGGACCGCGCGAGCCAGGCAAAACATATCGACCCGCTGTCCGAGGACGATCCTTCGGGCTCGCAGGTGAGCCATACCATTACGAAGACCGCGATGGCCGTGGTCATCGGTATTTTGGTGCTGATCGTGGGCATGCAGATCGGCTACGGCGTGATGCGCCGTCTGAATACCGCCAACCTGTCCGAGAGCGTTTCGGTTGATACCGTTTCTACAGCACTCAAGGGTGGACTCGAGTGGGGCAACGGCTTTACGCAGTTCCCGCTCGACTTTACCGTCGATGAAGCCGATGAGCGTACGGGCACGGTCGAGGTGACGGTGTTGGACACATCGTCTGCCAACGAGCTCGAGCTGCTGTCCAACGGGCAGATCCAGGCCGCGGCGCTTGCGACCAACGCGCTGCTCAACGACAAGATCGACCGCGTGGTGTATAACGTTCACGCCTATATCGACGAGGATAGCAACATTCAGCACGATTCCTTCTTTGGCATGTTCCCCGCGCGGGGCCACCAGAGCGCCATTTTGACGTTCGTGTGGACCAAGAGCTCATCCAACGCCACGAGTATCGACTGGAAGATGCGCATCGTGAGTATGGATGACACCATCGCCGAGCGCATTCAGAAGCAGGTGAACTCGGTGTCGTCGTTGATTGAGGACCCGGTGGTGAGCCAGACCAAGATTGACGAGGAAAAGGCCGAGCGTGACCTGGAACATCGTCTGCATGGCCGCGAGATTTTCCGCGGCGGCAAGCCCGATCGCACACCGTCCGAACTGCTGGAGCAGGACAAGAGAAAGTAAGACGTCATCATCCCGCGTGAGCCACAAGCCTCGCGGGATGATTTTTCTGGGACGGGGATTAAAAAATCATTCTGTCATGTATGCAGTTGGCGACAAAGCTCTGCTCTCAGAATGATTTTTTAATCCCCGTCCCAGAAAAATCATTATGCATAGAAAGTCATAATTATCATTTCGTAAACATTTCGATGAAATTAACGCCATGAGGCATGCTTGCGGTTACAATACCGCGAGGCCTAACTACACACCTTTAAGCCGGTCCTGTGAGACCGGGAAGGAGAATTATGGCGAACAACCATACCGCGGGCGCTGCCGCCCGCACCTTCGCGCCCAGCGAGCTTTGCCAGCGCATGCTGGCCAAAACCAGCAAGGGCACCTGCGGTCCCTGCATCCTGTATCTTGAGGATGGGACCATTTTTTATGGACGTGCATGCGGCGCCGAGGGCACCGCGACCGGCGAAGTCTGCTTCAACACCTCGCTCGAGGGCTACTTTGAGGTCATGACCGACCCGAGTTATGCCGGCCAAATCGTAACCATGACCTATCCGCAGATCGGCAACTACGGTATCGACGAGACCGACGTCCAGTCGGCCTTCCCCGGCGACGCCGTGCGCCCTGCGAGCGCTCCGGCTATGCGCGGCATGATCGTTCGCGACATGTGCGCCACGCCTTCTAACTGGCGCTCGGCCGTCAGCGTGCCGGAGTACCTGCGTGCACACGGCATCGTCGCTATCGAGGGCGTCGACACCCGCGCCCTGGTGCGCCACCTGCGCGACAACGGCTCCAAGATGGGCATTATCTCGACCGAGATCTTCGATGTCGACGAGCTTGCCGAGCGTCTGGCCGCAGCGCCCGCGCTGGTAGGCGAGAACCTGGTCAAGACCGTAAGTTGCCCCGCGCCTCACGAGTTTGCCGCCGTCGACCTGCCTGCCACGCATGACTTTGCGCTTTCGACTGCCGCTCCTGCCCGTCACAAAGTGGTCGCCTACGACTGCGGTGTGAAGCGCGGCATTCTGGAGGGGCTGGTCCGCGCCGGCTGCGACCTTACCGTCGTGCCGTGGGACACGCCCGCGAGTGAGGTGCTCGACATGAATCCCGACGGCGTCTTTTTGTCCAATGGCCCCGGCGACCCCGACGCCGTGGTGGAGACCTACGAGCAGGTGCAGCAGCTGATCGGCAAGGTGCCGGTCTTTGGCATTTGCCTGGGCCATCAGATGATCAGCCTGGCCTGCGGCGCCCAGATGGAAAAGCTTAAATTCGGTCACCGCGGTGGCAACCAGCCGGTCATGAACCTGGTAAGCCGTCGCGTGGAGATTACCGCGCAAAACCATGGCTTTGGCCTGCTGTTCCCCAGCCTGGGCAAGCTTGTCCCCGAGCTTTCCGGCGGCGAGACCGAGCATGCGGCCGATGGAGATCTGCGCGTCTGGGTGCGCCGCGGAATCGCGCCGGTCGTGATGAACGAGCGCTTTGGCCGCATTCGCCTAACACATGTGAACCTCAACGACGGCACCGCCGAGGGTATCCAGCTGCTCGACGCCCCGTGCTTCTCGGTCCAGTACCACCCCGAGGCCTCGCCTGGCCCCACCGATGCCCACTATCTCTTTACCGCCTTTACGCGACTCATGGACGGCGAGGAGAACTACCTGGACATCGACACCGCGAAGGACCGCCTTGCCGGCTGGAATTTTGCCGACGATGGTTCCGCCGTTCTACCGAACGGCGGACCGGTCGACGCTGCGGCTGCATCTGGCACATCATCTTGCCGCTCTGCTTCGGACGCGCGGGCATAAGCCCAGCGCGCCCTCGCATCACGGCAACCTGATGCACCAGCTGCACCCTCGCTGACTTTTCCAAAACATTGAGTCAGCCTCTCTAGGAGGTTTTAAACATGCCGAAACGTACTGACATCAAGCGCATCCTCGTCATTGGTTCGGGCCCCATCGTTATTGGCCAGGCCTGTGAGTTCGACTACTCCGGCGCCCAGGCCTGCAAGGTGCTCAAGGAGGATGGCTTTGAGGTCATCCTGGTCAACTCCAACCCGGCGACCATCATGACCGACCCGGGTCTTGCCGACCGCACCTATGTCGAGCCCATCACCACGGAGTTTATCGAGCGCGTAATCAAGAAAGAGCGCCCGGACGCGCTGCTGCCCACGCTGGGCGGCCAGACCGGTCTGAACGCCGCCGTCGAGCTGGCAAAGGACGGCATGCTCGACAAGTACGGCGTCGAGATGATCGGCTGCGACCTGGCCGCTATCGAGCGCGGCGAGGACCGCAGGCTCTTTAATGAGGCCATGGCCGAGATCGGCCTGGAGGTCGCGCGCTCGGGCTATGCCTATAGCGTGGCTGACGCCGAGGCCATCGCCGAGCGCGTGGGCTATCCCTGCGTGCTGCGTCCGAGCTTTACCCTCGGTGGCGCCGGCGGCGGCATCGCGCATACCCACGAGGAGCTCGTCTCCATCGTGAGCCAGGGCCTTGAACTCTCGCCCGCCCACGAGGTGCTGGTCGAGGAGTCCATCGAGGGCTGGAAAGAGTATGAGATGGAGGTCATGCGTGACCACGCCGGCAACGGCATCATCGTGTGCTCCATCGAGAACCTCGACCCCATGGGTGTGCATACCGGCGACTCCATCACCGTGGCGCCGGCGCAGACGCTCTCCGACCTTGAGTATCAGCGCATGCGCGTGGCCTCGCTCGCCATCTTGGAGAAGATCGGTGTCGAGACCGGTGGTTCCAACGTACAGTTTGCCGTGAACCCCAACACCGGCCGCCTGATCGTCATCGAGATGAACCCGCGCGTGAGCCGCTCGTCCGCCCTCGCTTCCAAGGCCACAGGTTTCCCCATCGCCAAGGCTGCCGCGCGCCTGGCCGTGGGCTATACGCTCGACGAGATCGTTAACGACATCACCAAGGCTACGCCCGCCTGTTTTGAGCCCACAATCGACTACTGTGTGGTCAAGGTGCCGCGCTTTGCCTTCGAGAAGTTCAAGGGTACCGACCCCACGCTCACCACGCGCATGAAGGCCGTGGGCGAGATCATGGCGATTGGCCGCACCTTTGAGGAGGCCTTCGGCAAAGCCATGCGCTCGCTGGAGGACGGTCACCAGGGTATCTGCGCCGGTGGCAAGGAGGGTGCCGATAAGCTGAGCGACGATGAGCTCGCTCAAGCCGTGGCCACGCCGACCGAGCACCGCATCTTCTTTGTGGTCGAGGCCCTGCGCCGTGGCTGGGACATCGCTCGCATCCATGCCATCTGCGGCATCGACCCGTGGTACCTCAACCGCATCAACGACATGGTGCAGGTTCAGGAGAGCATCCGCGGCCTGCGTGTGGAGGATATCGACGCCGACGCGATGCGCCTGCTCAAGCAGTACGGCACGAGCGATGCCGAGATCGCTGCGCTGACCGGCTCGGACGAGCGCTTTGTGCGCGCCTATCGCAAGGGTCTGGGCGTGGTTCCCAGCATGAAGACGGTCGATACCTGCGCTGCGGAGTTCTCGAGCGCCACGGAGTACCACTACAAGACGTACGAGAACATCTACCGCACGAGCCCGGATGCCAAGAAGTGCGTGGCTCCCGACGAGACCACGCCGGCGGACAAGCCCAAGGCGATGATCCTGGGCGCCGGCCCCAACCGCATTGGCCAGGGTATCGAGTTCGATTACTGCTGCGTGCACGCGAGCTATGCGCTGGCGGCCCGCGGCTTCGAGACCATCATGGTCAACTGCAATCCCGAGACCGTTTCGACCGACTACGACACGTCCGACCGTCTGTACTTTGAGCCGCTCACCTACGAGGACGTCATGGATGTCATCGATGTTGAGCGACCCGACGGCGTCGTGGTGACGCTCGGCGGCCAGACTCCGCTTAAGCTGGCGCGCATGCTCGAGGAGAGCGGCGTGAACATCATGGGCACCAAGCCCGATGCCATCGACTTTGCCGAGGACCGCGAGCGCTTTGCCGCCCTGCTCGACAAGCTGGGCATTATGTATCCGCCGGCGGGCCAGGCAACCTCGTTTGAGGAGGCCGAGGCCGTGGCCGCGCATATTGGCTACCCGCTGCTGGTGCGTCCGAGCTACGTGCTGGGCGGCCGCGGCATGATGATCGCCTACGATGCCGAGCATCTGCGCGATTACATGGCCGAGGCTGCGCGCATTAGCCCCGACTACCCGGTGTATCTGGACCGCTTCTTGGAGGGCGCGATCGAGTCCGATGTCGACGCCCTGTGCGATGGCGAAGAGGTCTACATCGGCGGCATTCTGGAGCATATCGAGGAGGCCGGTATTCACTCCGGCGACTCTGCGACCTGCATTCCGCCGTTCAGCTTTAGCGAGAGCCTGCAGGCAAAGCTTCGCGAGACTACGCGCCGCATCGCGATGGCGCTGGGCGTACGCGGCCTGGTCAACGTGCAGTACGCCATTAAGGGCGAGACCGTCTATGTGATCGAGGCCAACCCGCGTGCCAGCCGTACCGTGCCGTTTATCTCCAAGGCCACCGGCGTGCCGCTGGCCAAGTGCGCGGCGCGTATCATGGCAGGCGATTCCATCGCGAGCCTGGGCCTGCCGAGCGACGAGCGTCAGCTGGACTGGTTCTGCATGAAGGAAGCCGTTATGCCCTGGGGCCGTTTCCCGGGCGCCGACGTTATCCTGGGGCCCGAGATGAAGTCTACGGGCGAGGTCATGGGTATCGCCAAGAGCTATCCCGAGGCATATGCCAAGACGCAGCTGGCGATTGACTACAAGCTGCCCGACCCGAGCGCCGGCAAGGTGTTCATTAGCGTGTGCGACCGCGACAAGCGTCATATCCTTTCGGTCGCGCGTATCCTGCGTTACCTGGGCTTTGACATCTGCTCCACCGAGGGCACGGCGCGCGTGCTGCGCGGCGGCAACGTGACCTGCGAGGTTGTGGAGAAGATCAGCGGCCCGCACGACGGCGAGCGTCCCAACATCGGCGACCTCATCGCCGATGGCAAGATTGCGGTGATCATTAATACGCCATACGGCCCGGGCTCGCGTGGCGACGGTTATCTGCTGCGCACCGAGGCCGTGCGCCGCGGCGTGACCTGCGTGACCGCGATGTCTGCCGCCAACACGTACGTGAGTGCCATCGAGGCCGTGCGCGAGGACCAGCAGGGTCACGGCAGCGCCAACGACATGGGCATGGACGTCATCGCCCTGCAGGACCTGCCGCAGCACACGGTGTAGTTGACCTGGCCGGCCGGGGCGGCAGCCGGACACTTTCTCTCGGAAACTGGGCTTCGCGAAGTTTTCCGAGAGAAAGGACCGCCTCCCGCCCCGGCCTGCGGTGATTCAATAGCACCGTGTGCTGCCGAAGGGGCTTTGCGCGATGACTAGGGCTGAATAGAAAATGAGTGCGGGCGCCGTCGTTCATTCGAACGACGGCGCCCACGTTATATAGGAGGGACTTTCAGCCTCGTCAACCTCCCATTCCAAACCAAATCAGCCAACGTACGTCATGGCAATATCCGGTAGGTCGCAGGGTGTCCCGCGGCGGGCTGGGTTATTTAGCTGAGCGACTTTGCGAAGCAAGGGGAGCGAAGATAAAAACCCAGCCCGCCCCCGACGCACTGTGTCTAGACGGATTGCACCTCCCCCTGTTTCTAGAGATAAATACCATTTAGCGGTGATATTCAACCGTTCAAGATATTGTGTAATGGCATATTACGTCATATGACGTAATATGCCATAAGCAGTCAAGGATGATTGTCTGCGTTCAAGTCGAGAAAGGGGCAAAATGATTAAACTGTGCCGCGTCGATAGCCGGTTAGTGCATGGGCAGACCGTGTTCTCTTGGTATCCAGCGCTTAAAGCAAACGCTATTCTTGTGGTTTCAGATGAGTACGCCGCAAGCAAAGAGCGAATTCAAGCGCTGCGAATTGCAAAACCCGCTGATGCCAAATTGGTTGTCAAAAGTGTAGAAGATTCCATCGTGGCCCTTAACGGAAGCGCGGTGGATAAATACGAGCTAATTGTTGTTACGGGAAATGTACATGACGCCTGTGAAGTTGCGCGTGCGTGTCCAAAAATAACGTCTGTGAATTTAGGCGGCGCTCGACCGTTGGGGGATAGCGTAAAGGAGCTTGGCCCTGCTGTGCGCCTTTCCCAATCCGATATTAATGAAATTAAGAAAGCCATGGCTGATGGAATCGAGTTCGAGGTAAGGCAGGTTGCTAGTGAGAAAAAACGCATCGTAACAAGTTTTGATTTGTAGGAAGAGAGAGAAATATGCTGCTTCAGGCTTTTCTGGTTGGTCTTGCTGCTGCTATAGGTCAATCGGATTATTTGCTCGGTACCGCGATGGTCGAGCGTCCGATTGTCCTCGGAGCGATTGTCGGTATTTTTTTGGGTGATATTCCGACTGGCGTTATTGTTGGTTTCCAGCTCGAACTCGCGTTTATGGGGGTCTGGCAGGTTGGTGCTGCCGTGCCGCCCAACGTAATTGTTGGTTCAGTTTTGGGAACAGCCTTTGCGATTACTATGGGTGCGGGTCCCGAGACCGCTCTGACTATTGCTATGCCCACTGCGGTGCTTGCCGGCATGTTTGACAGCCTTATGTATAGCGTTGTTACGCCTCCTATGGCTGTCTGGGCTGATCGTGGTGCCGAAAAGGACGACCCCAAAACGATTGCAGCCGCTATGTGGACCAATGGAATTCTCTACATCATTGCGCTTGGCTTGATTTGCGGCGTGGCTTTTTACGTTGGAAATGATGCTGTTCAGGCGCTGATTGACGCCATCCCTGATTGGCTTACGAATGGGCTTACGATCGCAACGGGTATTCTGCCCGCGCTTGGATTTGCGCAGCTTATGTCAATCCTGTCCACCAAGGAGCTGAGCTTCCTATTCTTTGGAGGCTTCTTGCTGAGTGCCTATCTAAATATTCCGACGATCGGTATCGTGGCGTTTTCGCTGATCCTGATTGGGATCCTCAATATGGCTCACATTTTTATGCCTGCCAGTGCGGCGGTCGCTAAGGAGGTTGACGATGACAACGAATTCTAATGATGTTCTTGAGCTCTCGCCGGAGTCAAATAAATCGACCGATAAGAGAATAACCAAGAAAGACTTAAAGGCGTTATTTTGGCGTAGCTTTCCACTCAACATCATGTGGAGCTTTGACCGACAAATGAACGTTGGTTTCTGCTACGACATGATTCCGGTAATCAAGCGGTTATACGATAAGCCCGAAGATCGGATCGAGGCATATAAGCGTCATCTTGAGTTCTACAATATTCAAGTTACGTTTAATCCTCTGGTCGCCGGCATTGTGGCCTCCATGGAGGAGGAGAACGCCAACAATCAGGACTTTGACGCCGCCTCAATTAACGCCATGAAAGCATCGCTTATGGCTCCGCTTTCCGGTATTGGAGATTCGCTGATCGCCAGTACGCTTCGCATGATTGCGACGGGCGTTGTGACGGGACTTTGCCTTTCGGGCAGTCTGCTCGGCCCAATCCTGTTCCTGCTTCTTTATAATGTCCCAACGATCCTGATCCGCTGGTTTGGGCTTCAGTATGGTTATTCGCTTGGCAGTGGCATGATTTCAAAGCTGAACGATTCTGATGTAATGCGCAAAGTTACGTCCGGCCTGGCGATTGTGGGACTAATGGTAGTTGGTGGAATGGTAGCGACCACCGTTGCAGTTACCACTCCGCTCGCTCTTAACTTCGGCGACACCGCGTTTAAGTTGCAGGAAACGCTCGACGGGATATTCCCGGCTCTTTTGCCGCTCTGCGCGTTCGGAATCATGTGTCTTTGCAATAAGAAACAGGTCAAAATAATTTGGCAGATTGTGGGCATTCTCGCTGCTGGTATTGTGCTCGGCGTCCTGGGGATTTTGGGCTAGAGAAGGCGTCCATCTTTTGAGATGCTGAACTCGAAGGACGATGCGTCTGCTCGCCAAACGGTTTTTGAATAGTGGAGCGGCATCTCATCGCAGGCATATGTGACGTGCTCGACAACGCTCACGGGGGCTCCAACGATATAACCGAGAAGGCTTGCTTCTTGGAGCCCCGCTATTCCTGCGGTGATTTTGAGCTTCTCAATACCGGTTGCGATGCTGTAATGGTTGGCGATCAGGTCGAAAAGACTGGCATTGTCTGTGAGAAGCTCCAGCAGTCCGGGTAGAGTGCTCTGCGTTGCATAAACGGTGTCGATGGCGCAGGGGGCATTTTCGATATAAACCAAGCGCGCAACTCGTTGCACTACGGTTCCGTTGTCAATTTTGAGCTCCCGTGCAATGTGGGCATCAGCCTTGATTAAGCCTGTTTCCAAGATGGACTTGGTTGTTTTATCGCCGTATTGGGGGTCGGCGCTCAAATTGAAAATGGTGCTTGTTCCTCGTTTCAGGGTGAGCTTCGATGGGTTTACGAATGTTCCCTTGCCTCGCAGGCGGTAGAGCAAGCTTTGGTCAATGAGATTCTGTACGGCGCGTCTTACGGTGATCCTGCTTACTTTGTATTGCTTGCAAAGCTCGGTTTCGGTGGGAATCTGACTGCCGCCGGGGAGTTCGCCAGAAACTATTTTCTTGAGGATGTCGTTTTCAACGGTCTGATAGAGAAGTTCTGGCTGAGTGAACTCGTCTTTTGCTGCAGGCATGGTGGACCCCTTGGTTTTCAGTTTCTTTAGTACATAGATATACGACAACTGAGGACATCATAAGCCGTTATCTCAAAAGTTATGGAAATATCGATTTGGCGTTATTGCCGAGAGGGGATTTAAGATGGGTAGACAATACGACGAGGCGTTGATTGGTGCCATTTCCAGTCGCTCGTTTATAACCGAGAAGAGAGGGCTCGAGGTTCAAATTCGTCCGGTTCCTGATGATGAAAGAGAGCATGTGCTTGACCCACGAATTCTCGAGGTATCCCGCAAGAAGATGCGGAATGTTAGCATGTCTCCGAGCTGGACGAGCCTTATTGGAATGCGTCATCGCCCGGATAAGCCGACATACCGCCTACTCGATGGTGAGGTTCAGCGCGATGAGATCCTCATGGAGGCGGCCGATCGCTATATAGATTTATTCGTCTGGACGCCACCAAATCATAAGGAGGCAAGTCCGGCGCTTGTTTACCTGCACGGCGGCGCGTTTATGGCGGGGAATGTTCTGCAATTTGAACATCAGCTCGAGTTCATCGCCGAAAAGTCTGGTGCAGTGGTGGTTTATCCGGAATACCGCTTGGCGCCGGAGACGGCATTTCCGGGGCAGATCGAGGATTGCGTTCTTGCTCTTGATTATGTGCGCGAGCATGCCGCGGATCTCGGAATCGATCCTCATAAAATAATGGTCGCCGGCGACTCCGCGGGAGGAAGCCTTACTAATGCGTGTGTTCAGCTCAGGGGTGCTGGAGCTGTAGCCCATGCCTTCGAAATCTATCCTGAAGTCGACCTTGCGGGCGAACAGGGCGAGGGATATGAGGATTTTCCTGCGATAGCCGATCAGGAGGACGTTGCGCGTTTTCGCATCGACCATCTTCGCGATTCGGACGGTCCGATGGTCGAACTTTGCGCACACGGAAAAATGTCTCCTCATGACCCGTTGATTTCTGCGCTAATGCTTGAGGACTGCACTGATTTCTCCCCGGTGACTATCGTGACATCCGAATACGATCCGCTTCGTATCCCCGATGAAAAATGGGCTACAAAATTACGGTCTTCAGGAATCGATGTTGAGGTCATCGAATATGCCGGGTGTGACCATGGTTTTTTCGATCATTTTGGCGTGTACCCGCAATCGGAAGACGTGTGTTTGTTGATGGCCGAGAAGCTTAAAGAAATGGCTGCACAATAACGTCTCTCGGCGATAAGGGACTGAAGTCGCCTGTGTTTCTGCGTTTGTGGTTCTCGGTCTGATTATAAAAATGAGGCTTGCTCCTTGCCCGAGTGGGTGGGGAGCAGTTTGTTTTTTGTAGCGATGCGAGGCGAATGCCGCGTGCTTTAGATTGCCATTTTGCTTCGCTGTATACCACTTGACGTAATAAAAGAGGCAAGGGCGGTGCGAGGGCCAACAGTCATTCTAAGCTCGGATTCGTATCCTAAAAGGTTGTTTCTGTTGCGCGGCACAATATAGCAAAAAAGAATGATAAAATGAATTCGAAAAAGAATTCATTTTTAGGAGGTATGTATGCCTGCCTTGCAGATGCTCGACAACCTTGTTCCAATTAGCGATTTCAGCCACGGTAAGGGCTCGGCTGCCTTTTCGAAGGTTGGGGACGACAATCCTGTTGTGGTCCTCAAACACAACAAGCCAGCATTTGTGATTGTGACACCCGATGAATACAGGGAAGCGAAGCAAGCGGAGGAGGACCTCGCCTTGTTAACGTTGGCGCTTAAGAGAGTGGCTGCGACAGGTGACGATGCGCTTGTTTCCCTGTCTGATGTTATGGAAGAGCTGGGTGTGAGCCAGGACGAACTCGATCAGATGGATGAGGTCGAGTTTGAATGAGTGGGTACGAAGTCGCTTTCTACCCAGATGCTCTCAAGGATATTAAGCGTCTGGACGGCTCCCAACGAAAGATTGTCCTTAAGGCTATAGAAAAAATCAGAACGAACCCATTGCCGCAGAACGAGGGTGGATTTGGCAAGCCTCTTGGAAACAAGGCGGGTACGGATTTGACTGGCTTTATGAAAATCAAGCTCAGGGGAAGTGGCATTCGAATCGTGTACCGTCTCATCAGAATTAAAGAAAAAATGGCCATCGTAGTGGTAGGCGCTCGCGAAGACATGGAAGTCTACCGAACTGCTCAGAGACGAACACTCGATTTCGAGAAATGGGCGGAAGAGAATATCTAGCTTTAACGATGAACGACGAGTGAGCGTTGGTAGGGCCCTGACGAATTAGATTCGTCAGGGTTTTTTCTGGACCAATTGCCTTTCAGCCTCCGTTAACCTTTCTTTCCAATTCACCAGCCAACGTACGTCATGGCAATCCCCGGTAGGTCGCAGGGTGGCGGCTGAGCCTTTCCCTCGGGAAACTTCGCGAAGCCCAGTTCCCGAGGGAAAGGCTCAGCCGCCACCACAAAGACCGCAGGGACGGGAGCGGCTATACTACTCTCAGTAGTTAAGGGTCGCGGATCCGCCGCGTCACCGCTCTCAACAGGAGGTCTTTGTTTATGGCAGATCAAAAGCCGGTTGTCGGGATCATCATGGGTTCCAAGTCCGATCTGGGCGTTATGGAAGGCTGCACCGCCGAGCTCGAGGCGCTGGGCGTGCCCTATGAGCTTGTCATTGCGAGCGCACACCGCACACCGGCGAAGGTCCACGAGTGGGCTTCGACTGCCGCCGATCGCGGTATCAAAGTGATTATCGCCGCCGCCGGCAAGGCCGCTCACCTGGGTGGTGTCGTGGCTGCCTTTACGCCGCTGCCGGTCATCGGCGTGCCTATGAAGACGAGTGACCTGGGCGGCATGGATTCGCTGCTGTCGATGGTGCAGATGCCTTCGGGCGTGCCCGTGGCCTGCGTTGCCATCAACGGCGCCAAGAACGCCGCCATCTACGCCACGCAGATTCTGGGCGCTTGCGACCCCGAGTACCGCAAGGTTATCGAGAAGATGAAGCAGGAGATGGCTGACGCCTAGGCGTTCCGCCGTTTCGCCGCAGTATAAGGAGAGCCATGTCCGACTATCAGGGAAAACGATTCAAGGCTTCTCAGATTCCCGATCCGTCGAAGCCGGGTGCTGCCAGTGCGGCGCAGCAGGGTCGGACATCCTCTCCTCAGCAGCCGCGCGCGCCGCGTCCTGTGACGCCGGCGACGCATCGTCGACAGGACGCGCCGGCTGCGTATCGCCCTTCGTCATATGGCACGGCAAAGAAGCAGGCCCGGACGCCGAGGCAAACGAGCGGCGCGGCGTCCAGCTACACTGAGCCGCCGCGCAAAAAGCGCCGCTCCATTATTCCCATTCTGCTCATCATCATCGGCATCGGTCTGATTGTTGCCGCCGCTGCCATCTTTATCAATGCACAGATTGGCTACAAGCAGGCGAGCGAGTCGTATCAGAAAATCGAGAAGCAATATGTAAGCGATAAGGACGCCAGCGGCGTGCCGACTATCGACTTCGATGCGCTTGCTCAGACAAACCCCGAGATTGTGGGTTGGATTTATGTGCCGGGAACCAACATCAACTATCCCGTGGTGCAGACCAACAACAACTCCAAATACCTCAACACGCTGTTCGACGGTACGGCCAATGCATCTGGGGCCATTTTTCTGGATAGCGATGACACCGCGCCGGGAATGGTTGACCAGCAGACCACGATCTACGGCCACCATATGAACGATGGGTCGATGTTCAACGTGATTTCGGATACGACTGACCAGGCAACGTTCGATAGCATTGAATATGTGTACTACATCACACGGGATGCTACGTATAAGCTGCGTCCGCTGGCGACCAAGGTCGTTGAGGATACGTACTCCAAGGCGCGCACGCCCAATTTTGAGGGCGATGACGGGCTCAAGAACTACCTGTCCGAGATGCTCGACGGTGCCTCTGCCGTGGCGAGCGATGCCACCGATCGTGCCGCTTCGGCAACCAAGGTCGTGACGCTTGTGACCTGTCGTTCGTTATCGCTGAGCAACACGCGTGCTGTCATGGTGCTCACGCCGGTCGAGGAATAAGTTGTTCGAAAGTAGCTAAAAAAGCCCCGTTCCAAATTGGCTACTCGACGACGGTAAGGGAGAAATGATGCTCGAGAATGGCAAAATGATGCCTTCGGTTGATGCTTGGCTGCGCGAGGCCAAGGCCGATTCGTCGGCACCTGCGTGCGGTATGTATCTGACACATAACGGTGTGGTGCGCGCGACGCCCAAGGCCGAGGCGCGCGGTGTCGAGACCGATGGCGTGGCGCCGGGCCACAAGGTGGGCGGCATGGTGTTTGGCTACGACGCCAGCAAGGTACAGGCCGCCATCGAGGCGACGCGCGCGATGCCGGGTGTCGGCTATGTGCGCGTGTGGCTGGCAAGCGGCGAGCTTGCCGTAGGTGACGACATCATGCTCGTGCTCATCGGCGGGGACATTCGCCCGCACGTGGTCGATGCGCTGCAGGCGCTCGTTGGCACCATCAAGAATGAATGCGTGAGTGAGGTCGAGCGCGAGGCGTAGAGGCTTGCGTCGATAGAAGGCTCGTTTATAAAAATGCCCGCCGGTACGTGTGATACCGGCGGGCATTTTGCGTTTTGGGCGCGGTTGGCGCTACACGCGCGTCGCATCCTTGGGGCTCATGGTCATGCTCTGGAAGCGGTTCTCCATGTAGTCGTTATCGAAATACTTGCCGTAGAACTGCGCGACGGGAATATCCGGCTCCGTGCCGTTGACGCGCTGGTACCAGTAGTCGAGCGACTGCAGCGTCATGACGCCGTCGACCAGCATAATGACGGTAAAGATGACGGTAGCCGAGTAGCGACTCTTCCACGGAATCATGTTGATGAGCTTGAGCAGCCTCGGCAGCAGCAGCTTGATCCAGATAAGGCCACCCAGGCCCCACAGGCAGGCAAAGCCCGTGCAGGTGCGTCCGCCCGTAAGGACGGCGAGTGGGTCGGGCATGCCGAACAGTTTCATGTGCGAGTAGCTCCACGACACCACGCCAAATGAGGTCTGCATAAACCAGCCTACAAACACCTCGAAAGCGCCGCCGATCAGGGCACTTACCAGGAAAATGATCAGAGGATTCTTTTTATAGAAGCGGTTGAGCGCCATGGTCATGAGCACCGCGCCAAATCCGTAGATGGGGCTAAAGGGGCCAAATAGCATACCGGCCCGGTCCTGATAGACGCCGGGATCGACGACGACCATATGCCAGACTTCCTCGAGAATGAGACCTAACACGCTGCAGACGAAGAATACCCAGAACAGGTTGAAGTAGTTGAGCTTGATGTAGCCCTCGCCGGTTTCGTCGCGGCCGAGCATCCCCTCGGCGGCGGCATCGCGGTCGAGCATCTCTTGCAGACGGCGCTGCAGTTCGCGCTCCTGGCGTAGCGTGGGGTCGACGGTGGCCGACAGCGCAATGAGGATACCGAGCTGAATGGCGGGGCGCAGCAGGAAGGGTCCGATACCCTGGAGCATCACGTCAACTAAAAGCTCCACGACGGTCAATGCGATGAGGACGTAAGACAGGCGGGCGGCATTGCGCCGCTGGTCCTTGATGAGGTCCAGGCCAAAGACGATTAAGATGATCGCGCTTGCCGCCGAGAGCATAATGCCGGCGACGATAAGGCCAACCGCGACCAGGGTGTTATCACCGAGCTTAGCGGCGGCGTTGCCGTTAATGAGTGCGGTGATGACCTGCCACATAAAGACGGCGACCGACGGGAGTGTGCCCACGCCGGACAGGATGCACAGGACGGCGTACACTTTAATGATGAGGGGAATCTTCTTGACCTCCGTGGCGCTGGGGACGCTGGGGTCGAGTTCGTTTCGATCCATACAGAACCTTTCTCGCTTTGTCCTAGGTTACTAGGATACGCCGCCGACCTGCTAAAAGACAGGACGAACGTCCCAATTGCAACTTTGCAATCCCCAACGGTGGACGCGGCGGCCATATGGGGGCGCGGGCGCTTGCACTGGGCAGACCAATAAAATGTTTGGCCGCAAAACGGATTATTAGCTCGGTGGGCTTTTAAAAAGCGCTGCTCATGCGCTGGGGAGCGCGTCGCGCCGTGCGTATAATAAGGCGGGTAACGCCAAAATACGAGGCTCTGAGGGGATGCCATGTCTCAAGAAACCATCCGCGCGGCCGAGCGCGCCGCGGGACAGGTGAACGCCATGTCGACGTATGATCCGGACTCCGACCAGCTGCATGAGGAATGCGGCGTTTTTGGTGTGTGGGCGCCCGATCGTGACGTGGCTCGACTGACGTACTTTGGCCTGCGTGCACTGCAGCACCGTGGCCAAGAATCGGCGGGAATCGCTGTTGGTGACGGCGGTACGGTTATGGTCCGCAAGGACCTGGGCCTGCTCGACCGCGTGTTCTCCAATGCCGACTTATCGACGCTCTCCGGTCAGCTGGCCGTGGGTCATGTGCGCTATGGCACCGCCGGCGCCAAGAGCTGGGAAGCCTCTCAGCCGCACCTCTCTACCATCAATAGCGTCATTATCGCGCTCGCGCACAACGGCACCCTCGTCAACACCGACGAGCTGCGCCGCCAGCTGATCGAGCTGGGCGTGCCGTTCCTCTCCAACTCGGATTCCGAGGTCGCGACCAAACTCATCGGCTACTTTACTCAGCGTACAGGCCATCTGCGCGAGGGCATTCGCAAGACCATGGAGCTCGTGCGTGGCGGCTACGCCATGACGCTCATCAACGAGCAGGCGCTCTATGCATTCCGCGATCCGCACGGCATTCGCCCGCTCGTGCTGGGCAAGCTGGTGGACGAGGGCCTGGACCAGGCCGATGCCGCATCCGTTTCGAAGCTGCCGTCGCAGGACGGCGCCGCGACGGTCGACGCCACCACCCGTGTCACCCGCGCCGGCGGCTGGGTCGTCGCCTCCGAGACTTGTGCGCTCGACATTGTGGGCGCCGAGTACGTCCGCGACGTCCGTCCCGGTGAGATTTTGCGCATCAGCGCCGAGGGCCTTGTGTCCGAGCAGGGTGTGCCCGCTGCCGAAGAGCCTGCTAACTGCATCTTTGAGCAGGTCTACTTCGCCCGCCCCGATTCCATCATGAACGGCAAGAGCGTCTACGCCTGCCGTTACGACATGGGTCGTCAGCTGGCACATGAGGAGCCCGTCGAGGCCGACCTGGTCATCGGCGTGCCTGACTCCGGCCTGCCGCCCGCGGAGGGGTATTCGCACGAGAGCGGCATTCCCTTTGGCGAGGGCCTTATCAAGAACCGTTACGTGGGCCGCACGTTTATCGAGCCTACGCAGGAGTTGCGCGCCATGGGCGTGCGTATGAAACTCAACCCGCTGCGCGACAACATCGAGGGCAAGCGCCTGGTCGTCATCGACGACTCCATCGTCCGCGGCACCACCATGGTGCAGCTCGTCAAGATGCTGCGCAACGCCGGCGCCAAGGAGATTCATATCCGCATCAACTCGCCCGAGGTCATCTGGCCGTGCTTCTACGGTATCGATACCGACGTGCAGTCGCAGCTTATCAGCGCCAACAAGACGGTCGATGAGATCTGCGAGTACATTGGCGCCGATTCGCTGGCCTTCCTTTCGGTTGAGGGCCTGCTTAAGGTCATGCCCAAGGGCGGTTACTGCGATGCGTGCTTTACCGGACGCTACCCCGTAGCGATTCCCGAGAGCTTTGGCCGCGACAAGTTCATGGAGGGCTTTAAGCCCCGCAACCTGGACAAGCCGTTGCACTTTGACGACGACGCCGTGGTCGAGAAATACGACGACCGCAGCTGGGAAGAGGAGCACGGCGAGGCCTAAAATCTGCCATTTAGGGACAGGTTTATTCTGGTAGGTTTTACCTGCTGTTTTGTTGATATGACGGCGCGTGCTGTTATGGCGCGCGCCGAAATGAACGCAACTATGAGCACCGTTTGGCGCCCGCGCGGCGCCACGGTAGTGGGAGAGGAAGGCTCAGATGAGCGACAGCAAGCATGTGACGTATGAGGACGCCGGCGTCGATACCGCCGAGGGTGGCCGCGCCGTCGACGCTATTAAGCAGATGGTCAAGGACACCAACCGCCCCGAGGTTATCGGCGGCATCGGTGGCTTTGGTGGCCTGTTCTCGGCTGCCGCGCTCAAGGATATGGAAGACCCGATCCTGATCAGCGGCACCGACGGCGTGGGCACCAAGCTCGTGCTCGCCCAGATCATGGACCGTCACGAGACGGTGGGCCAGGACTTGGTCGCCATGTGCGTCAATGACATTTTGGCTTCGGGCGCCGAGCCGCTGTTCTTCCTGGATTACGTTGCCATCGGTCACATTGAGGCCGAGCACATGGCAAAGATCATCAAGGGCGTGGCCGACGGCTGCAAGCTCGCGGGCTGCGCGCTCGTGGGCGGCGAGATGGCCGAGCACCCGGGCGTCATGGCCCCCGCCGATTACGACCTCGCCGGCTTTACCGTGGGTGTTGTCGATCGTCCCAAGATGCTCGACCCCGCGAACGTTCGCCCCGGCGATGTGATCCTGGGCCTGCCCTCCACCGGCGTGCACTCCAACGGATACTCACTCGTGCGCAAGGTCATCGGTGTCGACGGCATCAAGCCGGGCACGCCCGAGGCCGCCGCTAAGGCCGAGGAACTGAGCCGTCCGCTCGAGGAGCTCGGCGGTGCTTCGCTGGCCGATGCTCTGCTGGCCCCTACGCGCATCTACGTCAAGCCGATTCTGGAGCTGCTGCGCGGCGGCGCTAACGTGCACGCCATCGCCCACATCACCGGCGGCGGTATCACCGAGAACCTCAACCGTGCGCTCGCCGACGACGTCGACGCCGTGGTCACCCGCAACGGCGCCGAGATGGGCTGGGACGTTCCGCCCGTCATCACCTACGTGTCGCGTCAGGCCGAGCTCGCGCCCAACGAGGCATGCAAGACCTTCAACATGGGCGTCGGCCTGTGCCTGATCGTCGCCCCCGAGGACGAGGCTGCCGTGACCGAGGCTCTGGTCGCGCTAGGCGAGAAGCCGTTCCGCGTGGGTGAGTGCG
>DXLQ01000149.1:0-2922 GCA_019414685.1 Collinsella sp. | reverse complement strand
CCGTTCTCGTCCTTCTTAAACAGAACGCGGGGACGGCCGACCTGGAACTCAAAGCCCTCGCGGCGCATGGACTCCATCAGAACAGACAGGTGCAGAATGCCGCGGCCCGAGACCTCGACGCCGCTCTTGTCCTCGAGCTCCTCGATCTTCATGGTCACGTTGTTCTCGGCCTCGTTGAACAGGCGCTCCTTAAGCTGACGGGCGCCCACGATGTCGCCGTCACGGCCGACGAGCGGGGAGGTCGAAGCCTCAAAGACGATGGACAGGGTCGGCGGGTCGATCTCGATGGGCTCGAGCTCGACGGGGTTCTCGGGATCGGTGTAGACATCGCCGATATCGGTGCGGTCAATACCCACGACAGCAGCGATATCGCCGGCGCCGACTTCCTGGCACTCGGTGCGGCCCAGGTAGTCGAAGGTAAAGAGCTGCTTGACGGTAGCGGTGGCGCTGGAGCCGTCGTTCTTGACGACCAGAATCTGGTCGCCCTGGTGGATGGTGCCAGAGTACACGCGGCCGATACCGATGCGACCGACGAAGTTGGAGTGGTCGATGGTCACGCACTGCATGGCCAGCGGGGCGTTCTCGTCAACCTCGGGCGCAGGCATGTCGTCGATGATCATGTCGAGCAGCGGGTACATGTCCATGTTGCCGTCGTTGGGGTCAAGGCGGGCAAAGCCGTTCATGGCGCTGGCGTAGACCACGTGCTCCATGGCGAACTCAAGCTGGTCGTCGGTGGCGCCCAGGTCGGCCATGAGGTCCAGGCAGTCGTTGTAGGCCTTCTCGGGGTTGGCGCCCGGACGGTCGATCTTGTTGATGACGATCATGATCTTAAGGCCGGTGTCGATAGCGTGACGCAGCACGAAGCGGGTCTGGGGCATGGGGCCCTCAAAGGCGTCGACCAGCAGCAGGGCGCCGTCGGCCATACGCAGCACGCGCTCGACCTCGCCGCCAAAGTCGGCGTGGCCCGGGGTGTCGATGACGTTGATCTTGACGTCCTTGTACTCGATAGAGATGTTCTTGGCGAGAATCGTAATGCCGCGCTCGCGCTCCTGGTCGTTGGAATCCAGGACGCGGTCCTCGACCTGCTGGTTGGCACGGAAGGCGTCCGTGGCACGCAGGAGCTTGTCGACCATCGTCGTCTTGCCGTGGTCGACGTGAGCGATGATGGCGATGTTCCTCAGATTGTCTACGCGCATGTAGTTCCCCTATCTTCTATCTATATACAACCGGCACGCGTATGCGACCCACCCAGCAATGCAACGCTCGGCGGGAATATTGAGCCTTTTACCGAAAACTCGTTTATTTTAGCGATTTTAGATGAGAGGGGTTTCCTCACCTGCAGGTTCAGGGTCGCTCCACATAAAACCATCGCCGGCGCCCATGCCCTCATACAGCACATATGCCGAAAAACCGCTCTCGAGCGTGGTTTCGAAGAAGCTCACGAGCAGAGCATCGTGATAGCCGCCGTCAATCTCGACGCAGCCGGTGTAGCCGATGGCATAGCGAGCGATACGGCCCAGGCCCTCGTCCTTAAGACCCATCTTGTGCTCGGAGATAAAGTTGGTGGCCGCCTCGAGGCACGCCTCTTCGCCGTCCTCGTCGAGCGCCGCCAGATAACGGTTGGAAGCGGCGTCCTCAATTGCCACGACCACGCCAGGGTTTTCACCGGCGGCAAGGTCGTCCAAGAACGCGCCGATCAGATCGCACACCATGGCGTCGAGCTCGGCGGAGACGTTACCGGCGTCCTGCATATCCTGTGCCATCTTTAGACCTTCCCATCGAGTCTGGCGTCATTACAGTTCTTGTGCCTCGGCGGCGATCTTAGCGGCAGCGTCGCGGGTGCGCATCATATCCATCGCGCGCTTGTCGAGCACCTTGATCTGACTGGTCAGCATGACCGCATCGACCACACCCCAGATCACGAGGCCCGTAGAGATCGAAAACCCAAGCGCACCAACTGTACCACGAAGGCGCGAGCAGATTGCCGCGACAAGGGCGGAGACGACAACCATCTTGATAAACGAGCCGCGGCGTTCGCGAAGCGTGCGGGCCTGCGTCACATAGGCAATGCGCGCCGCCTCAGAAGCCTCCGAGCGCATCTGGGCCTCGCGCGCAATGGCCGCCGCCTCAGCCGACATACCGCCGGCCATCAGCGAACGCTCCGCAGCCTGGCCGCCCCACATTTAGAAGTCATCGGGGGAGAGCGTATGGACGAACTCGTCGAACTTCTCGAACTCCCGCTCGTCGTCAACTTCCTCGGCATGGGCAGAAACGGTGCCCAGGCGATTCATGATGTCGTCCTCCACAAACATGGGGGCATTGCTGCGCACGGCAAGGGCAATGGCATCACTGGGACGCGCATCGATCTTATGCTCGTTGCCATCGGCCAACACGACAACCGTCGCGTAAAACACGGGCGGCTCGGCGCGAACGATTTCGATGCGTTCGAGCTGGGCACCCAGGGCGCCAACAGTATCGAGCAACAGGTCATGGGTAATCGGGCGCTCGGCGCGGCCGCTATCGATGCCGCGGCTGATGGCAGCGGCTTCAAACGAACCAGTCTGAATGGAAAGGGAACGCAGTGGCGCGGGCGAGTCCGATTTGCTGCAGCGCTCGCGAAGCACGATAAGCGATGGCACGGGACCGGCGGCCATGACGATGGTCTCTATGTCGACACGAACCATGGAACACCTCCGGTACGTAGCGGTTAACACGCGGCAGTCCGCCGCATTGAATAGCTATACTACCCAAACTTTCGCACAGCACACAAAACCAAAATGAGATTTATCGCAGACAAGAAAAAAGCCCCGAGGCAATGCCCCAGGGCTCTTCACAGTTTTGATGGTGGACCTGACAAGATTCGAACTTGTGACCTCCCGGTTATCAGCCGGACGCTCTAACCAACTGAGCTACAGGTCCATC
>DXLQ01000148.1:0-2953 GCA_019414685.1 Collinsella sp. | reverse complement strand
GCGGCAAGGCCGATCCCGCACGAAAGTCCGGCAAGGACTGCTCGTTGTGTTGCATCAGAAGAAGCCATGAGCTCTCCCCATCTTCCAGCACCCAAATCGCATCATTCAGTTGGCTGCGCGAGAGAAGATGAAGCGGGGCTATGCCCCAAAGCAACGGTATATGGTTCGTTTCATCTGCGTTTTCCGTCGCGAAGCTTAAAAGCTATTATGCGAAACCGCCCTGTCGATTGCAAGCGACGATGTCGGATTGAAACGGGAAACCTGCTGCTTGCAAGTCTTATGGTCAAAAATAAGTGCGAAGCGGCGATATAGAAAAGGGCCGAGGCTCAAAGCCCCGACCCTTTATCGCATTGATGATTAACGCTGCGTGTGGATTACAACCTAGAACGTCTGCTCGTAGTCGCTGTGCTTTTTGGCCGAACGCACCAGGAACTCCTGGTTGGTGTTGGTGCCCTTGAGACCCTTGATAAACGATGCGGCCGCGCGCTCGGTGTTGTTCATGCCGGCAAGAATGCGACGTAGACCAAAGACAAACGGACGCATCTGCTCGTCGACCAACAGGTCCTCGTTACGCGTACCGGAGGCAACGGGGTCGATAGCCGGGAAGATGCGGCGATCGGCTAGGTCGCGGTCGAGCTTAAGCTCCATGTTGCCGGTGCCCTTGAACTCCTCAAAGATGACCTCGTCCATCTTGGAACCGGTGTCGATGAGGGCAGAGGCCAGGATGGTGAGCGAGCCACCGTTCTCGATATTACGGGCTGCGCCCAGGAAGCGCTTGGGCGGATACAGGGCCGCCGAATCGACGCCGCCCGAAAGGATGCGGCCTGAGGCGGGCGCCGCCAAGTTGTAGGCGCGGGCAAGACGCGTGATGGAGTCGAGCACCACCACGACATCGCCGCCCAGCTCCACGATGCGCTTGGCGCGCTCGATGACGAGCTCTGCCACACGAGTGTGGTTGTCGGCGGGCATATCGAAGGTCGACGCCACAACCTCGCCCTTGATGGAACGCTGCATATCGGTAACCTCTTCGGGGCGCTCGTCGACGAGCAGGCAGATGAGGTGCACCTCGGGGTTGTTAATCGAGATAGACTGGCAGATCTTCTTGAGGATTGTGGTCTTGCCGGCCTTGGGCGGGGACACGATCAGGCCACGCTGACCCTTGCCGATCGGCGACACGATGTCGATGGCGCGACCGGTAATGGAGTCCTTGCCATGCTCCATGCGCAGCGGCTCGTTGGGATAGACCGGGGTGAGGTCACCGAACTTGGGGCGGTTGCGAATCTGCTCGGGGTCTAGACCGTTGACGGTCGTGATTTTGGCGAGGCCGGCGCGCTTGTCGCCGCCGCGCGAAGGACGAAGCGAGCCCTCGATGACGTCGCCCGTGCGCAGACGCGCGGAGCGGATGAGGTAGGCGGGGACGAAGGCGTCGTCGTTGGACTTCATGTAACCGTGGGCATGGATGATACCGGAGCTGTCCGGACGAATCTGCAGGATGCCCTTGATGTCGCGGAAGCCCTCGGCCTTCGCGGCGGTGACGTAGATTTCCTCGACGAGCTCGGCTTTCTTCTTGCCGGTCGTCTCGATCTCGAACTCTTTGGCCTTCTCGCGCAGTTCGGCGACCTTCATGGCAGCGAGCTCCTCACGCGAAAGCGTGGGCTCGGTGGGGGCGGCGTTGCGCTCCTTGTTGCGCTGTTTGCGATCGCGCTGGCGGTTGCGACGGTCGTTGTTGCGCTCGTCCTTGCGCTCATTGCGCTCGTCGTTGCGCTTGTGCTGGCGACGGTTGGGGCGAGCGCCGTCTTCGGCCTCGGCGGGCGCGGCGCCATCGGTTGCGGCGGCGTCGGCATTGGCCGCAGCGGCGTCATTGCCCTCGGCGCCGGAATCGACTTGCGCTTCGACATCAGCCTGCTGCTCGGACGCCTTGGCCTTAGCGGACTTCTTACGACCGCGCTTGGGCTTCTCGGACGCAGGCCGTTCGACGTCCTGGGGCTCGGCGGCATCAATCGATGCATCGGCGGTCGTCTCGCCGGAATCCTCGGACGCACCCTTCTTGGCAGCCTTGGCCTTGGACGTGCGCTTAGCAGCAGTACGATGGCTGCGACCAGGACGGACATCGGCGGGAGCGGCCTCGGAAGTCGTAGCATCCTGGACGGGCGCGTCGGCGGCGGTTGCAGACTCGGCGGTCGCCGCAGCAGCACGAGCGGCTGCAGCTGCGGCTGCGGCCTTCTCTGCCTCGACGAAGGCCTTGGGCTTGCGACCGCGACGGTGCGGGCGCAAAGCCGGATCGACAACGGGAACTTCGCTGGCCTCGACAGGCGCAGCGGGCTCAACAGGCGATGTGCCCTCCCCTGCCGCGGAACGGACCGAAGCCTCAGTGAGCTCGGGGGTTACCTGATCGGCAACCTGCTCGGCCTTAGCAGCCGTGCGACGGCGTGTGCGCGGTACCGGCTTCTCGGTCGGCTGGTCGGCGACAGGGGTCTCGGTGGCGGCAGGCGTCTCGGGCACAGACGGAGCTGCAAGCTCGGTCAGAGCCGCGGCCTCGCGCTCGGCAGCACGACGGCGGGCGCGCACCACCTGAGCCTCGCTAATCTGCGCCAACGCACGTGCCTGCGCGACCTCATCGGAAATCGGCGCCGAGGAGTCAGCTGCAACGGTGCGCTTGACGCGCGTCGTGCGCGTGGTACGGCGCTTGGGCTTGGTGACCTCCTCGCCGTCAGCAGCAGGCTTGGCCGTGCGGCGCGTACGCTTGGGCTTTGCCGGAGCAGCCTCCTCACCAGTTGCAGGCACGGCCTTCTCAGCCGTTGCAGGCGTAGGCGTCGAAGCAGCCTTAGGCGTCTCAGGGGCCGAGGCCTGCGCGGGCGCCGCGACCTGGTCCGACGCACCCGGTGCAGCGGGAGCGGCTTGCGTCGGACCAGGTCGCGGCGCCCGCGCATGCCTCGGCTCCTGAGACGCCTAA
>DXLQ01000147.1:0-2986 GCA_019414685.1 Collinsella sp. | reverse complement strand
AATTTCGTCATTCGCCTTCGCCCCGCGGGCTATTTTCGCACCGCGAGCGTCAACCAAGACGGCAACGTTCGCGGCAACGTCTGTCACCTGTTTAACGACGGCACGTCCAGCAAGCTCATCCTTGAGAACGTAACGACCAAGAATGACGATACAAACTGGTACGCCATCCGCACCTTGCTCAATTTCGAAGAGCATAAAAAGACGGGCTACAGCATTTGGTCGGTCGACGACGACTCGGACAAAGATGGAAAGGTCATCCACGTATGGGGTGGCGAGTATGACAACAAGCCCAGCCGCGCTTTTGCGTTTGAGCGTCAATCAAACGGAACCTATATCATCCGAGACCGCACGGTCGAGAAAGAAACCGAGAAAAAAGACATTAAGTACCTGGCAATAGAATCGAACGGCAAAGACCAGGACAACAATAAGATCTGCCATAAGAGTAAGAGCATTCCGTGGGAGCTCGAACTTATCGGTTACGACATGAAAAAGAACGATGCCACGGTTAGCAGCCTCGACTGGATCACGTACAGCAGCTACGTCGACGGACCATGTTGGATGAAATACGTCGACGACAACAAGTTCCTCGACGAGCTGAGCATCCCGGGTACGCACGATTCGGGCACCTGCAGCGTGGACAACGACACTGAGCCCCAATCCTCGCAAGTAAAATGCCAGCAGGATTACATTCCCACGCAGTTGCTCGAGGGAATCCGCTATTTTGATATCCGACTCGGAAAGGGCGACGACCCCGGCATCGACCACGGGATTTTCTACCTACTCAAAAAAGACGGGAACTATCCGCATCTCTCCGATGTCATCGGGTACTTCAAAACGTTTTTGAACGAAAACCCGTCAGAAGCGCTCATCATGCTCGCATCGCGCGGCAACGATGAGGCTACCGACGAAAGCATAACGACGGCCTTCGCCAAGGTTATGGCCGATAACCCCAACCTGTTCTACACGTCGAGCCACGTCCCCACGCTGGGCAAGGTGCGCGGAAAGATCGTTCTGCTGCGTCGATTTAGGCTCGCCGGCAACAGTGTAAGCGGCCATACGTGGGGCCTCGACCTTACCGAATGGGATGACAAGATCAAAGCTCACTCCGACAGCACCACTATGTGTCTCGTCCAAGACGCGCGGGGCTTTGAAGCCGCGGGGGAAACAGGCGACAAAGAGCCCTATTGCACCAAGGTATACGCCCAGGACAAGTACAAACTCACGGGAACCGACAAGCTCAGCTGGGTCGATAATGCGCTGAAGGAAACGACCGGGCGCACGCGCAACAAGGTGGACGTCGTGGACGATGACGGGGCCAAGGTGCAAGTCCAGGAGCGTTGCTGGTCTATCAACTACACCAGCTGCACGGGCTTGTCGCACGGAGGCAATCCTTTTACCTCGGCACGAGTAGTCAACGAGCATCTGTATAAGAGCCCGTACATCAATCCCAGCGGCACCGAGGATACAAAGTCAGATTACCTCAAGCACATTGGCATCATCGCATCCGACTTTGTTGATGCGGCGCTGGCCCGGAGCATCTACCAGCGCAATTACGATACGGAGCACAAGCAGACGGCTTCGTACTATCTCCCGTACTATCTCCCTACCCGCATGCGCATGACGTACGGCGACTCGCTGAGCGATGCCTCGCTCCAGGATGGCAAGACCGTTGGCGAGGGTCATTTCCGCCTCGTTAACAGCAGCAACGTACTCAACGTGGCCGCTTCTGGCAGCGCGTTTGCCATCGAATACGTGGATGTCGACGCCCTGGGCAACGAGACCGTTACGGGGCTGCAGGGCTCTGTGCCCATCGATATCGATCCACGCGCGCTGACGCCCCATTTTGAGGGACTCGAAGGCCTTAAGGCCGGCGAAGACGTGCGCGCCAAGATTGCGGCATCACTCGAGGGCAAGCTCGAAACCGATGCCTGCACGGCCCAGCTCGAGTTTGTGCACGACGCGAACGGCGCTCCGGGCACGGCAATGACCGAGGGCGAAACATTTGCCGCAGGAACGTACTGGGTGCGCGTGAACGGTCTCTTGGGCGACGCGGCGCAGAACTACACGCTCGCCAGCGACGGAGCCGCAAGCTTTACCGTAGCGGCCTCGGGCAGTGCGGGCGGCAACGGCAGCGGCACGGGTTCCAACGCAGGCAGCGCCGACAAGAACGGCAAGGGCAACAAGAGAGACCAGGGCAAGAGCTCGGGCGGAAAGCTCGCCAACACGGGCGACGGTTCTGGCGTTGCCGCCGGGCTCGCTGCCGCCGCCGTAGCGACGACGGTCGCCGGCGCAGCAATGCTTGCCAGTGACCGCGACAATACCGAGGACGTTAACGAATAGGCAAGCCAGTTTTTTGGGCGCATCAACTCAATCGGGGCGCAGAATACCGTTCTGAGCCCCGATTTTTACCTTGGACCGAACGCCGTTATCGGCTACATCACCATGTTCAGCGCGTTCACAAATTCCTGGGCCTTCGCACGGCTACTCAGGCTAAAGACGCAAGCGGTCAACAGTCGATTGCGTAGAAAAACATCACGGCCTTTGATTCTATTGACGCCCGTGATGTCCTTAAGATAGACAATCTCGGTGTGCTTGCCGCCGAAAGTGCCCTTCCTGAGCACCTCGATACGGTTGGGGTAGATCTTGACGTCTTTAAATCTACCCGAGCCCTTGTCCTGAAACAGCAAGGTGTTGTTGTCCATGCATGTCACTCCCATGGGGTTCGTGAAAACTGTCTCTATTGCCAATTTTAGTCACCGCAAGGCCCCCATGCGAAGTTGCCAGACAGCGCAGCGATTCGTGTCCGTACGAGTCTTTAAACTAAATGCAATAAAGATGCGTCCTCAAGAGGAAAGTCGGGCGATATTGATGAGTGAACTGGCAAACCGCGGGGAATCGGCAATCGTGCCAGAAGTTTTTTACAAGCAGGTTTCCTCGATTCTCAACGCCGCTCGCGACAAGGCCTATACCGCCGTTAACTTTGCGA
>DXLQ01000146.1:0-3150 GCA_019414685.1 Collinsella sp. | reverse complement strand
GGAGATGCAGCAGGTACATGCATCTCCGCCCCTTTTGCGTCGAGAAGTTATGCCGACGACCCGTGCCGCCGCGCTCGCGTTATCCGCGCTGCGGACCCGCAGTAGCCACGAGCGGTTCAAGCCCCAGCTCGCGCGCGTAGTCTTCCTGCGTAAAGACTTCGACCAGTTCAAACGTATCGGCCGCATCGTCAAACGCAAAATGCAGCACTGAGCAGTTGCCCGGCACGCGTTCGCGCTCGTCGGCCGCCGCGCCCCGCACGTGGTCCAAAAACTCCTTGATAGCCGAACCGTGGCTCACCGCGAGCACACACTCGTGGTCCGGACGTCGCATAAGATCGGTTATCGTCGCCGCCATGCGCTCGCGCACCTGCATCTGGCCCTCGCCGCCAAACTGACGATAGAAATCTCGCCACGGGCGCTCGGGCATAAGCATCACGCGCTCGGCCTCAAAGTCGCCAAAGAACCACTCACGCAGACCGTCCAGGCGCTCGTACGCCAAGCCCGGCCACAGGTTGGCGATAGTCTGCTCGGTGCGATGAAGTGTGGAGGTGTAGGCATGATCGGGTTCAATGCCGCGCGCACGTAAGAACATGCCGGCACGCGCCGCCTGGTCGCATCCCAGCTGCGTGAGCGGCGAGTCACTCCAACCCTGAATAATGCGCTTAAGGTTGAATATTGTCTGCCCATGACGAACCAGATACAGGTCTTTATTCATAGGGGTCCTTTCGTTCGTTACCAATCAAGGAGCGAAAACGCACCGTCGCAATAGCCAAAATGAAGCACGGCACCGTTGTCGGGTAGCTCTCCCCTGCCAGTCACATACTCAAGAAACTCCTGGCAGGAAGAGCCGTGGGAGACTGCCAGCACACAGTCGTGCTGCGGCCTGGCCATGATGTGGGACAGCGCCGCGACCATGCGCGACTGGAGCTCGCCTTCAGACTCGCCACCAAAGGCCACCGGATAATCACCCCAGGGCTGCGGCGGCATCTCGCGATTTGATGTACCCTCCAGCGAGCCCAAATGCCACTCGCGCAGGTCATCGACCAGCTCTATCGAGCGGCCCTCACCAGCAATTAGCTCAGCCGTATGCCGCGCCCGGCCCAACGGCGAGGAATACACACGGTCAAAGGTCACGCCACGCGCCTCAAACGCCGCGCGCGTCGCCAGCGCCTGCTCGCGCCCGCGCGCCGTAAGCGGCGAATCGTGCCCACCCTGCAAAATGTTCTGCACATTGAGCTCAGTCTGCCCATGCCGCACCAAATACAAATCTGCCACACGTCCTCCCCTCGCACCACCGCAAAGGGGACAGGTACCTTTGTGGTGGTTTACCGCCGGATCACACCGCGGTGACGCTCAGCTACACCAGTACGTCGGCAAGCGGGCGCTTAGGTACGTGGTGCACCTGCGCCTCGTCGCGCCAGTAATTAATTGAGCCGTCGGGGTTGGAATCGATCGCATCGATCACCTGCGTCTCGGCCGGAACGCCAAACGCCATGATCAGCTTGAGCTCATACTTATCGCTATCGAGCCCCATGGCATCGATCGCGTGGGGCGTAAAGGCCTTGAACATGCAGGCAGCCACCTCGGGCGTGGCGCTGCGGGCGGCGAGCATCATCGTCTGCGCGGCAATGCCCGTGTCGACCTCAGTAATAGGAGCGGCGGGCTTACCCGGAACGGCGCGCTCGGCAAGAATCGCGATGTAGCCGGTCGGGCGCTCGCCCTCATCGGGACCCGGCCAATCCTTGAGCGCACCGGCCCATGCAAGCTCGTCAAATACACGCGCGCAGTCCTCTGCACCGCTTACCACATGAAAACGCAGACGCTGAGCATTGGCACCACAGGGAGTCAGGTGCGCCAGCTCCGCCAGCTCAAGCAAAAGCTCACGCGGCACGCGCATGGACTCGTCAAAGCGACGGCACGTGCGGGCGCAGCGAACCAACGCATCAAACGCGTCCAAGCCGAGCTTTTCGCAACCCTGCTTTGCCATCGACTCCGCGCTCGACGGCGCCGCGGGAACTGTTTCGTTCATAGGGACCCCCAATTTCGGGCAATTGTTCTTAGGAGAATCTAACCTAAAACCTTGGCAATTACATACAGCGGCGTAATGTTCTACAATTGTTGATTAATCCTCACTGGAGCGGGAACAAAAGTAACAATTCGGGAATGTGGGGCGGCAATTCGTCCTTCCCGCCCCATGCATCGGCGCCCTTGGGCGATACTTGTTGCAGCACTTTTGGCGTACGCCGCACGGAGAGCAATGAACGCGACGTGCACCGCACGGAAAGGAGACATTATGGGCATCTTTAAGAACGATGACCAAAAATCGAGCCAGTTTGGATTTGACGAGAAAAGCATGGCGGGCAAAGCCGTCAAGGCCGTGCGCTGGATTTACGCCATCACGGGCGTCTTGGCGCTCGTCGCCGGCATCGCACTGCTGTTTGCGCCCGCCAAGTCCCTCGTCTTCCTAACGACCGTCTTGGGCTTCTACTTTGTGATCACGGCCGCGATCAGGCTGTTTACCGCTGTTTTCGAGCCACTGCTGCCCACCGGCTGGCGCGTGACGAGCATCATCTCCAACCTACTCATTATCTTGGGCGGCGTCATAATCCTGCGCAACCAGGCCTTCTCGACCGCGACGCTCACCACGATGGTGGTTATCGTGGCCGGCTTTGGCTGGATCGTCGAAGGTGTCATGTCCATTCTGGAGTCCGAGCTTTCGTCCAACCGTGCCCTCGCCATCCTGAGCGGCGCGCTCTCCATCATCGCCGGCATGTTCGTGTTTATCTATCCGCTGTGGTCGGCCAAGATGCTCGTCATCTTTAGCGGCACCGCACTGCTGGTGTTTGGCGTAACGCTGATTGTTCGCGCTATTCAATTTGGCAAACTGGTGCACTAGATGCCGCGAACGCTCTTTATTGATGCAGACGCCTGCCCGGTCACGCGCGAGTCGATTGACTGCGCGCGGCGGGCGGGCGTCGCCGTCGTTATCGCCGGCAACAGCACACAGAACCTGGAACGCCACATTCGCCGCGACGATCCGCGCGACGTCGAGCATGCGCGACGCGGATTTTGGGTCACGACGCTCGATGTGAGCGTGGGCGCCGACAGCGCCGACTTTGCCATTGTCGAACGCCTGCAGGCGGGCGACGT
>DXLQ01000145.1:0-3188 GCA_019414685.1 Collinsella sp. | reverse complement strand
GGTTGACGCTCGCGGTGCGAAAATAGCCCGCGGGGCGAAGGCGAATGACGAAATTACCGAGGTGCTCCGCCGGTTTGGGCGTGTCGTCTGCAAATGCCGCTCGCAGGGAAATGCCCGGTGCCGCGGTTTCGGGCAGGCTTACAAGTGGTGACAACGCCGCAAGACCTAGGCCCAGCGTAAATGCTCGGCGGCTGATGGCATAGTGTTCGGTCATAACTCCTCCGTTCGCAGCGTGCGGCTGTGCGCTCGTTTTGGACACTATACTGCCCAGATGTTTAAAGGCGTCGGCTTAAATTGTCTGCGTGGAGCCATAAATCGGCGGGCGGACGTGTTGAGGCGCCTGTCTATTGGTGCTACCGGCGCGCTTGGGATAGTTTTGGAGTCCGGCATCCTCGCGTTCACCAGCTACCGGCATAAGAAAGGGGGGCCGGTGAGCCGACCCTCCCTTGGTACGAAGCGCTGGGTCACTGTCGCTTGCTTGCGCTGCGCCCGTGTTTCCCGTTGCGCTCGCCAGTCGCTTAGCGCTTGATCTCGATATCGTCGAGCTTGACGTCCATGGCCTCGGTCTTTGCCTTGGCGATATCATCGGCAAACTCCAGGGACTTCATCATGGTCTCGACGGCGTCCTTGTGCTCCTCGACGTTGTCGATGCGCACGTAGACGCTGCCGCCCTCAACGTCGGTGAAGTACTCAGTCGTTACGCCGCCCGAGTGCGTGAAGTAAGCACTGCGCCAGGTCTTGCCGTTGTATTTAACGGGGTCGCTTTCGGTCCATCCGGAGTTGGCCTTCCACTTTGCCTCGTAGTCGAACAGCTCGTCGGCGTTCTTGTCGGGGTCGAAGACGGGAATGAAGCGGTCGCTCGCATGCTCGCTCTCGGTGAACTTAAACTGGGCCCTGTCGGCGGTGTCGCCGGCAACGTCGGTGATCTCGACGCCCTCGGGGACCTCGACCTTAAACCAAATGAAGTCGGTCCTCATATCCACGGCTGGCTTTTCTGCTCCGCCGTCACCGCCACTGCCGGTAGCGCCACCGCTGCCACCGCAGCCCATCAGGGCAATCGCGGCAAAGAGGCTGATGCAAAGGGTGAGAATCGCAAAGGCCTTCTTTTTCATGGTCGTGTCCTCCTCGATCTGTAACCGCCCATGGATTACCTGCCTTTACTGTACGCGCGGACGGCTCGCTAGGGTGGGCCATGTGTCCCATTCTGGGGGTTGGATTTGCGCCGATAAGTGGCAATATGCGCGGGTGTAAAAGAGGAGAGGGCCGATGCTGTCGGCCCTCCCCGGGGTTGGGTGCCCGTTGTTTTAATGGGGCGCGTGTACGCGGGCATTGCCCCAACAGGTTCCTTGTTTATAGATAGGCCTCAGTTTGTGACGTTCGGAAGTCTCGAAAGGCGGGCCATGTTTCCCATGTTTGCGGCGCCGACGCCTATCGTTCGTCATAGTAATTCGCGATGGCCAGGTGCGCTGACGCCCATGTGCTTATGGGCTAGACTTAGCACCATTACGTGATCGATGCGGTCGGTCGGCGGTTGCCACCCGACCGATGTATATGACTTGAAGGTGCATGTGCATGAGCCAAGAGATGATGGACAAGACCTGCCGCGGGTTTGCCGAGGCGCTGGCCGCGCGCGAGCCGGTTCCCGGCGGTGGCAGCGCGAGCGCCTTTGTGGGCGCGCTGGGCGCCTCGCTGTGCGGAATGGTTGCCCGCTACGGTGCGACCAATCCCGCGCTTGCTGATCGTGCGGATGACCTGACGCGTGCGTTTGCCCATGCTGATGAGCTGGCCCAGGAGCTTGTCGAGTTGGTTGCCGAGGACGTTCGTGCCTATGGGCAGGTGTCCGCGGCGTACGGTATTCCGCGTGACGATCCGGCTCGAGCGACCGTGATTCAGGATGCGCTGCATGTGGCCGCTATGCCGCCGTATCGCATTATGGATGCCTGCGGGCGTGCGCTGGCGCTGCTCGAGGACATGGCCGACAAGGGTTCGCGTCAGCTGCTGTCCGATGTGGCGTGCGGCGCCGTGTTCTGCCGTTCCGCTATGCAGGGCGCGAGCTTGACGCTCTTTGCGAACACCACGTCTATGAAGGATCGCGCTCGTGCTGAGGAGCTCGAGACGGCGTGTGATGAGTTGCTCGACATGTGGTTGCCGCGCGCCGATGCACTGGCGCGCCGTGCTGCTGACGCCGCAAGGAAGAGGGGATAGCCGTGGCCGAACTGCTCAAGGGTGCTCCCGTTGCCCGCGCTTTGACCGAGGAACTTGCCGCTCGTTGCGCCGCCCTGCGCGAACAGGGCATCGTGCCGACACTGGCCATCGTTCGTGTGGGCGAGCGCGAGGACGACCTGTCCTACGAGCGCGGCGCCCTCAAGCGCTGCGAGAAGGTTGGCATTGAGGCTCGCCGCGTTTTGCTACCCGCCGATGTTTCGCAGGATGAGCTGCTGGCGGCTATCGAGGGCATCAATGCCGACCCCGCTGTTCATGGCTGCCTGATGTTTCGCCCGTTGCCCGCTGGGCTTGACGAGGATGCGGTTGCCGAGGCGCTCGATCCCGCCAAAGATGTTGACTCCATGACGCCGGCCTCGCTGCTCACCACGCTTTCGGGGCGAGGCGAGGGCTTTGCTCCTTGCACGGCAGAAGCCGTGTTGGCGTTGCTGGACCATTACAGCGTTGAGCTGGATGGGGCCAAGGTCGCGGTCGTCGGTCGGTCGCTCGTGATTGGCCGTCCCGTTGCCGCCATGCTTACGGCTCGCAATGCCACGGTGACGACGTGCCATACGCATACGCGCGACTTGGCTGCCGAGTGCCGTGCGGCTGATATTGTGGTTGCGGCCGTTGGACGCGCACGCACGATTGGCGCGGATGCGGTTCGTGGGGGCCAGACAATCATCGATGTTGGCATTAATTGGGACGAGGCCGCTAGCAAGCTGGTCGGGGACGTCGATTTTGATGCTGCGGAACCGATCGTTGGCGCAATTACTCCGGTGCCGGGCGGCGTGGGGGCTGTGACCACGGCGATTCTCGCCAAGCACGTGATCGAGGCGGCGGAGCGCGCATCGAAATAGGCATTTTTTGACCACAGGGGTTGCCAGCGCCGCGGTTTCGCCCTTTCTGCGCCGAAGCGATACACTGTTATCGTTTGATTTCTTCGCTCAAGGAGGATGCGCATGCCGTGCACAACGATTTTGGTT
>DXLQ01000144.1:0-3237 GCA_019414685.1 Collinsella sp. | reverse complement strand
GTAGCGGGTGGTTTAAAGCTGGCCGCTGCGCGGCCAGCGGACTAAAGTCTTGAACAAAAACGGGAGCCGGATCACATCCGGCTCCCGTTTTCTGCTATGTCAGTCATATAAAGCGGCTACGAGATATTGCCCAAGAACGCCTTGGTGCGCTCGCTCTTGGGGTGGTCGAAGACCTCGCTCGGCGTACCCTCTTCCACAATGACGCCGCCGTCCATAAAGACGACGCGGTCGGCGACATCGCGGGCAAAGCCCATCTCGTGCGTCACGACGATCATGGTCATACCGTCGTGCGCCAGGTCGCGCATGACGCCCAGAACGTCGCGCACGAGCTCAGGGTCGAGCGCCGAGGTGGCCTCGTCAAAGAGCATCACGTGCGGGTTCATCGACAGGGCGCGGGCGATGGCCACGCGCTGCTGCTGGCCGCCCGAGAGCTGGCTCGGCATAAAGTCGATGCGCTCGGCTAGGCCGACCTTGGTCAGCTCCTCGACGGCGATCTTCTCGGCCTCTTCCTTGCTGCGCTTGAGCACCTTTTGCTGCGCAAGCATGACGTTCTTTTTGACCGACAGGTGCGGGAACAGGTTGAACTGCTGAAACACCATGCCCAGGTGCGTGCGCACTTTGTTGAGGTCGACGCCCTTGGCACACACATCCACGCCCTCGACGACAATCGAGCCGCTCGTGGGATGCTCCAGGCGATTGATGCAGCGAAGCATCGTCGACTTGCCCGAGCCTGAGGGGCCCAAGACCACAACGACCTCACCCTTGTGCACATCCAGATCGATATCGCGCAGGACCACGTTGTCCCCAAAGGCCTTCTGGAGGTTCTTGATGCTGACGACGACCTCGTTCGAGTTATTGGTTTCGCTCATGATAGGACCTCCTTACAGACCGGCGATGTGATCGGCGGGCGTCGCGACAACCTGTCCGGCGCTCTTGGCGGGACGCTTCTTCTTGGTCTCGGCCGTGCCCAAAAGCCTCGCCTCAAGACCGCTCACCAAGCGAGCGAGCGGCAGGGTGATGACCAGATAGAACAGGGCGGCAACCACGTACGGTGTAATGGAGCCCGTCGTGGCCACGATGGTACGGGCGTTCATGACGATCTCGACCACACCCACGGCGGCAAGCAGCGACGTATCCTTGTAAAGCAAGATAAACTCGCTGGTCAGCGTAGGCAAAACATTACGGAACGTCTGCGGAATCATGACATAGAGCAGCGTCTGGAACGCGTTCATGCCCAGCGAACGCGCAGCCTCGTTTTGGCCCTTGGGGATCGATTGAATACCGGCACGGAAGATCTCGCATAGGTACGCAGACGAGTTCATGGCCATGACGATAACGCCAAGCACGTAGTCATCAACCTTGACGCCGGCCAACGGCAGACCGAAGAACGCGATATAGATCTGCAGGAACGCCGGCGTACCGCGGATGATATTCACATAGATGCCGGCGAGGCAGCGCAGGATGCGCGACTTGGAGATGCGCATGAGCGACAGGGCAAAACCGAAGGGAATTGCCAGCGGAAACGCCACAAGCACGATCGAAAGCGACATAAGGAAGCCCTTAAAGACGATCGGCAGGCTTTGGACCAAAATGACCGGGTTCAAGAACAGGCGCAGGAACATATTGGAGTTCCAGGCCTCGACCCACGGCTGCTCCTTAAGATCGGCCAGGAAGTTATCGAAGGCCGTCACGCCCTTGATCTCCACCGACGGAATCTTGGAGATCTTCTTGGTCGAGCCATCGGCCAAAGTGTAGGTGCCGCTAAAGGCCTCATCGCCGCCCTCGACGGGGAAGGTCACGCCGTAAACCTCGACACGGAAAAAGCCGCCGGCAGGCGCCGTCTCGCCAAAGTCAATCTTGAGCGTCTGGCCATCAGCCTTGCACGTGGGTTTCATGGGCGTACGATCCATGAGGTCCTCGCCCGAGAGCATCGTCAATCGCGTGTCATCGGTACCAAACGTCGTGCCGTCGACAAACGTCAAAGAAAGACCGCTCAGCTCCTCGTCGGCATCGGCCTGGACCTCCCAGGTAATGCGCGTCTCGGTACCGCCGACCACAGCGCTGCCCGAACCGGTGTTGGGTCGGGCGGTAATCTTTGCGGTCTCAAGCGCCTGGGCGGTCGTGGGCGCATATGCCCCCACACACACCAGCGCAAGCGCCACGGCCATGACGCAGACTAGCTTTTGGAGCAAGGCGGGCAGTGGAAAACGCTGCTCCGCGGCCCCTTTGTTCAGTCGAGACAAGGTGGCTCCTATCGTAGAAGTTGCCGGCAAAACGAGACGGAAATACTCTCCGTCAAGAGAAGCGCAAAGGCCCTCTCCGCCAAAACGGAAAGGGCCCGTGAGCAATCAAGTAGCTATTTTACTTGATGTTGTACTTAGCCATGAGGGCGTCAACGGTACCGTCGTCGGTCAGGTCCTTGATGGCCTGGTTGATGTCGTCCTTGAGCTTGGTGTTGCCCTGGTTGATGGCGATGGCGTACTCCTCGCCGGTGCTAATCTGCTTAATGGTCTGGCAGGTGTTGAACTGCTCGGCGGTCAGCTGGCTGGCAACGGAGCGGTTGGTGACTACGGCGTCGCCCTTATCGGACTGCAGGGCGCTGAAGCACTCGGTGGCGTCCTTGTAGGGGACAATCTTGGCCTTGGGGAAGTTCTCCTGGGCAAAGGACTCGGCGGTCGAGCCAGACTGGACGATGATGGTAGCATCGGCGTTGTTGAGCTTCTCGCTGTAGTTGTCGGCCGTGATGTCGGCGTTATCGACCTTGGTCACGATAGCCTGATCGTCCATGTAGTAGGAATCGGAGAAAGTGACTTCTTTCTCGCGCTCGGGCGTGTCGGTGATAGCCGCGATGGAGACGTCATATTTGGCGCCCGAAGCGACGCCCGGAACCAGCGTGTCAAAGTCATTGTTGACATACTCGACATCCAGGCCCAGCTTGTCGCCGATAGCCTTGATGAGTTCAAGGTCAAAGCCCTGATAATCGCCGTTGTCATCCTTGTACTCAAACGGAGCGTACTCGGCAGAGGTGCCGACGGTCAGCGTACCGTCCTTGACGAGCGCGTACTCCTTGGAGCCGTCGACCTTCTCGACCTTAGCGTCGTCAGAGCTGCTGGAACCGGCATTAGAACCAGAGGTGGCGTTGGACGAGCCGCAGCCCGTCAGAGCGAGGGCGAGCGCCATAGCACCCGTGGCGGCAAATGCGCCAAGCTTCTTCAGCTTCATAATCAGTCTCCTTCC
>DXLQ01000143.1:0-3289 GCA_019414685.1 Collinsella sp. | reverse complement strand
ACCGCCGGCACTCCCGCATCGAATCTGTTGTTCCCTATACTAGCGCACCTGCCAATATGGGACAGGTTTATTTTGGCAGGTGGCAACAGGGGCGCTGCATTTTCCCAGATAAAACCTGCCAAGATAAACCTGTCCCTTATTGGCAGGTCGTTACAATAGACGGGATAAAGAATGACCGAGGGGACCTTATGATCAAACTTGTGCTGACCGATATGGACGATACGCTGATTCCTGCTGGACACGATGGCGCCAGCGACTGCGCCATCGAGGGCATTCATGCCATGCAGGCGGCGGGCCTGCATTTTGGCCCGGTTTCGGGTCGCCAGCCGTCCGCGATGAGCTGGATGTTCCGCAATCGCTCCGAGTGCTTCTCGACCGGTGCGTTTTGCAACGGCCAGGTGATGTTTGTCGATGGCGAGGCGGTTGCCTCGCGCGCAACTGATAACGATGCCCTTATGCGCCTGGCCGACTACCTGGAGCAAGAGACCGACGATACCTATTTGAAGGTCTACCGTCTGGGTGATGACTTTTGGGACAACGACGCCTATTGCGTGACAAGCGATCCCGAGCGTGTGCGTCGCGCCATGGAGTCAGGCGGCAACGCGTGGCTCAAGGGCGAAGAGGCTCCCTGTCGCCCTGTCGTTGACGATGCCCCGGTATACAAGGCGAATATCTGGAGTGCCCGTTCGCGCGAGGAGCTCGCCGAGCTGCGCGAGCGTGTTGCCGCCGAGGTGCCGGAGCTCTCGCTCGTGTTTCCCAACAACCGCGTGCGCCTGTTCGACGTTCTTCCGACCGGCTGGGACAAGGGCTGTGCTGCGCTGGAGCTGGCGCGCGCTTTGGGCCTGACGCCCGACGAGGTGGCCGTATTCGGCGATTCCGATAACGATTTGCCCATGATCGATGCCGTTCCCAATTCCGTTGCAGTCGCCAATGCCAACGAGGCCGTCACGGCTGCCGCGCGCTGGCATATCGGCGCTGCGGCAGATGATGCGGTTGCCGGGGCTCTGCATCAGATTGCCGCCTGCGCCGCGACGGGGGAGATGCCGTCGTTTATGCGTCAGATGGACGCGACGGGTTTCGACGTCACGAACGTCTAGGGAGAAAGCCATGAAGCTCCAGCAGCTCAGATATGTCGTCAAAGTTGCCGAATGCGGCAGCATCACCGAGGCCTCGCGCCGGCTCTTTGTGTCGCAGCCTTCGATTACCGCGTCAATTCGCGATCTCGAAAACGAGATGGGTGTACACATCTTTGAGCGCACCAACAAGGGCGTCATTGTGTCCGAGGAGGGCGAGACCTTTTTGGGCTACGCGCGCCAAGTGCTCGACCAGGCCGATTTGCTCGAGGGTAAGTACAAGAGCGCATCCGAGCAGGTGCCGCATTTTAGTGTGAGCTGTCAGCATTATTCCTTTGCCGTTAACGCGTTTGTTGACGTGATCCGCGAGTTCGATGCCGCGCGTTACGACTTTACTCTGCGCGAGGAACAGACTCACGAGATTATCGAGGACGTCGCGCATATGAAAAGTGAACTGGGCATCCTGTACTTATCCGAGCATAACCGCGAGGTCATCGAGCGCATGCTCGCCGCCAACGAACTCGTATTCGAGGGGCTCTTCTGCGCCACGCCGCATGTCTTTGTATGCGCCGACCATCCACTGGCGGACCACGCCAGCGTGACGCTCGAAGATCTCGAGGACTACCCGTTCCTGTCCTATGAGCAGGGCAGCTACAACTCGTTTTACTATTCCGAGGAGCTGACCTCGACCTTTGAGCGCCGCAAGAATATCCGCGTGCGCGACCGTGCGACGTTGTTCAATCTGGCCATGGGCCTTAACGGCTACACGGTTTGTTCGGGCGTGATCAGCCATGAACTTAACGGCCCCGGCATTATCTCCATTCCGCTCGATGTAGACGAGTACATGGAGATCGGCATCATCACGCGCAAGAACACGACACTTACGCGCTACGGGCAGGCCTATATCGAAGCGATTCGTCAGCACATCTAGACTGCTGCGTTCTGCACGGGTCAAATCTCTTTATGGCAGTCCAAACTGATATAGGAAGCATCTATATCAAACTGTTATAAACATATATTTTACGATGTCCATATGAGCGCTCATACTCTGTCCCAGTAAAGCAACCAATGCAAAGGGAGATATCTATGAGCACTTCGATTCAACCGAACGCGCCGTTTCGTGCCGATATCGTCGGCAGTTTTCTTCGTCCGCAGGCTGTAAAGGACGCCCGTGCCGCCTATGTCGCGGGTAAACTCGACGCTTCCGGCCTTAAGGCCGTCGAGGACGAGGCCATCCGCGACTTAGTGGCCAAGCAGAAGGCTGCCGGCCTGCAGGTGATTACCGATGGCGAGTTCCGCCGCAGCTACTGGCACCTCGATTTTATGTGGGGCCTCAACGGCATTGAGCGCCGCGCCTCGCGCACGGGCTACATGTTCCACGATGAGGAGACTACCGCCGACACCGCCGTGGTAACCGGTCCCATTAGCGGCGAGAATCATCCGTTCGTCGAGCACTTCAAATTTATCAAGTCGCTCGAGGGAGAGGGCCAGGTCGCGCGCCAGACCATTCCGGCGCCGATCCAGACGTTCTCCGAAGTCACACTCGACCGCTGCGATGGCCAGCAGGAGAGTCTGCACGCCGTCTACAAGACCGACGAAGAGCTCGTCGGTGCCATTGCCGCAGCATACCGCACCGTGATTGCTGACCTGTATGCCGCGGGCTGCCGCAACATCCAGTTTGATGACTGCACCTGGGGCATCTACTGCGATACCGATTTTGTTGCCAAAACCGGCATGAGCCCGGTCGACCTGCAAAAGGTAAGCGAGTTGGGCGTGGCGCTCAACAATGCCGCCATCGAGGGCAAGCCCGACGATCTGGTTATCAACACGCATGTATGCCGCGGCAACTACCACTCCACCTACGCTTTTGAGGGCGGCTACGACCCCATCGCGCCGTACCTGTTTGCGCATGAGGACGTTGACGCGTTCTATCTGGAGTTCGACACGCCCCGCGCCGGTGGTTTTGAGCCGCTCAAGTACGTTGCTCCCGGCAAGAAGGTCGTGCTGGGCTTGGTGACCACCAAGGCGGCAGAGCTCGAGAACGAGGATGTTATCGTCGAGCGCATCCGCGAGGCGGCAAAGTACGTGCCGCTCGAGAACCTGTATCTGTCTCCGCAGTGTGGCTTTGCCAGCTGCGAGATTGGCAACAAGCTGACCGAGGATGAGCAATGGGCAAAGATCGCGCTGGTCAAGCGCATTGCCGAGCGCGTTTGGAA
>DXLQ01000142.1:0-3298 GCA_019414685.1 Collinsella sp. | reverse complement strand
TTGATGACGGAGGGGATGCTCTTGGCGCCCTTGGCCGTCACATCGATAAAGTCGGGCGAACGCACGAGCTTATTCTCGTCGACGTACTTGCGGACCGCGCGAAGCGTCTCTTTGTCGTCGCGCGTCGAAAACGTAAAGTGACCGTTGTCCTTGGTGAAGATGGCAAAACGCGTAATCTTCTTGGTGCCGCGCAAAACCTCGGCGGCAATATAGTCGACCTCGTCCCACGGGATTTGAATATAATCCTCGGGATTGCGCTCGTTATAGTACTCAAACGCCTTATTGCCCACCATCACGTTACCGTGGCTGGTAAGCCCCATCAGGCAGGTTGCCGGCGTTGCCAGATCGACCGTGCTGTTCTGAGATTGCGCCATACGCGCCTCGCCCTCCAATAAAAACAATCGGACCGCATCCAGTGTACCCACCGGGTGCGGTCCGTTTCAATGGCTCAAAAGCCCTTACCTAGCAACTCTCGGTCTTAAGCCGAAGCGTGCTTACATGAAGCCGCAGAAGCGACCGATGATGCCGACGGCGAAGAGAGCCAGGATGATGACGATCGGGCTGACCTTCTTCTTGAGGAGCTTGCAGACCAGCAGGGTCAGGCACACGGCGGCAAGGCCGGGGATGAGCTGATCGAGGTTACCCTGGAGCGTGGTGACCTTCATCTGATCAAGGGCGGTAGCACCGACGGAGTTGTACATCGTCAGCGCTTCCTTGATACCCTCGGAACCGGAAGGCAGGCTAGCCCAGTCGATAAAGGCGCCAGCAGACTGCTTGACCGTGGAGACGATCGGGGTGAAGGAAATGGACACCCAGCGCTCGACCAGGGCGCCGATGATGAACATACCCAGGATGGAAGCGCCCTCGGTGACCTTGCCCATCAGACCGCCGGAGAGGTCCTTGGCGATAGAGGAGCCGACCTTGTAGCCAAACTCCTGTGTGTACCACAGGAAAGCGTAACGGATGATGTTCCACGCGAAGAAGAACAGCAACGGACCGACGATGCTGCCGGACATGGCCAGGGAAGCGCCCAGAGCGCCCAGAATCGGGCGAAGGGTGAACCAGAAGACGGGGTCACCGACGCCGGCGAGCGGGCCCATCATACCGACCTTGACGCCCTGGATGGCGACGTCATCGATCGGAGCACCGTTGGCGCGCTCCTCCTCGAGGGCGAGGGTAACGCCAATGACGGGGGCGGAAACATAGGGGTGGGTGTTATAGAACTCCAGGTGGCGCTTAAGCGCGGCAATCTGGTCATCCTTGCTGGTGTAGAGCTTCTTGATCGCAGGGATCATTGCGAAGCACCAGCCGCCGTTCTGCATACGCTCGTAGTTCCACGAGCCCTGAAGGAACTGATGACGGAAGCAAACCTTCTTACGGTCAGCCTTGGTGAGCTGAATCTTGTTCTCTGCCATATGTATCACTCCCCTCCTACTCGTAATCGTTCAGAATGTCGCCGAGCGGGTCGCCGGAGCCACCGCCCGTGCCGCCACCCTGCTTGGCCAGATCCTTAAGGCCAAGGTAGATGAGGGCAAGGGAGATGCCGATGAGGCCAAGGGCGATCAGCGTGAGCTGAGGGATGGCAGCAAGGACAAAGCCGAGGATGAAGAACGGCCAGGTCTCCTTGGTGGCCATCATGTTGATGACCATGGCGTAACCGACGGAAGCGACCATGCCGCCGCCGACGGCCATGCCGCCGGACAGCCAGTCGGGCATAGCGTTAAGCGCGTTGGTAACAGCCTCGGCCGGGATAACGCACAGAAGTACTGCCGGGATGGCGATACGAAGGCCCTGCATGAGGATGGCAGCGTACTGCCAGCGCTCGATGCCGGAGAAGTCGCCCTTCTCGGCGCAACCGTCCATGGCGTGAGCGATAGCGGTAGCAATGGTACGGCAGATCATGGTCAGGAACAGACCAGCGACCGACAGCGGGACGGCGACGGCGATGGCCGCGGTAACGGCCTTGGCCGAATCAGTGGCGCCGCCGTTGAGGGCGAGCACCATGATGATCGAAGAAGCGACCGAGGCCAGAGCGGCGTCAGGCGCGACGGCGGCGCCGACGTTAGCCCAGCCAAGGGCCATCATCTGGAGCGAACCGCCCAGGAGGATGCCCTCCTGAAGGTGACCGGTTACGAGACCGATAAGCGTGCATGCCACGAGCGGCTGATGGAACTGGAACTCATCCAGAATGCCTTCCATACCGGCAAGCAACGCGACAATCGCAACAAGCAGAATAGTGATTGCAGACATGTATCGGACCCTCCTTTACTATGCTTGAGCGGCCAGTTCGGCCTTAGCTTTCTTCAACATGGCGTCGAGATCCTCGGAGGCATCCGAAGGAACCTTGCGGACCTCGAACTTGACGCCCTTGGCCTTGAGGGCCTCGAGGGTCTTAACGTCGTCATCGCCCATAGCGACGGCGTTGGTGACGACGACCTTGCCCTTGGAGTGAGCCATGGAACCGATGTTGACTTCCTTGATGTCGACGCCGGCCTCGATGGCCTTGAGCAGATCCTGCGGGTTCTCGAAGAGCAGCATGGCCTTGGTGTCACCAAAACGCGTGTCCTTGACGACCTCGGCCATCTTCTTGATAGGCACGACGTTGGCATGGACTCCCGGAGGGGCAGCCTGCTCGATCATGGTCTTGCGGAGCTCGTCGTGAGCAACGCCGTCGGAAACCACGATGATGCGGTTGGGGTTGATCTGCTTGGTCCACGTGGTGGCCACCTGACCATGCAGCAGACGGGTGTCGATACGGACGTGGGCAATCTTGATGTGCCCGTCGCCGATGACCGTTCCCGGAGGGATGGCGCCTGCAGGAGCAGCGGCGGCCGTAGCCGGCTTCTTCTCCTCGGGCTCCAGAGACTCGGGCTTGACGCGCACGCCAGCCTTAGCCTCAGTCACGAGATGTTTTGCGATCGCATGTGCAGTGTTCTTTGCATCAAAGCGCTGCGAATATGCCTCGATGAGCATAGGCAGGTTGACACCGGTGACGATAGCCCAGGAATCATGGCCCTCGATGAGCCCGCTAATCTGGTTGAACGGCGTGCCGCCCCACAGATCAACGAGGAAGAGCACCTGCTCCTGGTCCTCGAAGGAAGCGATTGCTTCCTCGACCTTAGCACGGAAGTCGTCGGGGCCCATGCTCGGCTCGAGCGAGACCACGGCCACAGACGGCTGATCGCCAAAGACCATCGAGCCCGTCTGCTTGATTCCAGCTGCCAAGTCCCCGTGGCTAGCAAGAACAATACTTACCATCACATAACCTCCTTTTTGTCTACGTAATTCCTACACGACA
>DXLQ01000141.1:0-3317 GCA_019414685.1 Collinsella sp. | reverse complement strand
TGCCGAGTGAGGGCGCGGGCCGTATTCCCGATGCCGAGTGGAAAGAGTCGTACTTTACCGACGCCTCTGCCGAGGACCGCAAGTGGAATGCCGGCGATATGACCAACATTGCCATCGGCCAGGGCGACATTTTGGTGACGCCTCTGCAGATGGCATGCGCCTACATGGGCCTTGCCAACGGCGGTAAGCAGTACGTGCCTCACGTGTTTTTGTCTGCCGTGTCGCGCGATGGCGACGGCGATGCCTATAAGTACAACGGCAAAGGCAAGAAGAAGCGCTTGGAGGCCAAGATCAACAGCGATTCGGATTTGGCTCTTGTTCGCAACGGCATGCACGACGTGATTTACACGGCATCGACGTCCCTGGCGGCTCACTTTGGCACCCTGACGCCGCAGGTATACGGCAAGTCGGGCACGGGCGAGAAAAGCGGCGAGGACGAATACGCGTGGTTCTGCGCCTATGCGCCGGCCGATGATCCCAAGTATGTCATCGCTACTGTCCTGGAGCAGGGCGGCGGTGGCTCAGATACCGCGATGCATGTCGTGCGCGACGTGCTCGGCGCGATTTATGACGAGCCCGATACCTCTTCGGCCTCGGGCGATTCTTCGGTTCGATAGGAGGTTGCGATGGATTTTTCTCCGGCGGATCTGTTCCGTTCAACCAAGACCGGCTCTCGCAGCAGCCTGGACCGCGTCAACAAGCAACTTTCGGCCTCGCGCGGTACGTTTCGCCAAAAGGTGCATATCGGTGTGCTGCTGGCTACCGTCGCGCTCGTTGCCTATGGCGCCATCATTATTTGGTCGGCGTCACAGTTTAAGGCCGACGCCTCATTCTCGCGCCACCTGCTGGGCATTGGCATTGGCGCGGTGCTTGCGGTGCTCGTCTGGCGTACCGATCTGCGCGGCATCTCTAACTTCTCGACGGCGCTGCTCGTCATTGACCTTATTGTGATCTTCTCGCCCAAGATTCCGGGCCTGTCCTATACGGGCGGTCTGGGCATGACGGGCTGGATCAAGATTCCCGGTATCGGCTTGACATTCCAGCCGGTTGAGCTTGCCAAGCTCATCACCATCTTCTTTATCGCCACGCTTGGCTCGCAGTATAACGGCCGCATCGATACCGTTCGCGACTACGTCAAGCTCTGCGGCATGCTGTCCATTCCGTTTTTGGCCGTCGTCGCCATGGGCGACCTGGGCTCGGGCCTGGTCGTGCTGGTCTCGGGCGCCATCGTCATCTGCATGAGCGGTGCACGCCGCGAATGGGTGCTGTCGACCCTGGCCCTGCTCGTGGGCCTGGTGGCCCTCGTCCTGGCGCTCGATTCGGTCTTTGATTCGTTGCTCGGCCACGATGTGCTCATCAAGCAGTATCAGATGAACCGCCTGACGGTCTTTATCGACCCCGATAATGCCGATTCGGACGATGCCTACAACCTGCAGCAGTCGCTTATCGCCGTTGGCTCGGGCGGCTTCTTTGGTAAGGGTTTGGGCCATGCGACGCAGTCGGCCGGCGGCTTTCTGCCTGAGTTCCACACCGACTTCGTCTTCGCCTTCCTGTCCGAGACCTTTGGCTTTTGCGGTTCCTTTTTGCTCCTATGCCTCTACGTGCTGCTGATCTTTTCGACGATTCGCGTCGCCTTTAAGTGTGAGTCGCTGTTCTTGCGCCTATCGTGTGTGGGCATCGTTGGCATGTGGGCGTTCCAGACCTTCGAAAACATCGGCATGTGCATCGGCATGATGCCGATTACCGGTATTCCGCTACCGTTTATTAGCTTCGGTTCGTCTTCGATGATGATTCAGCTGCTGACGGTGGGTATCGTACAATCCATATGGCGGCATCGTTCGGGCGCCGCGTAACCGCTGGAGGGGTTTGCTATGAAAATTCCCGTAGATAAGCTGACCCGCGCTTTTAAGATGGGCGCGTCCGTTAAGAAGGATTCCGATACGCCGGTGCGCGTCTCGGTCTATCTGGATTCGTCCGCCTCGCGCTTTCTGGCCGAGACGGTGCGTGACGCCTTTGTGCCGCAGACGACCTCGGGCATTGTGCGCGTCGAGCGTCTGGGGGAGGAGCGAATTGCTCCAAAGACCGATACCGATGTGGTACTGGTGCTCTCGTGTGGTTCCGACCGCCTGGAGAGTGCCGTGCAGGAGCTCGTGATCGCCGGCGCGCCCGTGTGCGTGCTTGCCGAGTCTGCTGTGGAGGTGCCGTTTATCGAGGAGTCCACGCCCATGCTCGGCGTGGTGGCGGCAACCGATAAGACGTATCTGCTCGAGACGCTTGCCCGCTGGATTCTCGATCGCACCGACAAGGAAACGGCTTTTGCGGCGAACTTTGCCTTTATGCGCATCGCGGCAGCTAATCGTATCATCACCTCGTGCGCGCTCACCAATATGGCGACCGGTGCGCTGGTGTTTTTGCCGGGCGCCGATTATCCCGTTATGGCGCTGGCGCAGGTGGGTATGCTCTTTGAGCTCGCTGCCGTCTTTGGACGCGGCATTAAGCCTGAGCGCGGCTACGAGGTCGCGGGCGTGCTTGCCGGCGGTCTTGTGATCCGCGCGGTCACCCGCGCGCTCGTCAAGCAGACGCCGCATATTGGGTTTGCCGTTAAGGCGCTCACTGCTGCCGCGGGCACCTATGGCATGGGCCGTGCGCTTGTTTCGCTCTACGAGCGCGATGTCGACTACAGCCGTGCCAACGAGGTGGTCACTGCCACGTTCTCCCGCGTTCGCGATCTGGTGACCACGGTCGCGGGCGCTACCCGTCCTATGGCGTCCTACCAAGACGCATCCGATCTCGCTGCTTAGGGGTTTTCTGTTGCGCGTTCCGTATCAAGACTGCTTTCATTTAATTGAGCCGCTGCTCGCCAAGGTCGAAAAGCCGAGCCGCTATATCGATCACGAGTGGGGCACGCTTTCCAAGGCCGATGCCGACTACCGTTGCTGCCTGATCTACCCGGATGTGTACGAGGTTGGTTTGCCCAACCAGGGCATCGCCATCCTCTACAACATCCTTAACCAGGCCGAGGGCATCTCCTGCGAGCGTGGCTATGTGCCGTGGCCCGATATGGGTGACGCTATGCGCGAGGCGGGCATTCCGCTGCTCTCGCTCGAGGGTGCAGCGCCGGTCGCTTCGTTTGATATCGTCGGTCTGCATGTGCCGCACGAGATGGCGGTGACGAACTTCCTCGAGGCACTCGATCTCGCTGGCATTCCGCTGTTAGCGGCCGACCGAGGTGAAGACGACCCCATCATCATCGCCGGCGGCCCCTCGGTGTACAACCCCGAGCCGTACGCGGCCTTCTTCGATGCCATCCTCATCGG
>DXLQ01000140.1:0-3463 GCA_019414685.1 Collinsella sp. | reverse complement strand
GGCGAATGGCTCAAGCGCAAAACCGGCAGCGAGGGTGACAACGAGTTCACCAATGCCTTTGTCTCGACATCGCTCACCGTGTGTATCGGCGCCATGGCCATCGTAGGATCGATTCAGGACGGTCTGCTCGGCGACTGGTCCACGCTTGCCCTGAAGGGCGCGCTGGACTGCATCATCGTCTGCACTATGACAGCCTCGCTTGGCCGCGGCTGCATCTTCTCGGCCCTGCCCGTTGCCGTATTCCAGGGCACGATCACGCTTTTTGCCGGCACACTCTCCCCCATCATGACCACCGCAGCCCTCGACAGCCTTTCGCTTGTGGGCTCCATGCTCATCTTCTGCGTCGGCGTTAACCTTATTCGGCCTCAGACCTTCCGCACGGCCAACATGCTCCCCTCCGTCGTCGTGGCGGTCATCTACGCCCTCCTGTTCTAAATCTATCTACGCAGTGGCATCTCGAACATCTGTTTGATGCTGTGCTATGATATGAGGTCACCGTAGCTGCGTTCGAGAGGAGGAGCGGTGGCCGACCAGGACGTCAAGATGCTCATCGAGCGCATTATGGCCGAGGCCCGGACCCATCAGTCCGCCCGCTTCTCAAACGAAATCTATGCTGACGAGCCGATTCTCAAGACCGGTCGTCAGATGCAGAACTTCCTCCCCGACCAGTACCGCAAGATGCGCGAGATATCACGCTGGCAAGAGGATCCCAAAGGCGGCGCGGGACGTTGGCTATCGGAGGCGGAGCTCTTTTACCGCCAAGGCCTGCTGATGGCCGACTTCGAGGACGATTGCCCCTACAACGGCACCTTTAAGTCGTACTTTCCCACCTACAATGCCATGAGCGATCGACAGTTGCGCGGCTACTTTACCTGGCGTGCCCAAGTGCGCCGCGGCAATATCGAGGAGACATCGACCTCGTTTGCTTTTCTTTATCTTTACGAATTGATCTGCGGCATTGGCGTTGATGACCCGCTCGATGGCTTTAGCAAGATCAAGGCCTTTTGGGATGCCTATCGCGCCTTTGAACCCGGCATCGATCGGTTCGCACGCGTGTGGCTGCAGGACTACGCCGTGTTCCATGAGCTCGACCCCAAGCTGCTTCGCGACTCTAAAACCGTCGCATTCGACAACGCCCTCATCGAGCTGCGCCGCGCAGCGCAAGACCTTGTACCCGCACCGGCGCCGTCGGACCTGCCGCCTGCGCGTCGTAAGACCTCCGAGCCCACGCTTCCCCTTCCGCCCGATGAGGCGCATGAGGAGCGGCTCATGGCTGCCATCGACGCACTCTCGACGTACAACCTGAATAACTCACGGCTCGACCGTTCCCACCATCGCGACCTGCGCCACGTGGCATGCGCCGTGTATGTCCGTATGGCGCGCTACTATGACACGCACCGAAAGACTGGCATCGTAGCGAGCTTGTTTGGGGAGGAGACGGCCATGCCCTACACCATGTTTGCCTCGGCCGTGTTCTTTGCGCCCGAGCGCCACGAGGACTGCGAATATCGCCTAGACCCCATTCACATCTACCGCTGCCAGAATGGCTTTTGGGAATGCATGCGGATTCACGGCAGCAGGCAAAAGAGCAGCAAGCTCGGCGAGATGATGCGCGCTTGTGATCAGCGCCTGCGCTTGGCACTGGATCCCGGCCATCCCCTTAAGGAAGAGAAGGTTCCCAAATATCTGGCTAAGATTATCGACGACGAGATCACGGCATGGCTTTCATGGGATGCCGCGCATCAGCCCGTCAAGATCGATATCGACCTGAGCCAGCTGGGGCACATTCGGAGCGCCGCCGCACAAACGCGCGAGGCGCTTTTGATCGACGAGGAGCGCGAGGACGGCACGCTTGCGGATGTCGAGGCGGCAGTTGCCGAACGACGGGAAGCCGAGCCCGTGGCCGACACGATCGCCGAGCCAGTCGCGACGACCATGCAGCAGGACGAGGCTAGCGAGCCGACCATCTCCACCGAGCAGTTTGGCGTCGTAGCCCCGCTCCTCGCACCAGCGCCCACGCCCGCCGACACTGCGTCCGCACTCAATCCTGCAGCAAACGCCTATCTTCGAGCACTACTCGAGCAAAACGCAGCGCAGACGGCATCGGCGGTGGCAAAGTCGAGCAAGAGTGAAGACATGCTCGTCGACAGCATCAACGAAGCGCTCTTTGACCTGGTGGGTGACACCGTAATTGAATTTGGCGCGGCAGGACCGCGCATTATCGAGGACTACGAAGCAGACGTGAGAGGATACTTAGACCATGAGTGATACCGCATCCGCAGCACCCCGCGTGCCCAAGCGCGTCGCCGCCGTCATTCTCAACTCGCTCAAGGGCGGCGTTGTCCCGCGCATCGGCCTTCCCTATATCACCGTGGGGCGAGAGGTCGAGATTCGCGCTCTGCTCACCGACCTGAGCCTCATCGCCGATGGCGGCGCAAGCTTCCGTTTCCTAGTCGGTCGCTACGGCGCCGGCAAGAGCTTTTTGCTCCAGACGATCCGCACGCACGCCATGGGCGAGGGATTCGTCGTGGCCGATGCCGACCTATCCCCTGAGCGCCGTCTGCAGGGCGGCCAGGGACAGGGCCTTGCCACCTACCGTGAGCTCATCCGCAACATATCGACCAAGACGCGCCCTGAGGGCGGTGCGCTCAACCTTATTCTGGATCGCTGGGTCGCCTCGTGTGCCGACGTCGACGAGTCGGCCGTCAATGCCCAACTGGCCCCGCTCGAGGAAATGGTCCACGGCTTCGACTTCACCCGCATGCTCCGCCGCTACCGCGCGGCCGTATCCGAGGACGACGAAGAAGCTATGAGCCGCGTGACCAAATGGATCCGCGGCGAATACCGCACCAAGAGCGAGGCTCGCGCCGAGCTGGGCTCCTCGACCATCATCAGCGATGACGACTGGTACGACTACGTTAAGCTCATTGCGCGCTTTTTGGTCTGCAGCGGCTACAAGGGCATGCTGGTGCTCATCGACGAGCTCGTGAATCTGTATAAGATTCCCAACGCCATCACACGCCAATACAACTACGAGAAGATCCTGACCATGTACAACGACACGCTCCAGGGCAAGGCGCAGTACCTGGGCATGATCATGGGCGGCACGCCAACCTCCATCGAAGACCGCCGCCGTGGCGTGTTCTCCTACGAGGCCCTGCGCAGCCGACTCGCTCAAGGCCGCTTTGCACGCGAGGATCTTAAGGACATGCTCGCGCCCATCATCCGCCTGCAGCCACTCACCTACGAGGAGTTGCTGGTGCTGATCGAAAAACTCATGCAGATCCATGCCGGCTACTTTGGCTGGACGCCCACGCTTACCGAGAACGACTTGGTGGACTTCCTCAAGATCGAGTTCGGCCGCGTGGGAGCTGACACGCATCTGACGCCGCGTGAGGTCATTCGCGACTTTATCGAGCTGCTCGACATCCTATGCCAAAACCCCGACGCCAACGTGGCCGAG
>DXLQ01000014.1:0-28505 GCA_019414685.1 Collinsella sp. | reverse complement strand
TTGTTGATGAGGGGCTAGTATGCCCGGGCTTGGTTGGGGAATGACTTGTTTAGGGCTGCTTGGAGCTTTTCGAAGGATGCTCGCAGGTTGAGATTCTGATCGGTTGAGCGTTTTGCTTTTGTGGTGGGGGAGTCGAGGAGGCCGTTTCTCTGTGTCGGGGGGAAGGAGAAAAGGTCTGCATGTTTTAGGGATGGCTGCTGTGCTGCGTCATTGGAAGAATGCATGCTTATGCGGCCTCCTCGATGTCCACCAAAAGGTTGCGCACGGGGTGTGCTGCTAGGTCCCGTGCGTTGGCAGTATTATGCCGCGGCTGCTGCAAAGAAGCGCTAAAGAAAGGCTTAACCTGGTTTGATGTTACGATGAAACTGCAGGTCAGAGGTATCGAGTAACACTCTTGAAAGGTTTTGAGCTTAAGGGCTTTCTAAGGTTTGTGACGTGGATGTGGCTCGCCTGTGTGGGGCGTGTGGACGGCTCGCTCCTAGCGCTGCGGCTCTGCGGCGCGCACCTGCTCGATGACCTTTTCCATGGTGGCGTCGATGCGGTCCTTTTTGAGCTCACATTCCCAGATGGTGATGCGCGTCCAGCCCATTTGGGTAAGTGCGTTGATGGCAGCGCGGTCGCGCTCGACGTTGCGACGGAACTTTGCCTCCCAAAACTCAACGTTGCGCTTGGGCTGGCTCGGGTTGCACTTGGGGCAGCGGTGCCAAAAGCAGCCGTTGACGAAGATGGCGATCTTGCGCCCGGGAAAGGCGATATCGGGCTTGCCGGGAACCTTCCATTCCAAGCGATAGCCCGTAAGGCCTGCTGCGCGCAGGCGCTGTCGTACGAGTAGCTCGGGTTTGGTGTTGGCGCGCTTGTTGCCCTTCATGGACTTTTTGATGGCGGCGCGACGGCGCACGAGCTCACGCTCGTCGGCGGAGAGGTCCGAGGTGTCGATGCCGTCGAGCAGACCGGGCTTGGGACGTTTTTTGCTGCGGCGCTTAGGTGCGCGCTTGGGTTTGGTGGCGGGCTCGTCGGTCGTGGCGGCCTCGGCGTCGTTGGCGGCGCCGTTGGCCTCAAGCCGATCTTCCTTCAACTCAATCAGAGCATCGATAAGCCCTTTGTCGGCGGGCATCCATTCCACCGTGGCAAGCGAGGTGCGCGGAATCCAGCGGATATCGAGCTGGCGGTCGTGTTTCTGGGGCTCATCGGATTCATCGGCGAGCGAGCAGTAGTAGCACTCCATGGAGAGATGAAAATCGGGGTAGTCATACTCAACGGTGTAGAAATCGCGCAGGTTGGTGACTTTTACCTGCAGCTCTTCCATGAGCTCGCGGCGTACGGCGTCCTCGGGCGACTCGCCGCGCATGAGCTTGCCACCGGGAAACTCCCAAAGTCCCTGCATGTTGCCATAGCCGCGCTGCACGGCAAGCAGCTCGTCAGATCCATCCTTGCGAATGATCCCAGCGGCAACATGAACAGTCTTCAACAGGAGTCCTCTCTCAATATCAACACGCGGCAGGCTGGCTGCCCTACCTTACACAACGGTAAGGCAAGCGTAAGCCATATCGATGGTAGCCGACTCGTCTTCTTGCGACTATAGATGCCGTAGACTAATCGCAAGAAAGGACTCGGTATGCAAACCACGCACATGGCGACCCCGGTACTGGAGGTCGCGCATCTCGAAAAGGTATATGGAGCGCTGGGCAACGTGACCCGTGCGCTCAACGACGTCAGCTTTACCGTCAACCGCGGTGAATTTGTTGGCATCATGGGCGCTTCGGGCTCGGGCAAGTCGACGTTGCTCAACTGCGTGTCGACCATCGATAGCGCCACGAGCGGCACGATCCGCATCAACGGGCAGAACGTAACACGCATGAAGCAGGCTAAGCTTTCGCAGTTCCGCCGCGAGGAGCTGGGCTTTATCTTCCAGGACTCCAACCTGCTCGATACGCTCACGGCACGCGAGAACATCGCCCTGCCGCTCACCATTGCCCGCACAAACTCGGCAGAGATCTCGACCCGCGTGCAGGATGTGGCAGCGCGCCTGTCCATCAGTCAGGTGCTCGACAAGTATCCCTACCAGATGTCCGGCGGCCAGCAGCAGCGCGTTGCCGCGGCTCGCGCGCTCGTCACCGACCCCACCATGATCATGGCCGACGAGCCTACCGGCGCCCTCGACTCCAAAAGCGCCCGCCTGTTGCTCGAGAGCCTAGAGGCCCTCAACCGCCGCCTGCGCGCCACCGTGCTCATGGTCACGCACGACAGCTTTGCCGCCAGCTACACGAGCCGTGTGCTGTTTATCCGCGACGGCAAGATCTTCACCGAGCTGCGCCGCGGCGACACCGACCGCCGAGAGTTCTTCGACCGCATTATGGAGGTCGTTGCCATGATGGGCGGTGAGGGCTCCGATGCTCTGTAAACTCGCTTGGGGCAACGTCCGCCGCGCCGGCCGCGACTACCTCGTCTACCTTTTGACGCTCACCCTGGGCGTCACGGTCTTCTATGCCTTTAACACCATCTCGATGCAGGTCGACATCGCCGGCATCGATGAAGAGGGCTTGGCGCAGGTTATGGGCAGCATGCTCGGCGACCTGACGTACTTTTTGGCCGGTGTCATGGCCTTTTTGATGGTGTATGCCAATAACTTCATCATGAAACGCCGCAAGAAGGAGTTTGGCCTGTACCAGGTGCTCGGCATGGGGCGCGGGCGCGTCGCCACGATCATGGCGCTCGAGACCGTGATCGTCTCGGTCGTGGCCTTTGTCGCCGGCATTGTGCTGGGTATGGGACTCTCCCAGCTCATGACGTTCTTTACGGCCTCGCTCTTTAAGACACAGATTGCCAATTTCCACTTCTTTTTCTCGGTGCATGCGTTCAATCTGACCCTTGCCTGCATGCTCGTAATGTTTGTGCTCACGCTACTGCTGAACCTTCGCGCCGTGCGTCGTACCAAACTCATCGAGCTTATGGGTGCCGAGCGTCGCAACGAGAGCATCAAGACACGCAACCCCTGGATCGCGATTGCCATCTTTGCCGTGGGCGTGGTGCTTGTGGGCGTGGCCTATTACCGTCTGCTACGTGATGGGTTCCCGCTAACCGCGACGGACAGCAAGCTGCAAGAGGCCATGAACCAGTTTGGTATTACGACCGCTATGGTTACCGTGGGCACCTTTGCCCTGTTCTGGGGACTCTCGGGCATGCTCATCAAGCTGCTGCAGAGCCTGCGCAGCGTGTATTGGCGCGGCCTCAACATGTTTACCGTGCGCCAGCTTGCGGCCAAGGTCAACACGGTGTGCTTTTCGATGGGCGTCATCGCGATGCTCCTGTTTTTGGCCATCACCTCGGTGACGTGCGGTATGTCGATTGCCAATGTGATGAACGAAAACCTGGAGCGCTATAACCCTGTTGACGTGTCTCAGACGTATGTCTATTACACGCCCGATACGCTCGACTACTACAAAGAATATGTCAATCCGTCTGAAGCCGACCGCATGGTGCTAGCCGATACAACGGTCGATTTGTACTCCGCATGGCACGGCAAGGGCAAGTCGGCGGACAACAACGACGAGACCGGCAAGAAGGTCGATATCGCCGATGTTGCCGGTGAGCATGTGCAAATCGATTCGTATCTGAGTTACCCGCTTGGCGGTTCGGATCCTTCGGTGACTCCAAGTGAAATGTGCAAGGCCATGGGCGAAAAGCTTCCCAAGGCGTTCGGGGGTAGCAATGCCGATACGATGGGTCTGTTTGTGACGCCGGCGAGCCAGTACAACAAACTGCGTCAGATGATGGGCGAGGAGCCGGTGCACATCGGTCACGACCAGTATCTGCTCACGTGTGATATGGGCGGCGAGCTGGTCGACATGTACACCAAGTATATGGCTGGCGGCCATGCCCTTACCTTGGGCGGGCATGAGCTCAAGCCCGCAACCGATAAGTCGGACGAAGATACGGCGGCCATCGCCAATTCGGCGATGGGCAGTAATCCGGGTACCGTCGTCGTTGCCGACGAGCTGTTGTCCCAACTTAATCTGCAGCCGTATTCCAGTAGCCTGCTCGTTAACTACAAACAGGGGATGGATACGACCGAGGCAGACGAGAGTATTAAATACACTGTGCTCGACAATCTGCTCGTTGACGGCAAGGAGCCGGGGTTGTGGGGAACCTTCATCACACGCTCCGAGATGTACGCGCAAGCAGCGCAAATGAACGGTCTTATTAGCTACCTAGCCATCTACATCGGCTTTGTATTGGTCGTTGCATGCGCGGCGATTCTGTCGATCCAGCAACTCTCCAACGTGGCCGACGGCAGCCGCAGCTATCGTGTGCTGGCACAGATCGGCTGCGACGACCGCCAGATTCGCCATTCGGTGATGGCGCAGCAAGCGGTATTCTTCCTGTTCCCGCTGGCAGTGGGCCTGGCACACTCCTTTGTGGCACTTAAGGTGATCATCGAGCTGGTGAGCATTTTCGGAAATATGAGCATCGGCGGCACCGTGGGCCTCACCTGTGCAATCTTCCTGGCAGCCTACGGCGGCTACTTCCTGGTGACCTACCTCATGAGCACCGGCATGGTGCGAGCCGCCATCGCCACCCGCTACAGCGAGTAACTCGTTCAGCTTGGAATTATCGTAGGTTGACCATAGGTCAGCGAAAACGCCCCTAAGCGAGCAAGGTGACGTGAAAGAGGAGGGAAGCGTACTTCGGTACGCGACCGACGATTGAACGTCAGATTGCCGCTTAGGGGCGTTTGCAGCGTCGAGCCGTTACGCGGTTTGGTAAAACCGCGTAACTTCATCGTAGAAGCACGCTTGCGGGCGGCGGATGCTCGTCTCCTGTCGCCCGCTCACCGAGGCCCGGCAATTGCCTTAATATCTTAAGGACCTCGATTTGTCCAAGACTGAGCGAAGGAGCTCATCATGAGCGACGGAAAGAAAAAGCTTTCCTTCTTGACGGTCATCTCGACCATCATCTGCGTCGTCTTCGTTTGCGAGGCCGCCGCACCTGCTGCTGCCATTGGCAACCAGCAGTTCTTCTGGTGGATCTTCCTGATTCTGACCTTCCTGCTCCCTTATGGCATGGTCGTTGCCGAGCTCGGCACTACCTATGACGGTGAGGGTGGCATTTACGACTGGGTACGCGATGGCCTGGGCGACAAGTGGGGCGCCCGCATTTCGTACTACTACTGGGTTAACTACCCGCTGTGGATTGCCTCGCTGGCCACTATGTTCCCGGACATTTTGGGCATGGTCTTTGGCGTCGAGTTCAATCTGATTGCCAAGATTGGTATCGACCTTGCCTTTGTGTGGATCGTCTATCTTATGGGTCGCTCCAAGGCTGCCGACTCCGAGTGGGTCCTGAACGGCGGCGCCATCATCAAGGTTGCCGTTGCCGTTATCGTCGGCGCTTTGGGCATCTGGTACGCCATGGAGAACGGCTTTGCGAACGATATGTCCGCTGCCACCTTCTTGCCCGAGCTCACCAACACCAACGCGCTTGGCTACCTGTCGATCATCATCTTTAACTTCATGGGCTTCGAGGTCATCTGCACCATGACCGACGATATGGCCGATCCCGCTCGCGATATCCCCAAGGCTATCATCGTCGGCGGCCTGTCCATCGCCGTGATCTACTTGTTCGCTGGCTTTGGCATCGGCGCTGCTGTGTCGGCCGATTCCATCGATCCCGACTACGGCATGATCTACGCTGTCCAGACTATTGTGGGCGATTCCATGATCTTTAAGGTCATCTGCATCGCCTTCCTGATCACGCTGTTCGCCAACATGGCTGCCTGGTCCTTCGGCGTCAACTCCGTCGCTCGCTATGCTGCCGAGCATGGCAACATGCCCAAGGTCTTCGCCTCGATGATCTCGGATGACGACATGCCCAACGGCGCCAACCTGGTCAACGCCATCGTTGCCTCCCTGGTGCTGTGCCTGCAGCTGGTTCCCATCGACGCCATCTCCAACGGTGTCTTCTGGATGCTCTTCGGTACCTCCGTTGTCTTCCTGCTGCTGACCTACATCCCGATGTTCCCGGCATTCCTCAACCTTCGTAAGAACGACCCCAACCGTGAGCGTATCTTTACGTTCCCGTTTAAGGGCGCCATGATGAAGGTCATGCTGGCTATTCCCTGCATTGAGCTGATTCTGGCTATCGTTGCAACGCTGATTCCGTTCTCTGTCGATGAGATTGGCGATAAGGTCCCGATGATCGTCATCTTCATCGTGCTCTTGCTTATTGGCGAGGTTGTCCGCGTCGTCAGTGCTAAGGGCCGCGAGACCGAGTACAAGGGTCTCACTCCCGAGCTGGCTGCTCAGCGCCTCGCTGAGGAGTCCGAGGAGGACTAGAGCACCCGGATTCGGGGCTCCAACCTTCCTCGCGTACCAACGTACGCTTCGTCGGGCTTGTCGCTCCCGACTCGGGACGCTCTAGCCTCTTCGGAGGCGTGCCCAAGCAACAGGTTTGCTAACCTTTCTCTGAGGTGGGTGTGAGCTATTGCTCCGGTAACCACCGCCCGCCCCAATCTCTCTTCCGTATCCTTCGTGCGTTTTGTCTCCGCGCACCGGGTTACGTCGTCGCTTGCCGGTGCGACATCCGTGAAAACCGGTGCCAGGCGCCCCGACCTTTGCCGGGGAATGGGCGCCTACCATCTCTTGGTTTTAGGCTGAGGGTAACCCGCCCGCAGCAAGCGATCGTTCGATTTGGAGGAAATCTTATGCGTACGATCACCGAGTCCGAGTCCACCCCTAAGGCCGACGGCTTCTTTATGCCCGCTGAGTTCGCTCCGCAGGATCGCGTGTGGATGGGTTGGCCCCACCGCACCGACACCTGGGCCCACGGCGCCAAGCCGGCTCAGAAGCAGTATGCCGCCATCGCTCGCGCCATCGCCGAGTTCACCCCGGTCACCATGTGCGCAAACCAGGCCGACTACGCCAACTGCAAGGCCGCCTTTGAGGAAGACGAGAACGTCACCGTTATCGAGATGACCACCGACGACGCTTGGTTCCGCGACACCGCTGCCACTTTTGTTATCAATGGCAAGGGCGATAAGCGCGCCAACCACTGGCACTTCAACGCCTACGGCGGCCTCGTCGACGGCCTCTATTTCCCGTGGGACAAGGACGAGCAGATTGCCCTTAAGATGGCTGAGCTTTCCGGCTGCCGTCGCTATCGTCCCGATGACATGATCCTCGAGGGCGGCTCCATTACCGTCGACGGCGAAGGCACCGTGGTCGTGACCGACCAGTGCCTGCTTTCCCCGGGCCGCACCTGCTCTGCGGTTCTGGAGGAGGAAGAGGATCCCGAGTCCATCTGGCCCAAGTTCCACAAGAAGTTTGAGCCCTGGAGTGAGGAACTTCGCGCCTATATGGACGAGCACCTCAAGGATTACCTGGGTGTCGAGAAGGTCATCTGGGTTAAGGAGGGCATCGACCCCGAGGAGACCAACGGCCACATCGATGATGTCGCTACGTTCATCGCTCCGGGCGTCATGGCCTGCATCTGGACCGACGATCCCGAGTATCCGTTCTACGAGCAATGCCATGCTGTCTACGAGACCCTTTCCAACGCCGTTGACGCCAAGGGCCGCAAGATGAAGGTCTACAAGCTCTGCATGCCTGTGAACCCGCTGTTCATGGACCAGGCTTCCTGCGACACCATCGACGCCGACGAGAACGCCGAGCCGCGCGTTGCCAACGAGCCGCTGATCGCCTCCTACATGAACTACCTGGTCACCAACCACGGCGTTATCGTCCCGCAGTACGGCGACGAGAACGATCAGCTTGCCGTTGACACGCTCCAGAAGATCTACGACGAGGTCTGGGGCGAGGGCGTCTACAAGTGCGTCGGCGTTCAGTCCGAGCAGGTCGTCTTCGGTGGCGGAAATATCCACTGCATTACGCAGCAGGAGCCCTCGGCGTAACTGTCTGTCTTCCCGAGGCACGGCACCTTGCCCTTCAATCGTCGGGCATGACCCTTAAGGTCTATGCCCTCCTCTTTCGCGGGAATCTGCCGCACCTCGGAAACCCAGCCGATCAATCGGACCGACGTAGCTAGCTATCGCATTAGTCATTGGTGCCAACCCTGGCAACAATGCAGGTCGAAAAACGTCAGCGAAAACCCGCCAGAGCGAGCAAGGTGCCTTGAAACGAGGCGGCATTGATCTTTTGATCATGCCGCCGAAGTTGAAAGGCAGATTGCCGTTCTGGCGGGTTTGCAGCGTCGAGCCGTTACGCGGTTTGGTAAAACCGCGTAGCTAAATACGTTCCGCGATCTCGTGGATGAGGTAGTCGGTCTTTTCCCAGCCCAGGCACGGGTCGGTGATCGACTTGCCAAAGACGCCGCCGTCGACCGGCTGGTTGCCGTCCTCCAGGTAGGACTCGATCATAAAGCCCTTGACCAGCTTGGAGATGGATTCGTTGCGGCGGCAGCTGTCGAGCACCTCCTTGCAAATGCGATACTGCTCCAGCGGACGCTTGCCCGAGTTGTCATGGTTGCAGTCGATGACCGCTGCCGGATTGGCATAGCCGGCATGCTCGGTATAGCGTTCGGCCAAGCGTTCCAGGTGTTCGTAGTGGTAGTTGGGGTAGGTGCGCCCATCGAGACCGATGTAGCCACGCATAACGGCGTGTGCGAGCGGATTGCCGTCGCACTCGACCTCCCAGTTGCGGAAGATGAAGCTCTGGTGCGCCTGGGCGGCGTAAATGGAGTTGAGCATAACGGTGGTAGAGCCGGCAGTGGGATTCTTCATGCCGACGGGTACCGAAATGCCGCTCGACACCAGGCGATGCTCTTGGTTCTCGACCGAGCGTGCGCCCACGGCAACATAGCTCAGCAGGTCAACGAGGTATTGGTAGTTGGACGGGTAGAGCATCTCATCGGCGGTAAAGAAGCCGGTCTCCTCGATGACGCGCAGGTGCATGTGGCGGATGGCCTTGACGCCCTCGAGCAGGTCGTCGGGAGCCTCGGGGTTGGGGTTGTGCAGAAGACCCTTGTAGCCGGTGCCCTTGGTGCGCGGCTTATTGGTGTAGACGCGCGGAATGATGATGAGCTTGTCCTTGACCTCCTCGGCGGTCTTGGCCAGTCGGTTCATGTACTCAAGCACCGAATCCTCGCGGTCGGCAGAGCACGGGCCGATGATGAGCACCTTGCGTGCGTCCTCGCCGGTAAAGACTTTGGCGACCTCGGCGTCAAATGCCTGCTTTTTGGCGGTAAGCTCGGCAGAAAGCGGCATTTCCTCGCGGATCTCCATGGGGATCGGCAGCCTGCGTTTGAATTCCATGGCCATAGGGGCCTCCTCAATCTATAGAAAGAGCAATAAGCGTATTGTCGAGTGTTCGGCATTATCCGCTGTCGCACGCTAAAGTGCAAGCCCTTGTCACCCCGAAACCGACCAAAAAGGGACAGGTTTATTTTGGTCGGTTTTATCTGGGCAAACGTCGGCGGATGCCGGGAGGGAGCGGCGCCGCGCGGGACCCTAAGGCTGTTGTCGGTTCCCTAGGAAATACCCTGTGGGCAAAAAATGCCAAATATGAGTACGGTTGCTATCTTAGTATCATATTGCCTTCGCAAAATAATAGACATAACAGCAAAATATGTTCATTAACGCAAACACATATAAGTCCGCTATGGTGTTGTTTGATCAATTTAGGGACGCGTGTAAGCCGTGGGAGCGGCATTTGAGGCGGTTTTGGCTGTTACTAAAAAGGTAACAGTACTCATATTTGCCCTTTTTTGCCCACGGGGTCTGGAAAGCGCCGTCAGTGAGGTCTCAGGGAAGGCGTTTCGAGGCTCGAAGGACACAAAACGGGGGTGCAGGTTGTCCTGCGCCCCCGTTTTCTTGGCATTGCGGTTGTTTGCCGCCGGTTTTTACGCCGCTTCGTCGAACTGCGAGTTGTACAGGTCGGCGTAGAAGCCGCCCTGGGCGAGCAGCTCGTCGTGCGTGCCCTTCTCGACGATGTCGCCGTCGCGAATCACCAAGATCACGTCGGCGTTGCGGATCGTGGACAGGCGGTGCGCGATGACAAAGCTGGTGCGGCCCTGCATCAGCGCATCCATGGCGCGCTGAATAAGCTCCTCGGTACGGGTATCGACGTTGGAAGTCGCCTCGTCCAGAATCAGTGCCGGGCGGTCGGCCAAAATGGCACGGGCGATGGTCACGAGCTGGCGCTGACCCTGCGACAGGTTGGTGCCCTCCTCGTTGATCATAAAGTCGTAGCCACCGGCGAGCGTATGAATAAAGTGGTCGCAGCGTGCGGCGCGCGCAGCGGCCTCGACCTCGGCATCGCTCGCGTCGGGGCGTCCGTAGCGGATGTTCTCGCGGATGGTGCCGTTAAACAGCCAGGTGTCCTGCAGCACCATGGCAAACTCGCCGCGCAGTGCCGCGCGGTCCCAGTCGCGCACATCGACGCCCTCGACACGCAGCGAGCCGCCGTCCACGTCGTAGAAGCGCTGCAGCAGCTTAATGAGCGTGGTCTTGCCGGCGCCGGTGGGGCCGACGATGGCGATGGTCTGGCCGGGCTGCGCCTCGCAGCTAAAGTCGTGGATGATGATCTTGTCGGGCGTGTAGCCAAACTTGACATGGTCAAACACCACGTGGCCGGGGCGCTTCTCGGGAATCTGCGCGTCGGCCTTCTGCTCCTCCTCGGGCGCGGCCAGGAACTCAAAGACGCGCTCGGTGGCGGCAGCCATCGACTGCATCGTGTTGCTCACGTTGCCCAGCTGCTGCACGGGTTGCGTAAAGTTGCGAACGTACTGGATAAAGCTCTGGATGTCGCCGGGCGTGGCATTGCCGGTCAGCGCGAGCTGCGCGCCCACCACGACGACGCCCACGTAGCCCATGTTGCCCACCAAGCTCATAAGCGGCATCATCAGGCCCGACAGGAACTGCGAGCGCCAGCCACTAATAAAGAGGCGGTCGTTTTGACGGTCGAACTCTTCAATCGAGGCCTCGGCGCGGTCGAACACCTGAATGACGTTCTGGCCGGCAAAGTCCTCCTCGATAATGCCGTTGACGGCGCCCAGAACCTGCTGTTGCTCGCGGAAGTACGGCTGCGAGAAGTGAATCATTACGGTCAAGATAATCGCGGCGGCCGGCAGCGTGAGCACGGTGACGCCGGTAAGCGGCAGGCTGATCGAAAGCATCATGACGAGCACGCCGATAATCTGCGTCACCGACGTGATGAGCTGCGTCACGCTCTGGTTGAGCGACTGACCCAGCGTATCGACGTCGTTGGTGATGCGGCTGAGTACGTCTCCCTTGCTGTGGCCGTTGAAGTAACTCATCGGCACGACGGCAATCTTGGCGGCGATTTCCTTGCGCATGCGGTAGCAGATCTTTTGCGTGACGCCGGTCATGAGCCAGCCCTGGATGAGGCTGCAGACAGAGCTCGCCAGATACAGGCAGAGCAAAAAGCCGAGCGTCTTGGCGATCCAGTCAAAGTCAACGTCGCCGGTACCGTTGACCTTTGCGACCAGGCCTTCGAACAGCTTGGTCGTAACCTGGCCGAGCACCTTGGGTCCCACAATGTTAAAGATGACCGAGCACACGGCAAAGGCGACGGCGGCAAACACGGCAATCTTGTGCTGGCCGATATAGCCGAGCAGCTGCCTCATGGTGCCCTTAAAGTCCTTGGCCTTTTCGCCGCGGCGCATGCCACCCATGCGGCCCATGGGACCACGCTGGCGGGTGGGCTTGGGAATCTGAGTCTTGGTCTCGTCTGCCATTAGCGCTCGCCTCCTTCCATGACGGCTGCAATTTCTTTTTGGGTAAGCCCCAGCTCCTCGGCGGAAAGCTGCGACTGTGCGATCTCCAGGTACGCCGGGCAGCTGCGCAGCAGCTCCTCGTGCGTGCCGGTGCCCACTACGTGGCCGTCGTCGAGCACGATGATCTGGTCGGCGTGCATGATGGTCGCGATGCGCTGGGCTACGACCACGAGTGCGGCGTCGGTAACGTTTTTTGCCAGCTCCTCGCGCAGGCGCGCGTCGGTCTTGTAGTCGAGGGCGCTAAACGAGTCATCGAACACCACGACCTCGGGCTTTTTGGCCAATGCGCGGGCGATGGCCAGGCGTTGGCGCTGACCGCCCGAGACATTGGAGCCGCCCTGGCTGATGGGGGAGTCGTAGCCGCCCTCGCGCTCGGCGATAAAGTCTTCCGCCTGGGCGACGCGTGCTGCCTGGCGCATATCCTCGTCACTCACCATGTCGCCGGCAAACTTGAGGTTGCTCTCGACGGTACCCGAGAACAGACGACCCTGCTGCGGAATATAACCGATGCGGCGGCGCAGCTCGGAAAGGGTCATGTCGCGCACGTCGATGCCGTCGAGCGAAATGCTGCCGCCCGTGACGTCGTACAGGCGCGGAATCAGCTGCACGAGCGTGGACTTGCCCGAGCCCGTGGAACCAATGATGCCGAGCATCTGGCCGGCGTGCGTGGTGAAGTTTACGCCGCTAATGACGTCGGCGCGGGCATCGGGATACTGGAAGCTCACGTCACGGAAGGTGAGCTCGCCGCGCGGCGCGCTGGCAGCGGGCAGTTTGGGCGAGGCAGGGTCGTTGATGCTCGTGGGGCAGGTGATGACCTCATCTACGCGCTCGGCTGCGACCTCGGCGCGGGGCAGGATGACCGAAACCATGGTGAGGATCATAAACGCCATGACGATCTGCATGGTGTAGGAGATAAACGCCATCATGTTGCCGACCTGCATCACGCCGTCGGACACGCCCTGCGCGCCAAACCAGACGATAAGCACGGTGATGCAATTCATGACCAGCATCATGAGCGGCATCATAAAGCTCATGGCGCGGTTGGTGTAGAGCTGCGTGGTCATTAGGTCGAGCGAAGCCTTGTCAAAACGCTCGAGCTCATGCTCCTCGCGGTTGAACGAGCGGATGGGCATCAGGCCGTCGAGCAGCTCGCGGGCGGTAAGGTTCACGCGGTCCACAAAGCTCTGCATCTTTTTGAACTTGGGCATGGTGAGGCCCATAAGCACGCCGACGACGGCCGAGACCGCGATGATGGCCACGGCGATGGTCCACTCTAGGCCGGTATGGTTGGCCAGGACGCGCATGACGGCGACGATGCCCATGACGGGGGCCATCAGGCACATGCGGATAAACAGGGTTGCGGCCATCTGGATCTGCTGAATGTCGTTGGTGCAGCGGGTGATGAGCGAGGCCTGGCTAAACTTGCCCACCTCGGCCGGCGAGAAGTGCATAACCTTGTTGAAGGTCTCGCGGCGCAGGTCGCGTGCGATGGAGCAGGCGGTGCGCGAAGCCACGGCACCGGTCAGGATGGTGGCGACCAGCGACACCAGACACAGACCAAACATCGTGGTCGCCATGCGGCCCAGGTAGGCGTTCTGCACGTCGGCGGGGTCGATGCCCTGCGCCTTGTACTCGTCCTGTACATAGCTCACGGCGCGTTGGGTCACGATGGAGCCCGACATGGAGCCCATTTTGTCCGCCATATCGTTGGCGCCCTCGACGAGCTTGCCCTGGTCGATTAGGCCGCCTTCAACGCCTAGACGCAGGCTCTTCATGGTGATCTTGCCACCGTCGGCATCAATCTGTTTTTGCATGTTCTGCGCCGCAGCGGCCTTCTGCTGCATCTCGGCGAGTTGCTCGGGCGTCATCGCCGCCATCTGCTCGGGCGTAGGCATGGCCTGGGCGCCGCTGTTGTCTTTCTCACCGGACGTGCCCATCATGTCACCCATGGAGTTGGCGTCAATACCCTGGTTGAACGAAAGGACGACAGTCTCGGGCAGGTTCATGATGTCGGCAATCTTGCCGCCGTCGGCACGCTCCTCCTCGGTGCCCTTGTACGTTCGAATGCCGTTATTGTCCGCCTTGCTAAACACGGCCTCCACAGCCTTGGCGTCCTTGGCGCTCATGAAGAGTTCGAGGTCGTCGAGCGATTCGGCGCGAATGGTGTCGGGCACGGGCGAGGCGATGCCGCCTTGCTGCACGCCCACGTCGACGATGTCGCTCATATAGGTAGGCAGCGCCAGATCGGCGTTGCAGCTGATTACGATAAGTACGATAGCTGTGAACAGTGCCAGGACGTGCTTTTTAAAGAGCTTGAGAATCCTCACTCGGCATCTCTCCTTTCTTGATTGCGGTCGATAATTTCGTTGGCACGTCTTAGAAGGCGCACCATCTCTTGGGTATCTGTTTCGCCGAGCTGCTCGAGGAAGGCCGCGGTGCGCTCCTCGAATTCCCGTCGTTTGATTTCGAGATCCTGGAATCCCTTGTCGGTCACCGTGACGTGTACGCGACGACGGTCGGTCTTTGAGTGCTCGCGCTCGACCCAGCCCTTGGCTTCGAGAGCGCGTAGGATATTGGCGATGCGGGCGCTCGAGACCCAGGCGCGATCGGCGAGTTCGCTCGGCGTGAGCGAACCGCCAGCGAGCATGAGGGCGCGCATGACGGCCATCTCGCCGCCGAGGGCTTTGTCCGCAAAGCGCGAAATGCGCTGATGCATGCTGCCGAACTCGGTAAGGAGCTGACGCCCAAGTTCACGGAAATCGGTATCTTCCACCGAAAACCCCTAACACTAGAAACTATTTTCGGTGAAAGATGATACCCCCGCACGCGCACCCTATACGGTAGATTTTGGGACATGCCTAGAAAACAACTTTTAGGCGACCTCCGTACACCGTCGGTATCAGCAAAGTTAGGGGTAGATCTCTGAGCACGTCCTAAAGCCCACTCAGAGGCACTTTACCCTGCTAAAGCTGGCATAACAGCTAGAGTGAACGTCGTACAAAGGCAAGGAAAAAACTAAACAAATCGGTGAACGGTAGTTGTTCACGCTCGCATTTCCTGCGGGTTTGTAAAAAACGCCCTTATGATATAAAAAAAGAAACATATAACAGCCCAGATGGAGAGGGTCGCTATGTTATCCTTTTCAAACGGGTGAAATCTTGGGTTTTGGGTTGTAGTTCCAAGGTGGACAAACGTTTTTCCTGCACCAACGTGTGGTGAAGAACGGAAGAAGCCGGTAGTGCAAGCCGAAAATTCAAGAATTCAATAAGCAGCGGTGTGAGAGAGCGCCGCATTACACGTAACTAGGAGCGTGGTTACACAATGCAGGAGGCATGGGAAGGCTTCAAGGAAGGCATCTGGACGGGAGAAGTTGACGTCCGAGACTTCATCCAGAAGAACTACACCCCCTACGAGGGCGACGAGTCGTTCCTCGCCGGTCCGACCGAGCGTACCAAGGAGCTGTGGGGCGAGGTTCTCGACCTGCTGCTCAAGGAGCGCGAGCAGGGCGGTGTCCTCGATATGGACACCAAGACTGTCACGGGTATCGTGAGCCACCCCGCTGGCTACATCGATAACGCCCACCGCGAGAAGGAGACCATCGTCGGCCTCCAGACCGACAAGCCGCTCAAGCGCGCGCTGCACGTCAACGGTGGTATCCGCATCGCTTGCCAGGCTGCCAGCCAGCACGGCTACAAGGTCGACGAGAGCGTTGTCGAGCGCTACACCTTCGAGCGCAAGACTCACAACGCCGGCGTCTTCGATGTTTACACCCCCGAGATGCGTGCTTGCCGCTCGGCCCACATCATCACCGGTCTGCCCGATGGCTATGGCCGCGGCCGCATCATCGGCGACTACCGTCGTGTCGCCCTGTACGGTGTCGACTACCTGATCAAGGACAAGGAGGCCCAGAAGGCTTCCACCCCGACGGTCATGACCGCCGACAACATCCGCGACCGTGAGGAGCTGCAGGAGCAGATCCGCGCCCTCGGCGAGCTCAAGATGATGGCCGAGACCTATGGTTTCGATATTTCCAATCCTGCTACCAACACGCAGGAGGCCATCCAGTGGATGTACTTCGCCTACCTCGCTGCCGTTAAGGAGCAGAACGGCGCCGCTATGTCCATCGGCCGTACCTCCACGTTCATCGACATCTACGCTGAGCGCGACCTTGCCAACGGTACCTTCACCGAGGAGCAGATCCAGGAGTTCGTGGATCACTTCATCATGAAGCTCCGCATGGTCAAGTTTGCCCGTACCCCCGAGTACCAGGCCCTGTTCACCGGCGACCCGCAGTGGGTCACCGAGTCCATCGGCGGCATGGGTGTTGACGGCCGTACGCTCGTTACCAAGATGAGCTATCGCTACCTGCACACGCTCGAGAACATGGGCACCAGCCCCGAGCCCAACATGACCGTTCTGTGGTCGACCCGTCTGCCCGAGAACTTCAAGAAGTTCTGCGCCAAGACTTCTGTCGCCAGCTCCTCGATCCAGTACGAGAACGACGACCTCATGCGCGTTTACCATGGCGACGACTACGGCATCGCCTGCTGCGTGTCCTCCATGCGCATCGGCAAAGAGATGCAGTTCTTCGGCGCCCGCGCCAACCTGGCCAAGTGCCTGCTGTACGCACTCAACGGCGGTGTTGACGAGGTCTCCAAGAAGCAGGTCGGCCCCAAGTATCGTGCCGTCGAGGGCGATACGCTCGATTACGACGACGTTGTGGCCAAGTACAACGACATGATGAAGTGGCTCGCTGGCGTGTACGTCAACTCGCTGAACATCATTCACTACATGCACGACAAGTACTGCTACGAGCGCATCCAGATGGCCCTGCACGACAAGCACGTGCACCGCTGGTTCGCTACGGGCATCGCTGGCCTTTCCGTCGTGGCTGACTCCCTGTCCGCCATCAAGTACGCCAAGGTCCACCCCGTCCGTGATGAGAACGGCATCATCGTCGACTTCGAGACCGAGGGCGAGTTCCCCAAGTACGGTAACGACGACGACCGCGTCGACCAGATCGCTCACGACGTTGTGCACCAGTTCATGGAGTACATCCGCATGAACGACACCTACCGCAACTCCGTGCCCACGACCTCGGTTCTGACCATTACCTCCAACGTCGTGTACGGTAAGAAGACCGGCTCCACGCCCGACGGCCGCAAGGCTGGCCAGCCGTTCGCCCCGGGTGCTAACCCCATGCACAAGCGCGATAGCCATGGCGCCATCGCTTCGCTGTCTTCGGTTTCCAAGCTCCCGTTCCGCGATGCTCAGGACGGCATCTCCAACACCTTCTCCATCATCCCGAGTGCGCTCGGCAAGGAGGACCAGGTGTTCTTTGGCGATATCGACCTTGATCAGCTGGGCGAGTAACTATTGTTAGTGCTATACTAACAATAACGATTACTGATTAGCGCGCCGGTTTCGGCCGGCGCCTATTAATCGAAGGAGACACATTATGAAGGTTTCTGAAGTTTCCGAGACCCAGGCCGATAACCTGGTCCACATGCTCGACGCTTATGCCGAGAAGGGTGGCCACCACCTGAACATCAACGTCTTCAACCGTGAGACGCTGCTCGACGCTCAGGCTCACCCCGAGAAGTACCCGCAGCTGACCATCCGCGTTTCCGGCTATGCCGTGAACTTCCACACGCTCACCAAGGAGCAGCAGGACGAGGTCATTTCGCGTACCTTCCACGACAAGTTCTAAAGGGGTTTAACTCCCGCAGGATCGCCGGGCCGCTTTGGGTTACTTTCCAAAACGTCCTCGGACATGCAAAGGGCTCCGCTGCGCGCTTCGCGCGGCGGAGCCCTTTGCGTCCTGCGGAAATGTATTGGAAAGTAACCCAAAGCGGCCCGGCCGGGGTCCTGTGTAGTCACCCTTTAGGCGGAACTCTACTAATTATTTGGATGAGTCGTTTACTTACTTGTACTGTTACCGTCTTCCCGTTCTTATTGGGGTATGCTTTGTTCGTATGTAAACGTATGACATGTTGATGGGGGAGGGTGCTATGGCTCGCGAGGGCGCTCGTTCTAAGGATTCGGCTAAGCCTGGCATCAAGGAAGTTGCAGCGGTGGCGGGGGTTTCGCCTACTACGGTATCTCGCGTGCTTAATAATCGCGGCTATATTAGCCAAGAGACCCGCGATAAGGTCCATGCCGCGATGAAGCGCATCGACTATACGCCCAACGATATCGCCCGTGCCATGCTCAACGGTCGCCTGAATCTAATAGGTATGATAGTCCCCTATGTCAGCGGCCCGTTTCATGCCCAAGCGGTCCAAGCCGTTGAGCGTACCCTGGCCGAAAACGGTTTTAAGATGTTGCTGTGCAATAGCGCCAATCGACCTGATCTTGAGCGTTCTTATATCGATATGCTTCGGCGCAATATGGTTGATGGCGTCATCGTCAACTCGCTTAATATCGGTGCCGAGGCGTATGCCGAGATGGGCTTGAGTCTGGTTGGTATCGACTGCGACCTTGGCGAGACCTCTGTTCAGATTGCGAGCGACAGCTATGGCATCGGCGAACTTGCCACGCGTCGCCTGATCGATGACGGGTGTTCGCGCATCTTGTGCCTGCGCAACAATAGCCGCATGCGTATGCCTGCCAATAAGCGTACCGATGCCTACCACGATGTTGTGGAGCAGGCCGGTTTGCCCGCGCTTGTCCGTGAGGTCGAGTTCGTTAAGTCCGACGACGAAAAGAGTGCGGTCGTTGCGAAGATCCTCGATGAGAACCCCGATATTGACGGCATCTTTGCGGGAGACGACACGATGGCGGCCATCTGCCTCAACGTGATGAAGCGGCGCGGCTTGAGCGCTCCGGACGATATTAAGGTCGTGGGCGCGGATGGCGCCCGCCGCACTATGACGTTTATGCCTGACTTAACAACCGTTCGTCAAGATATCGATCGCATCGGAGAGCTCGCGGCGCAATCCATCATCGCTCTTGTTAACGGTGAAAAGCCCGAATCGAATACCAAGCTCCCCGTTGAACTCATTGAGGGCAAAACCGCGTAGTTCATCCCGTGCCAAAAGAATTCCTCAAACGCCTCTGATGACCGTTCGCCGCCATATGTCAACCGTTTGCCGACGACTGGAACTGCGAAAAGACGTATTAGTGTGAAAACGTTTGACATATGAAAACGATTGACATATCTTGCAGTTGTACCGAGTTAGTATCTTGTGGGAAAGGAAGTCTCGGATGCACAAGGTGTATTACCAGCCTGAGGGAATTTGGGTAGGCGACATCATGCCGTACGGCGAGGACGGCACGTTCTATCTCTATCACCAGCGTGACACGCGAAACCCCGGTCCTTTCGGAGAGCCGTTTGGTTGGGCACTCGCGACGACCAAGGATTTCGTCAACTACAAGGACTTTGGCGAGAGCCTTGAGCGTGGCGGCGACGAGGAAGTCGACCAGTATGTTTATGCCGGCACGGTGTTTAAGGTGGGCGACAAGTACCATGCGCTCTACACTGGTTGCAATCGCGATAAGGTCCGCGCACGCTTGATGAAGCAGGTTCTTCTTCACGCAACGAGTGACGACGCCGTCAAGTGGGAGAAGAACATCGCCGAGACGCTGCTTCCGCCCCAGGAAGGTTACGATGACCGCAACTGGCGCGATCCCTTTGTGCTTTGGGATGAGGAGAACGAAGAGTACATGCTCATCCTCGGCACGCGCGTGGGCGAGGACAAGCGTCTGATGACCGGGCGTCTGGTCAAGTTCACCTCCAAGGACCTGGATACCTGGGAGTTCCAGGGCGACTGGTGGAATCCGGGCCTTTACACCATGTTCGAGATGCCTGATCTCTTTAAGATGGGCGACTGGTGGTATCTGGTGTTCTCCGAGTACAGTGATGGCAACAAGACCCGTTACCGCATGTCTCGCTCCATCAACGGTCCTTGGATCACTCCTGCTGACGATTCATTCGATGGCCGCGCGTACTATGCCGCGCGTACCGCATTTGATGGCGAGCGCCGCGTTCTCTTTGGTTGGGTTCCTACGCGTGACGAGGGTGGCGATCCCAGCTCTTACCTGTGGGGTGGCACCTTTATGCCTCTCGAGATCGTTCAGCGTGCCGACGGAACGCTCGGCACCAAGCTCCCTGACAGCATGCTTGGCGCCTTTGGCGAGGCTAAGGCAGTCGAGGCCTTTGAGCTTTCCTGCGAGTCGGGCAAGGTCGAGCAGGTGCTCGCCGCGGATGCCGGTTCCACCTATATGCTCGATGCCGACATCGAGCTCGCCGGTGACGCTGCCGGCTTCTCGGTGAAGCTTGCCGAGGACGCCGAGTCCGGTCTTGCCTATGAGTTCCGCGCCAACCTGCGTGAGGGCAAGCTCGAGTTTACGGCGGCCCCCCAGTATCCGTGGTTCCAGGTCAACAACATGGGCCTCGAGCGTCCGTTGTTCTTTAAGGGCGAGGGCACTCATCATGTGCGCCTGGTCGTTGACGACGATATCGCGACCATCTTTGTCGATGATGTTGCGCTTAACGCGCGCTTCTGCAATAAGCAGGGCCAGGGTGTGGCACTGACGGTCACCGACGGTACGCTCAAGTGCGCAAATGCAACGATCGCGTCTCTGCAATGGCATCAAAACGTTTTATGATTTCGTAAGGGAATGGAGAGGAACATGGACTACAAAGTAGTGTCTCAGCAAGTCGTCGATAACGTCGGCGGTCTGGAGAACATCGAGGGCGCCACGCATTGCGTTACGCGTCTGCGTCTGGTGCTCAAGGATACGAGCAAGTACAACAAGGCCGAGCTCGAGAACATCGATGGCGTCAAGGGCGTGCTGTACAACAGCGGCCAGCTCATGATCATCTTCGGTACCGGTACCGTCAACAAGGTCTACGATGAGTTTATGGCTCTGACGGGCGTTAAGGAGATCAGCGCTTCCGAGGTCAAGGGCGCCGAGGCGGACAAGAAGGGCAAGTTCTTCTCGGTCCTCAAGGTATTCTCGGATATCTTTATCCCCATCATTCCCGCTTTCGTCGGCGCTGCTATCATCATCGGCCTTAAGTCGCTGATCGTTGCCAACGGCCTCTTTGGCATGGAGGGCAGCCTTGCCGACCACAGCGAGTTCCTCAAGAACCTCGCAAGCTTCTTTGCCATTATCGCCACCACGTTTGACTACCTGCCTGTCCTGGTTATGTACAGCGCGGTGAAGCGTTTTGGCGGTAACCCGATTCTGGGCATCCTCGTCGGTATCGTCATGGTTCACCCGAGCCTTATGAACCGCAACACGTTCGTTATGGATCCGACGGGTGCTGAGTACTGGAACTTTGGTCCGCTCTCCATCCCCATGGTTGCTTTCCAGGGCGGCGTGTTCCCTGCAATCCTGACTGCCTGGTTTATGGCCAAGGTCGAAAAGATTGCCCAGAAGTACATCCCCGAGGTCGTCTCGTTCGTCTTTGTCCCGACCGTTACCCTGATTCTTGCTAACGTCGCCCTGTTCACCGTGTTCGGCCCGCTCGGCAACCTGATCGGCGACGTCCTCGCCGGTGTAATCGATATCCTGTACAACAGGATGGGCGTCTTCGGTGCCTTTGTCTTTGCCGCATTCCTGCAGCCGCTCGTCGTTACCGGTACGCATCAGTTCATCCAGGGTATCGAGGCAAACCTCGTCGCCACGACTGGCTTCAACTACATCCAGGCCATCTGGTCGGTTTCCATCATCGCCCAGGGCGGCGGCGCCATCGGCATGTACCTCATTCACAAGAAGCATTCCAAAGAGCGCAACATCTGCATGTCGTCCTTTATCCCGACGCTGGTCGGTATCTCCGAGCCCGCAATCTTTGCTGCAAACATGCGCTACTCGATCATCCCGTTCATCTGCGCTTGCATCGGTGCAGGCTGCGGCGGTGCCTTCGTGAAGCTCTTTGAGGTGCGCGCCATCGGTCAGGGTCTGACCGGCGTGCTTGGCCTGCTCATCGTCACGCCCGAGACGCTCGTGTGGTATGTGGCTGGCAATCTCATCGCCTTTATCGTGCCGATCGTCTTGATCTTTGCCTACAACAAGGCAAAGGGCGTGCCGACCACTGATGAAGAGGGCGCTGGTGCTGGCTTTGATGTCAGCTTCTAGTTGAGCCGTTCAGCGTAATCTGAGGATAAGTCCATTTGGGGAAGGGCGTTCGACTCGTGTGAGTCGAGCGTCCTTCCCCATAGACGAGAAAGTCAACGGCGATGTTTAATCAAAAAAATAAGGTGACACGCGCGGACTATGAGCAGTGGCGTGCCGGACAGGATGAGACGGCGGGTCGCATCGCGTCCGACCCCGATAGGCTCCTGTTCCATGTGGAGCCTGAGCTTGGCTGGCTCAACGACCCCAACGGTTTGGTGCAGATCGGTGATACGTATCACATCTATCACCAATACGATCCATTCGATGCTGCGCATGGCGGTCCAGTGCTTTGGAATCATCTGACAACAAAGGATTTTGTGACGTACGAGAATCGCGGCCCTGTGCTGTTCCCCGATTCCGATTTGGATTCGAGCGGAGCGTATTCTGGTTCTGCCTTTGTACACGACGGCAAGATTCACTACTTCTATACCGGCAACGTCAAGCATTTTGACCGCGATGATTACGACTACGTGTTGACGGGCCGTGAGCAAAACCAGATTCATGTGGTTGCCGAGAACCCCGACGAATTGGGCGAGAAGCGCATAGCTGTTGGGCCGGTCGATTACCCCGACGATATCGGTACGCACGTGCGTGATCCCAAAATCCTTGAACACGATGGTATCTACTACATGGTTCTGGGCGCTCGTACGAAAGACGACCGCGGCTGCGTGCTTGTCTATACCTCGAGCAATCTAGAGGACTGGAGCTATGCGACGCGCATTGAGTTGGGCGAGAAGTTTGGCTTTATGTGGGAGTGCCCCGATCTGTTTGAGCTCGATGGTGAGCTTATTCTCGTTTGCTGTCCGCAGGGTGTGTCCGCCGATGGATGGCGTTACCGCAATCCGCACCAGTGCGTGTGGTTTCCCATCGAGGCCGATTGGGAGGCGCCGAGTTTTAAGATCGCCGGGCAGGGCATGCCCCCGATGGTCGATGCCGGCTTTGATTTCTACGCACCGCAGTCTTTTGAGGATGCTGCGGGTCGGCGTTTGATGATCGGGTGGTCGGGTTGCCCCGATGCGACGGCAAAAAGCCCGACGGTGGCACGCGGGTGGCAGTGCGCGTTGACGGTGCCGAGAAAACTGAGCATGCGCGATGGTAAGCTCTGTCAGCAGCCGGTGCACGAGATTGAGAGGATGCGCGGCGACTGCGTTTGCGCGACAGGCGGTGAAACCGTTGAGGAGCCGGGCCGCCTGTTTGATCTTGTGGTTTCCTGTGAGGGCGCCCAGGTGATCGAGCTCGAAATCCGCAAGGGTGTCTTTGTGCGCTATGCAGACGGGATGCTTACCCTCGACATGGGTGACGAAGGCTATGGGCGCGACCAGAGGTCGATCGAGCTCAGCGAGCTTCGCGACCTGCGCGTGCTTTCGGACACTACGATGGTCGAGATTTTTGCAAATGGCGGCGAGGCGGCACTTACGAGCCGTACCTATTCGCCGGCGGTTCCGGCGATGGAGCTGCACGCCGAGGGTGCGGCATCGATGAATTTCTACCGCCTCGTGCATTAACCGTGCGTGGAGCACGATTGGATTTGCTGGACGGAATGTGTCGCAGTTGTCGCGGCCAACTACCGCTTACCGCATATAGCGACCGTTTGCGGAATAAGTAACCCTCCTTAATAAACCGTGTGGAATCCTAGATAAGCACGGAGTTTTCCAGGGAGACGCTGTCCTTTGTTGTGTGCAAGGGGCGGCGTCTCTTTGGCGCTTGGACGCCGTTGTGCAACAGTGCGGCGGCGCGTGCCATGTATTGAAAAGCCAATGTCGAGATGGGTCGTGATAATAATGGGCAAGTACGTAATCGTGGTTGAGTCTGGGTCGGATGTGACGCCGGAGCTCTGCGAGCGCTACGGCATCGTGCGCGTGCCCATGCATGTCACGATTGGTGACGAGACCGTCGAGGACGGCTCGATCGATCCGCTCGAGATTTATTCGCGCTGCAACGAGTTTGGCGTGATGCCCAAGACCAGCGGCTGCGCGCCTGCGGATTTTGCTCACGTGTACGACCGCATTCACGCTGAGCAGCCCGATACGACTATTCTGCATCTCGCGTATTCCGAGGCCACGACCTGCTCGCATCAATCATCGAAGATCGCCGCCAAGGATCGCGACTACGTGTTCTCTATGGACACGCGCTTTGTCTCGGTAGGCCAGTCGCTCGTTGTCGTCGAGACCGCCAAATACATCGAGGCTCACCCCGATGCCACCGTCGACGAGATCTTTGCATTTACGAATTCCGTCATGGACCGCGTGCTGCTGGGCTTTGTTCCTACCGATCTTGCCTTTCTTAAGGCGGGCGGTCGCTTGTCCAACGTCGCATTCCTTGGCGCCCATCTGCTCAAGATTAAGCCCTGCATTGAGGTGACGGGCGGCAAGTTCGTGGCGACCAAGAAGTTCCGCGGCTCTATGCTCAAGTGCGCCCGCGCCTTTATTGACCACATGGTTGCGAAGGGCGAGATTGACTACTCGCACATTGGCCTGGCGTATTCGGTGGGCCTTTCCCAGGAGCTGCGCGATGACATGGAGGTCTATGCGCATGATCTGGGCTTTAAGGACGTTACCTGGACTCAGGTCGGCGGCGTCATCTCGAGCCATTGCGGCCCGACCGCCTTCGGTGCGGTGCTCACGCTTAAGGCGTAAAGGCCGCAGGCGAGCGTTCTTCAGCCTGACATCTCGACGTAGCCTCCAGCCATGGTGATGGGGGATAGATTAAAACGTGCCGTTCTAGTCCGAGACGTTTAAACGCAAACGCATGGGCTAGAATGACTCTGGCATTTTAATTGGTTGCATCCAAGGAGAGGCAAGGTAGCGCGAATGGCAGAAATGACGCTTGAGGGTGTGGACGCTCGTCCCGAGGACTCTGCGTTTGCCCTTGGCCGCGTGCATTCGATCGAGACGATGGGAACGGTCGACGGACCCGGCATCCGCTTTGTGGTGTTTGTTCAGGGCTGTCCCATGCGCTGCGCGTATTGCCACAATCCCGATACCTGGTCGGTCAACGGCGGCACCATGGTGACCGTCGAACACCTGATGGATGAGTTCCAGAGTAACCACGAGTTCTATCGCAGCGGTGGCATTACGGTGTCCGGCGGCGAGCCGCTCCTGCAGCCCGAGTTTTTGGCCGATCTGTTTCGTGCTATGCATAACAACCCCGATGGCCGTGTACATACCTGCCTAGATAGCTGTGGCTATGCATTTGACCCCAACCACCCCGAGAAGTTCGATGCCGTGCTCAACGAGACCGACATGGTACTGCTCGATATTAAGCATGCCGACCCGGTCGAGCATAAAAAGCTGACCGGTTGCGATCCCGCACGCATCTTGGCGTTCGGCGATGAACTTGCACGTCGCAAGATCAAGGTCGTTATCCGCCACGTGGTGGTGCCGGGCATTACCGACACGGTGGAGGAGTGCGAGAAGCTCGGTCGCCTCATCGCTCCATGGCACAACGTGGTGGGCCTGGAAATGCTGCCGTATCACACGATGGGTGTCGTCAAGTACGAGCAACTGGGCATTCCCTATAAGCTTGAGGGCGTACCTCAGATGGATACCGCGCGCATGCCCGAGCTGCGCAATGCCGTTATGGCCGGTATGAAAAAGCGCCGTGCGGAGCTCAGGTCGGCCATCGGCTAACAAGCCATTTTTGCCCCTTTATGATACCCGAGCTGTACTGGCCTAACGGCTTGGTGCTGACACGGTTGAGCCAAAATGCTGGTACCATACCGTGGATAAGCAATTTGCACGGATTTGGGGGATGGCATGGCAACCATCGCGATCATAGGCGCACTCGAAAAAGAGGTTGCGCAGATTAAGGAAGAGCTGAGTGGCACGCATGAGTCGCAGGAGGCGGGCTTGACCGTTGTGAACGGTGGGCTTTCGGGTCTGACAGTAGTCGCCACGACGGCAGGCATGGGGACCGTGAACGCCGCTGCCGCAACGCAGCATCTCATCAGCAAATACGCCCCGCAGGCCGTTGTGTTTTCGGGCATTGCGGGCGGCCTAAACCCTAAACTCCATATTAACGACGTGGTTATAGGCAAGTGCCTGCGCTATCTGGATACCGATACGGCACTCATCGCCGAGTCCGCGCCGGGGCTCGAGGAGTTTGTCTCGACACCGGCGTTGGCTGATGTTGCCGCCGCCGTGCTTGCCGAGCATGGATTTGTGGATGCCTCGGCGGATGAGACTTCTGCGGAGAAGGACCCCAAGCAGTTCCTGTGTGGCACTATCGCCACGGGTGATCGCTTTGTTACGGGTGACGCCATGCGTAACGCTGCGATTGAGGCCACGCATGCCGATTGCGTCGAGATGGAGGGCGCGGCAATTGCGCACATCGCGGCCAAGAATGGTGTCGATTGCCTGGTACTGCGCGCTATCAGCGATAATTGTGACGAGGCATATGACGCGTTTTGCGAGCGCGAGTTCGATCTGGACGAGTACGCTCGCACCGCGAGCGGCATCACGCTTGACATCGTTCGTCGTATCGCCGCCGCGCAATAGCACGCCCGTTTTGTAAGAACCTACGACCAAGGAGTGTCCATGGCCGATTCAATTAACTACCAGCTTGCCAAGTTCGTCGCCAGCTACGGCAAGGTTTCGCAGATTCCCGAGTCAACCTGTCCCGAGGTGAGCTTCGTCGGCCGCTCCAACGTGGGCAAGTCCTCCATCATGAACAAACTCTTTGGCCGCAAGAACCTGGTCAAGGTTTCGAGCACGCCGGGCAAGACGAGCAACATCAACTTTTTTGAGGCCGACGACGTGCATTTTGTGGACCTGCCGGGCTACGGTTTCGCCCGTCGTTCCAAGGCCGAGCGCGACCGCTGGGCCGAGCTCATTGGCGATTTCTTTGACTCCGAGCGCAGCTTTAACTTGGTCGTCTCTCTGGTGGATATCCGCCACGACCCCAGCAAGCTCGATCACGACATGATTGACTACCTGCAGGGCAACGAGTTCAACTTTATCGTCTGCCTCACCAAGGCCGACAAGCTCAGCCGCACCCAACAGGCCCGCCAGGCAGCAGCCATCAAAAAGCAGCTCAACGTCCCTGCCGAGAATGTGATCATCACGAGCTCCCAGACCGGCACCGGCATCGACGAGCTTAAGCGCCGCATTGCCGAGGCCTGCCTCTAGTGAGTGCCCCTTACCAGCAAGAGCCCCTGCCAATAAAAATCAACTATCAGCCTGGCGCCCTTTCAAAGCGTGGGTCCCTGTAGACATCCTCAGCAAGGTAGGCGCAGGGACGGTCGGGATATTCCCTCAAAATCATTCCGCAGCGCGAAGGCCCCTTGTCCGTCGCTCCGTAGGAGCAGGACAAGGGGCCTTCATGCGCGAGGACGATTTTGAGGGAATATCCCGACCGTCCCGGACAGGTATATGAGGAGGATGTCTACAGGTACTCGATTTGAGCGCCTTCCGTGTCGCACGTGAGGATATGCGTGTCGCACTTGGGGAACTGCTCGCGCAGCTTGACCTGCAGGAACTTTGCCACGATGGTGTCGTCGGTCACAGCCATGAGGGTCGAGCCCGAGCCGCTAATCCAGATGGTTTTAGCGCCGCCGTTAAGGCAGGTGTCGCGCACGGCGTTGTAGTCGGGAATCAGGCGGCGACGATAGGGCTCCTGAATGCGGTCGTCATTAGCGGCGGCAATCAGGTCAAGGTCGCCGGTCTCCAGGCCGCGCGTCATGCCGGCGATGCGGCCCATTTGCCATACGGCGGTGGAGAGTGGAATCTCCTGCGGCACGACCTTGCGCGCCTCGCTCGTATGTACCTCGTAGGGCGGAATCACGGTAATAAAACGCAAGCGATCGCTCACCTCGTAGCGCAGACATTGGGGGAGCGAATCGGTCGGCGTAAAGGAGCAGACGGCGCCGCCAAGGATGGCGGGAGCGACGTTATCAGGATGCCCCTCGACTTCGGTGGCAATGCGAACAAGCTCGGCACGGTCGACGGTGTGGCCCGTCAGTGCGGCGGCTGCCATGATGCCGGCGACGACGCAGGTGGAGCTGGAGCCCAGGCCGCGGGCGACGGGCACGTCGGTCTGGATGTCGATGGCAACGGGGAAGGCCGGCTCGCCCCATGCGGCCAGCGCATCGACAAAGCTCACATAGACCAGGTTATTCTCGTTTTGGAACTCCTTGGGGCAGCCCGTGATGGTGAGCTTGTCGGCGCGCTCGAAGGTGAAGTGCGAGTAGAGGCTGACGGCCATGCCGAGGGTGTCGTAGCCGATGCCTAGGTTGGCGCTGGTTGCTGGGACGGTGATTTTGATCATGTGGGTCCTCCTGGGCGGGTCTGGCCGTTTAGTTCGCTGCTCGGGCAGTCCTGGCTCGCTCGGAAAGCACATTAAGTGCTTTCCGGCTCGTGCGGAACTCGCGACGAACTAAACGGCCAGACCCGCTCGCATGCTCGTCATTATCCCGAAAGCTAAATAAAAAGAAGGTGCGCCGGCTTTCGCCGGCGCCTTATAAGGGGTTTTAGTTGGTAGTCATCTTTTTTGCTGCAGACTCGACGTAGTTGGCCATGTCGGCTACGTCGCAGACGTCTTCGAAGCGGACAGGCTTGGACTCAAGCTCGGCGAGTTGGACCGGGGCGACCGTGTTGGTGGCCTGCTCGAGTACACGCATAGCCTCAAAATCATCC
>DXLQ01000139.1:0-3486 GCA_019414685.1 Collinsella sp. | reverse complement strand
CTGAGCGGCTATCTCGATATTAAGGGCAACGTATGGGGCGCCATCGTGCGCGATGAGAGAGGCTGGGTCGACATGGTGACGGTTGCCGCGGATGCCGGCGATGCCTCGTGCCGCCTGCGTGCCGTGCGTCTGGTTCCGCAAACAACGGAGTCAAAGGAGGGGTCGTGAAATGCATGGTGTCCTGTGTGAGGAATCTGCTCAGTCGACCGTCGAATACGCCATCGTCACCGTGGCGCTGTTATCGATTGTGCTGGCGATTGCGGGGCTTTGGCGCGCTGGCACCGATGGGCGCTTGGCGGCACTGGTCGAGCGGGCAGCGTCTCATGGCGTCGCCCCATCGTCGGTTATCGATGCCGCGACGGGTGCCAAGGACATCGCTCTGTATTGATATCGCGTGCGAGGATCGGGCGCAATCTACGGTCGAGGCCGCCTTTTTGCTGCCGACGTTTTTGACACTTATCTTGCTCGCGTTGCAGCCGGTGTGCCTGCTCTATACGCGTGCGGTCATGGAGTCTGCCGCCGCCGAGACCGCGCGGCTTATGACCACGACGACGGTGGAGGACGACGATGACCTTAAGGAGTTCACTCGCCGCAGACTTGCCGCGGTGCCCAACGTCTCGATTTTTCATGCCGGCGGGCCGCTGTCGTGGGATATCGAGTTGGGGCGGGCCGGTGCCGGTGGCGTTTCGTCCGTGTCTGTTGCCGGCGAGGTTAAGCCGCTGCCCGTGATCGGTGCATTTGTGCAGGCCATGGGCAGTGCGGGTGAGGGCGGCTATGTCGAGCTCAAGGTCGACGTCTCGTATCGATCGCGTCCCGAATGGCTGGAGGGAGATTATGATTCATGGATTGCTGCATGGGATTAGGCGCTGCCTGCTGCGGGTGACGCAAGGGTTTGCGGCTCGCCGTCGACCAGGCGCTCGCCGCAAGCGGGGCGGCTTTATGGGCCGTGCCGGTATCGACTTGTTTATCGAAGACGGGGCCTATACCACGCTCTCCTCTGCGGTTGTCATTCTGGCGGTGCTTACGCTGCTGTTTTCGTCGACCGCGGCGATATGGAGCATGTCGCGCGCCGGAGATACCCAGGTGGCGGCCGATAGCGGTGCACTGGCGGGCGCCAACGTGGTGTCGTCCTATCACACGGCCGCCACGGTGGTGGATGCGAGCATTTTGAGTTTGGGCCTGGCGGGGTTTGCCACGATCGGCACCGGCTTGGTCGCCATTCTTATTCCGGGCGCCGAGGTTGTCGGCAGCGATATCATCGATACGGGAACCCAGATCATTAAAACACGTAACAAGTTTGCCAAAAGTGCGGCAAAGGGCCTGCAAAAGATTGAGACCGCCTTGCCGTACCTGGTTGCCGCGCGTGCCATGCAGGCAGTATCGGCGCAGGATACCGACGGTGTGACCTATACCGGTACGGCGCTTGCCGTGCCCAGGACATCCGAGTCGGATTTTGTTGCGCTCGAAGGATCCGAAATCTCGACCGATGCCATTAAAGATGCGTCGGAAGATCTGGAGCGCGCGGCCGAGGAGCTACAAAAAGCATCGGAGGAGACGGCGAAGGCCAAAGAGCGTGCCTGGCTAGCGGATTGCGGTGGATCGGATAAAGGTTCGGTCGGCAGCTGTTCGTGTATGTGGGAGCGCGCAAAAAGCCTAACGGATCTCTCCGGTGTTCAAAATCCGCATTACTCATCGAGCGTTACGTGGGAGCCTCAAGTTGCCCTTGATCGCGCGAAGGACTACTACCATTGGCGTCTGACAAATGAGAAGCCCCAAGGCTCGAGTGTCGAGATGAAGGCCGAGTCTGCGGCGCGTAAGGCGTTTTATACCTATGCGAGCGCGGAGGTCGATCGGGCATATATAACCGAGAACGGAGACAGGGTTTCCTCCTATATTCCGCTGCTGCCGCGTAACTCTGATGAGGTTCGGGCGACGGAACTCTATACCGACGCGGTGTGGCCGACGAGCGTGAACGATGGCAAGGCGTATCTGCATTACGGGACGACCTGTCCTAACTATAAGAAAGGAACGCCGAGCGGATTTGCTTCGGTTGCCGATTACGATGGGCAGGATAAATGCAGCAAATGCCATTTTGGCGTTTCGTCGCTTGGTGCTGTTGCGGCGCCTTCAACCTCTATCGAAAACGGCTTCGAGTATCACTTTGACAAGTTTAAAGACGCCCTGGAGGACTACGTCGACTGTCGCAACAAGGAACTCGAACTCGAGCGTCAGACCGAGGACGAAGCCGACCGTGCGGGCGATGCGTTCGATACCGCCATCAAAGAACTTTCCGGTGAGCGTCCGCGCATCGCCCCGCCCGGTCGCAACGGCGTGGTCGCCTTTGCGGTCTCGGGCGCCATCTCCAGTCCCGACGAGCTCAACTCTTCGTTTAGCACAGCAGTCGAGCTTGGCGATCGTGGTGCAATTTCTGCTGCAGTACTCGCACCCGATGATGCGACGGCACAAAATAACGTTCTCTCGCGGTTTTTCTCGACGCTGGAGGAGCGTTCGGGCGGCGTTGCCGGCGTGCTCGACGGTGTTATGGATGTTTGGGGCCGCCTGCTTGTGGGGTACGGAGACATCCAGGGTGCGGCCGACGAGCTTATGGGAGAGCTGATCGGTGGCTTGGGAGGGGGTAGCGGCGCGTTGGGCTCCATCGCGTCCTGGCTCGGTGACACCGTCTCGTCCTCCGTGGCGGCGCTGGGGCTCGAACCGTGCGATTTGCGTCTGCGAAAACCGGTGCTGACCGATACCGCCAATGTCATCAAAAGTCCGGGGTCCGATATCGCAGGCATCTCCAAAACTCAAGATACCCTGCGAAAAATCCCCTTGGGCGTGACTGACCCCAAGGCACTTTGCGAGGCCTTGGAATATCACGTCGAGCGCACCATCAGCAGCGCGGTGTTCACGCTTGCGGAGATCCCGCTGCCCGGTGGCCGCTCCATCCCGCTCACTGTCGATGTTGCCACGCTGGTGGGAGCTTTTGGCGGTGGGTCGTAATGGGCATTCGCGCGGGCTTGCGCGAGGAGCGTGCCCAGGCGACGGTCGAGATGGCCGTGGTCACGCCTGTCCTGCTCGTGCTGGCTCTCGTCGCGTACAACGTCATGATCTTTGCAGGCGCGGTCGCGCGCTTCGACCGCGTGGTGCCCGACATCGTGCTTGCGCACGCTGTGGCGCCGGGCGGGGAGGGTGACGAGAGCTCCATTGACGCTTCCGCGACCGTTCAAGCTCAGATTCAGGATGCCATGGAGGGATATGACCTACAGGTCGAGGTCTCGAGCGAGCAAGGCACGGCGTCATCGGATGGTAGTCTGCTCTCTCTTTCTGGCACGTTTAGGACCTATACCTGCACCATGCACTACGAGCCGTGGCCGAGTTTGCTGAGCATCGCCGGCGTTTCCCTGGGGGCGCCGGCCGTGCTCACGCATGAACGTGCGGTGACGGTCGATCCATGGCGTCCGGGGGTGGTCATGTGACCGCGGTCTC
>DXLQ01000138.1:0-3496 GCA_019414685.1 Collinsella sp. | reverse complement strand
CCATCAAGTGGCTCATGGGCTTCGTCCGCCGTCACGACTTCAAGTGCTTCGGTGTCTACCGCATCATCCTGGGCATCGTGGTGCTTGCGTACTTCTTCGTCTTGGAGCCGATGCTCGGCCTCTAACTTAGTCGACGCTGCGCGGCGGCCGGGGCGACAACTTGTCATTCAAAGGGGGTGGCATGACCAAAAGGTCTATGCCGCCCCCTTTTCATGCCAATTTGTTCGCCCCGGCCGCCGCTCGCTGCTGCTGCCATGACATCGGCGGTTTCGTGATTGCCAATAGATTGGTGCAAAGTAACCTGACCCCATTGCGCCAAATCCGCTGGGCGGGCCCGATTGTGGCGGACGGAGTCGTGGTGTGATTTGCGTCGGTGTCCGCGCGGCTCGGTATACTGGTACGGCTCAAACTATGGCGCCGCCCGCAGGCGCGCCGTCCGTCAGATGAGGAGTCGCCCATGACCCAGCCCTTGCCCTGGGAAAAGAATGTCGCGGTACCTGTGCCGCCCGCGCCGGAACCCGTGCCGCTCGATGCATACATCGCCCCTGCTGCGCCGGAGCCCGAGCTCGTTCCGCTCGACATCTACGACGCTCCCGCGCCGGCGCCCAAGCCCGCCAAGCCGCTCGTCGACATCGACAGCCTTAATCCCGCTCAGCGCGAGGCGGTCCTGACCACCGAGGGCCCGCTGCTGGTCCTTGCCGGCGCCGGCTCGGGCAAGACCCGCGTCTTGACCTTCCGTATCGCACATATGCTCGGCGACCTGGGCGTTAAGCCCTGGCAGATCCTTGCCATCACGTTTACCAACAAGGCCGCGGCCGAGATGCGCGAGCGTCTGGCGGCACTCATCCCCAGCGGTACCCGCGGCATGTGGGTGTGCACCTTCCATGCTATGTGCGTGCGCATGCTGCGCGAGGACGCTGACCTGCTGGGCTACACCGGTCAGTTCACCATCTACGATGACGACGATTCCAAGCGCATGGTGCGCGATATTATGCAGGCGCTCGGTATCGAGCAAAAGCAATTCCCCATCAACATGATCCGCAGCAAGATCAGTTCGGCCAAAAACGCCATGATCGGCCCCGAGGACATGCTCAAATCCGCCGACAGCCCCAACGACAAAAAGGCCGCGCAGGTCTACTTGGAGCTGGAACGCCGCCTGCGCGCCGCCAACGCGATGGACTTCGACGACCTGCTCGTGCGCACGCTCGAGCTGCTGCGCACCCGCCCCGAGGTGCTCGACAAGTACCAGGAGCGCTTCCGCTACATTAGCGTCGACGAGTATCAGGACACCAACCACGTCCAGTACGAGATCGCCAACCTGCTGGCCGCCAAGTACCAAAACCTCATGGTCGTGGGCGACGATGACCAGTCCATTTATAGCTGGCGTGGCGCCGACATCACCAACATCCTGGACTTTGAGCAGGACTTTAAAAACTGCAAGACCGTTAAGCTGGAGCAGAACTACCGCTCCACGGGCCATATCCTGAGCGCCGCCAACGCCGTGGTGCGCCACAACTCGCAGCGCAAGGACAAGCGCCTGTTTACGGCCGAGGGCGATGGCGAGAAGATCCAGGCCTTCCAGGCAAGCGATGAGCGCGACGAGGGCCGCTGGATTGCCGGCGAGATCGAGAAGCTGCACTCCAAGGGCACGAGTTACGACGACATCGCCGTGTTCTACCGCACCAACGCCCAGTCGCGTATCCTCGAAGATATGTTCCTGCGCGCGGGCGTGCCCTACAAGATCGTGGGCGGCACGCGATTCTTCGACCGTGCCGAGATCCGCGACGTCATGGCTTATCTCAAGATGATCGTGAACCCGGCAGACGAGATGAGCGTCAAGCGCGTCATCAACACGCCACGCCGCGGTATCGGCTCCACCTCGATCCAAAAGATCGAACAGCTGGCGCGCGACAACCGTTGCTCGTTCTTCCAGGCTTGTGAGATCGCGTGCGCCGAAACCGGCATGTTTAGCGCCAAGGTGCGCAATGGCCTGTCGAGCTTTGTGTCGCTGGTGCGCGAGGGCCGTCGCATGGATGGCGAGCTCAAGGACGTCGTCGAGATGATTGTCGACAAGACGGGCCTGCTGCAGGCATTCCGCGCCGAGGGCACCATGGAGTCCGAGAGCCGCGCCGAGAACATCCAGGAATTCCTGGGCGTCGCCGCCGAATTTGAAGAGACGCACGAGGATATCGAGGGTACGCTCGAGAGTTTGGAAGAGCTGCGCGCAGCCGGTGTTGCCGACGTGCCTGCCGGCGCCGAGCCCGTCGTGGTGAGCGCGCCCGCGCCCGAACCGGGGCCGTCCGCCCCGGCATCCTCGTTTGAGGCGCTCGTCGGCGCCCGTGACGCCGCGGGCTCTAATCCGCTTGATAGCTTGGCCTCTCCGGCGCTGTCTCCGCAGGATGCCCTGGCCGCTGCCATCGCGGGCAACGCGTATGCCGCGCCGACGGAGATGCCGGCGGGTGCCGTGCATGCCGACGAGATTGAGCGCACCTACGGTCCGCTCACCTGTAAGGCGCTGCCGGCACTCATGGAGTGGCTGGCCCTGCGCTCCGACTTGGATTCTCTGGCCGGCGAGACGCATGCCATCACCATGATGACCATCCACTCCGCCAAGGGCCTGGAGTTCCCGGCGGTGTTCGTAGCCGGCATGGAGGAGGGCATCTTCCCGCACGTGCACGACTTTGGCGGCAGCGATGACCCGGGCAAGCTCGAGGAGGAGCGTCGCCTGGCCTACGTTGCCATCACGCGCGCCCGCAAGCGCCTGTTCCTGACCTATGCGGCCACGCGTCGCACCTACGGCTCGACCTCTGCCAACCCACGCTCGCGCTTTCTCAATGAGATTCCGTTTGAGGATATCGAGTTTAGCGGTATCGGTTCTGCCGGTTTTGAAGGCACGGGCTGGGAGAAGCGCGGCGACCGTCACGGCACCTTTGGCTCGGGCATGGGTTCGGATATGTATGGCGGCAAGGTGTTTGGCTCGCATACGCGCTCGACCGGCGGTTCCGGTTCGCGCGGTGGATCGAGCTTTGACGATTTCTTTGGCGGCAGCAGCTACGGGACCGAGCGCCATCGTGGGGTCTCGCCCGACGCCGGCCGTGTTGCCTCGACCTTTGGCTCGGGCGCGCCGCGAGCCAAAAAGCCGTCGTCCAAGGTGTCCCCGACGGTGGAGCGCAAGGTCGATCGCGCCAGCGCATCGCAGGACTTTGCCGCGGGCGATACCGTGAGCCATAAGACCTTTGGCACGGGTACCGTGATCTCGGTCGCCGGAGACATGATCGAGGTTCAATTCGAAAAGACCGGCCAGACCAAAAAGCTGATGAAGGGCTTTGCGCCGATCGTCAAGCTGTCGTAATCCCGGCGGACCTGGGCGGGCGTATGGGGCAACATCGCCTGCTCGGGCAGTCCTGCTCGCACGGAGAGCACATTAAGTGCTCTCCGGCTCGTGCGGAACTCGCGATCGATGTTGCCCCATACGCCCGCCCAGGTCCTTGGGTAA
>DXLQ01000137.1:0-3499 GCA_019414685.1 Collinsella sp. | reverse complement strand
TTGGCAGGTGCGCTAGTATAGGGAACAACAGATTCGATGCGGGAGTGCCGGCGGTGCAAACCACAAGGCTGAGAGGGCATAGGGCCCAATCCTTTGAACCTGTCAGTTAATGCTGGCGTAGGGAGCATGCCGCCTTTACAGGGGCGCTGTCTATGCACAGCGCCCCTTTTCTATGCCAAGGAGGCATGTGCAGTGATTGATTCGGAACAGCTTAAGCAACATATGGTCAAGGCCGTAGGGGAGATTCGAGCCACCAATCCGATGGCCGGCTCCATCACCAACACGGTGACGATCGACTTTGTCGCCAACGCGCAGCTCGCCGTGGGCGGTTCGGCCGCCATGGTCTATCTGCCCGACGAGGGCGAGGCGCTCGTTGCCGGCGGCGGCGCCATCTATCTCAACATGGGCACGCTCTTCCCCATCTACGAGCAGACGATTCCCCGCGCGGCCAAGGCGGCACACGACGCCGGCAAGCCCTGGGTGCTCGATCCGGTGGGTCTGGGCATCGGTAGCCTGCGCACCCAGCTGGTAAACGAGCTCAAGCAGTACAAGCCCGCCATCGTACGCGGCAACGCCTCCGAGATCATCGCACTCTCCGGCCTGTGGGGTCTTGAGGGCGAGTCGGCCGATCTGAGCCGCGTACGTGGTGTCGATACCACCGACACGGTCGACGCCGCCCGCGATGCCGCCGTGGCGCTCGCTCGCTACACCGGCGGCGCCGTTGTGGTCTCGGGCGAAGTCGACCTGATTACCGACGGCACGACCGTGGCCAAATCCCACGGCGGCAGCCCGCTCATGTCCAAGATCACCGGCTGCGGTTGCTCGCAGGGCGGCGTGCTGGCCGTGTACGCCTGTGCTACCGATCCGTTTACGGCAGCAGTCTGCGGCACCGCCGTCTACAACGTTGCCGGCACGCGTGCCGCCGCCGTCGCCGATGCCCCGGCAAGCTTTAAGGTCGCCTTTATCGACGAGCTCTACCGCGCAACCGCCCAGGATATTGCCGACAACCGACTCGAGCTCGAGGAGGCATAAGCCATGTCCGAACCCGCAACCAATGCCGGCATGAACACGCTCGTCGCCGTGGCCATCGCCCCATGCGGCACCGGCGACGAGCTGTCCGCCGAGGTCGCCGAGGTCGTGCGCGTCATTCGCGAGAGCGGCCTTCCCAACCGCACCACCTCGATGTTCACCGAGATCGAGGGCGACTGGGACGAGGTCATGCAGGTCGTGCGCGACGCGACCTTTGTGTTGGCGAGCAAGGGCATCCGCACCGAAGTCGTGCTCAAAGCCGATATTCGACCCGGATTTACCGACACCATGACCGGCAAACTCAAGCGCATGGAAGCACAGATCAAAAAGCAGGAGGAAGCACAATGAGCATCCGCGACAACCTTGATATCTCGGCCTATCTGGTACTCGGCCCCGAAAACACCCTCGGACGCCCCGTGGGCGATGTGGTGGCCCAGGCACTCGACGCCGGCTTTACCTGCATCCAGGTGCGCTCCAAGGTGGCAAGCGCCCGCGAGATCATTGCGCTGACCGACGACGCCGCGCAGGCAATCGCACAGGCCGGCAAGACCGGTCAGGTCGCCCTGTTAATCGATGACCGTCTGGACTGTGTGCTTGCCGCGCGCGAGCAGGGCATTGCCGTCGATGGCGTGCACGTAGGCCAGAGCGACATTCCCGTCGAGGTCTGCCGCAAGCTGCTGGGCCCCGACGCCATCGTGGGCCTTTCGGCCCGTTGCGAGGAGATGCTCGAATACGTCAAGACCGCCGACATGAGCCTGGTCGACTACCTGGGCATCGGCCCGCTCCACGAGACCGAGACCAAGCGCGACTGCGGACGCGCGGCCGACGGCTCTATCATCACCAAGAGCTTTGAGGACCTTGCCGCACTCCACGCGGCAAGCCCCGTGCCCATCGTGGTGGGCGGCGGCGTTAAGACGGCCGACTTGCCGCAGCTTAAGGCCACCGGCGTCGACGGCTTCTTTGTGGTAAGCGCCGTCTGCAGCGCCGACGACCCCCATGCCGCAGCCAAGGAGCTTGTCGACACCTGGCAGCAGGCATAGGCATAGGCCGAACAGCTGATTCGCAGCCTCATATCTTCAGCAATGGAAAGCGCATCCCAGTTTGGGCCTCCATTCCGGGATGCGCTTTCCGTATGCGACCCTTACCCCGCCAGATACGCTTCCAACGCCGGCAAAGTCGCCTCTGCATCGTGGCGGCCGACCTGGTAGATGCGCTCGAGCTCATCCGGTTCGCGGCACAGCGACGGCACCTTCACCGATTCGCTCGGCCGCACCACAAAGATTTCGCCGGCAGCCTCTCGACGTGCCAGGTCATCGAGCGTGGCATTGTAGACCTCATGCCGATGCTCAAGCGCTGCAACAAACTCCGGATAGTGACGGAACACGCGCCGCAGCATGGGCATCACGCTGTTGGGCTGCTTCACAAAGCCCGCCGGCTGCGTGAGTACCACGATATTGCGGTCATACCCCTGCGCAAACAGCCATGCGCTGGGAATAGAATCAGCCACGCCACCATCCAGATACTTATGCTCGTCAATAGCAACGGGACGCGTCGCCACAGGAATGGCAGACGACGCCCGGATCCACTCGATATCGCGCTCGTCGCCATACGGTAGATCGTGGTAGACGGCCTTGCCCGTCTCGATATCGGTACACACGCACGTAAATCGCATGGGGCAGGCGCGATACGCCTCCAAGTCGATGGGATCGCGCTCGATAGGCACCTCGTGATAGGCAAAATCGGCATTGAACATATCGCCGGTTCGCAGCCAGCTGGTCACGCTCGCATAGCGCTTGTCGGCGCAATAGGCCTTGTTGTAACGAATGGCACGGCCGATCTGGCGCGATTTAAAGTTGTAGCCAAACGCCGCACCCGCCGAGACACCCACCATATGGTCGCAGGTCAAACCGCGCTCCATCCAAACGTCGAGCACGCCCGCCGTATACATACCGCGGTAGCCGCCTCCCTCGAGCGCAAGCCCCACCGTGCGCGTCGTATCCGGCTGTGCCATGTGACCATCTCCGTTCCTGCGTTTTAAAACGGGACAAGTATACCCGTCAACATATATCGACTCAGTCGCATTTTTCATGCGCACCCAGGCGTTGCCGTTTGGCGAATAATAGCCGTCCACAGCATGTGCGCCCATATATAATTGTGCACTGTTGTCTATACTACTCAGCTGTTATCAACAGCGAACATTAGCCGGCAAAGTAACTCAACAACGCAGCAAGGCGGGGGCCTGGATACACGCAAGGCGCCGAGCAACGACGCGTGTACACTACGAGCTCGCCCGACGCCATCCGCCCCGACCTCAGAAAGCCGCTTACAACATGGACACCGCCAGCAATTACACCGAAACGCTCGAAAAGACCGTCCGTGACCTTCTCGAGCGTCAGGATGATCTGATTAGGACGGCCTTTACCGACCAGCTCACCGGACTTGGCAACCGCGGCGGCTTTGCCCGTTCCCT
>DXLQ01000136.1:0-3550 GCA_019414685.1 Collinsella sp. | reverse complement strand
CCGCGGCTCGCCTTCATGCACTGGCCCACCAAAAAGCCGATGACCTTCTGGTTGCCGTCACGATACTGCTGTGCCTGATCGGCACAGTTTGCCAGCACCTCGTCCACGATCGGCTGCAGCGCGCCGGCATCGCTCACCTGACGCATACCGCGCTCGTCGACGATCTTATTGGGGTCGTCGCCGGTCTGGGCCATGGCCTCAAAGACCTCGTGCGCCTGGTTGGAGCTGATGGCGTCGGTCGCCAGCAGCTTAGCAAGGGCTGCCACCTGAGCCGGCGCGATGCCGGACTCGGCGAGCGACACACCCGCGCCCTTAAGGTAGGCGATCATCTCGTTCACCAGCAGGTTTGCGACCGTCTGGGCCTCCTTGCCAGCCATGCCGGCAGCGGCGGCCTCAAAGAACTCGGCAAACTCGGGGTCGCCGGCAATCTGCTCGGCGTCTGCCGCCTTAATGCCAAAGTCGGCCTCAAAACGGGCGCGCTTGGCATCGGGCAGCTCGGGGATCTCGCCACGGCAACGATCGATAAACTCGTCGTCCAGGTCGAACGGCGCCAAGTCGGGATCGGGGAACAGGCGGTAGTCGTCGGCCGTCTCCTTGACGCGCATAACCACAGTGCGCTTGCGGCTGGGCTCCCAGTGACGGGTCTCCTGGTAGATAATGCCGCCCTCCTCGAGCACCTCGGCCTGGCGGCAGATCTCGTAGGCAAGGCCGTCGTGCAGGCTCTTAAACGAGTTGAGGTTCTTGAGCTCGGTCTTGGTGCCCAGCTTGGTCTCGCCGCGGCGGCGCAGCGACACGTTGCCGTCGCAGCGCATGGAACCCTTCTCCATGGAGCAGTCCGAAATGCCCAGCGTCACAAAGATGCGACGGAGCTTCTCCATAAACAGGCGAGCCTCCTCGGGCGTGCGCAGGTCGGGCTCGGTGACGAGCTCGATCAGCGGCGTGCCGCAGCGGTTGTAGTCGACGAGCGACTCGGCAGCGGCGGTAATGCGGCCCTCGGCACCGCCCACGTGCACCATCTTGGCGGCGTCCTCCTCCATGTGGATGCGCAGAATGCGAATGGGCACCGTGTAGGAACCGTCCTCGCGGCGGTCGGGCATCTGCAGGTTGGACGCATCGTAGCTGGCCAGGTGGCCGGCGCGCTGATTGCCTTCGCGCATGGTCGACGTCATGGACGTGGACAGGCCCTCGGCGTTGGCCGAAGCGCTTGCCAGACTCTGGGCCTCGGCCTCACCAAACGCGCAGTCGGGGCGCTCGGCGGCACCGCGACCGGTCACGTCCAGGTCCAGATGACCGTACATGGCAAAGGCGACCGGACCCTGCGTGGTCTGGAAGTTCTTGGCCATGTCGGGATAGAAGTAGTGCTTGCGGTAGAACATCGAGTGGCGCTGGATCTCGCAGTTGGTAGCGAGGCCGGCCTTGACGATGCTCTCGATGGCGCGCTTGTTGGGCACCGGCAGCGCACCGGGCAGGCCCAGGCACACCGGGCACACGTTGGCGTTGGGCTCGTCATCGTGGCTGAGCTTGCAATTGCAGAACATCTTGGTATCGAGTGCGGTGAGCTCGGTATGGATCTCCAGGCCGATCACGGCCTCCCAATCCTGCAGGACCTCGGAAAGCTCCTTCATTACAGCTCGCCTCCCTTCCCGGCAAAATCGGGCGCGACGGAAAGCGCGGGCGCACCCGTGGCGGCATCGGCAAAGCCGCGCTCCAGGGCGCGGGCAAACGTGAGCAGTTGACGGTCCTTAAAGGCCGGACCCACCAACTGGGCAGAAACGGGCAGCTTGGTGTCCTCACCCAGGCCCAGCGGCACCGAGATACCACCGTTGCCGCAAATGTTGAGCGAAATGGTGTACAGGTCGGAGAGGTACATCTGCGTGGGGTCGCTGATCTCGCCAAACTTAAAGGCCGTGCGCGGCGAGGCGGGCATGAGGATGGTGTCCACCTTGGCATACGCGGCGTCGTAGTCCTGCGTGATGAGCGTACGGGCCTTTTGCGCAGCGTAGTAGTACTTGTCGTACACGCCCGAGCTCAGCAGGTAGGCACCGAGCATCTGACGGCGCTTGGCCTCGGCGCCAAAACCGTGGGCGCGCGAAAGCGAGCTCTGGTCGGACAGGTTGGCGCAGCCCTCCTCCTGATAGCCGTAGCGAATGCCGTCGAAGCGAGCCAGGTTGGAGAACGCCTCGGCCGGGCCGATGACGTAGTAGGCGGCGATGGCGGCGTCCAGGTGCGGCAGGTCGACCTCGACCAGCTCGGCGCCCTGGTTCTGCAGCTCCTGGGCGGCGCGCTGAACAGCGGCCTTGACCTCGGGCGTCAGGCCCTCGGCCTCCATAAACGCGGGGATAATGCCCACGCGCTTGCCCTCGATGCTGTCGTTGAGGTGCTCGGTAAAGTCGACGGCGCAATCCTGGCTGGTGCAGTCATACGGATCGTGGCCCGCGCCGGTAAGCGCGTTCATGGCCAGCGCGACATCCTCGACCGTGCGGCCAAAGGGGCCCACCTGGTCGAGCGACGAGCCAAAGGCAACCACGCCGTAACGGCTCACGGCGCCATACGTGGGCTTAAAGCCCACCACGCCGCACAGTGATGCCGGCTGGCGAATGGAGCCGCCGGTATCCGAGCCCAGCGAGAGCGCGACCTCGCCCGCGGCGACGGCGGCAGCGGAGCCGCCCGAAGAGCCGCCGGGCACGCGCTCGGTATCCCAAGGGTTGTTGGTGCGGTGGAAGGCCGAACTCTCGGTGGAGCTGCCAAAGGCAAACTCGTCCATGTTGGCCTTGCCCATGGGCAGGCAGCCGGCACCGAGCATGCGCTGGACGCAGGTGGCGGTGTAGACGCTCTGGTAGTTCTCGAGCATGCGGGAAGCGCAGGTGGTGCGCGTGCCCACGAGGTTCATGTTGTCCTTGATGGCCAGCGGCACGCCCGCGAGCGGGGGCAGCGGCTTGCCTGCGGCACGGTCGGCATCCACGCGCGCGGCGGCCTCGAGCGCAAGCTCGGGCGCCACCTGCAGGAATGCCTGGACCCCGCCCTCGCGCGCCTCGATGGCGGCAAGGGAGGCCTGGGCCACCTCGGTAGCGGTAAAGTCGCCAGCGGCAACGCCCGCAGCGATCTGGGCGGCGGTAAGGGAATCGAAGCTCTGCGCCATTACTCGCTCTCCCCCTCTCCCAAAATGGACGGCACGCGGAAGTAGCGGTCGCGCGCGCTGCCGGCGTTTTCGAGCGCAACGTCGAGCGGCAGGTCGCGCTCGGGCTCGCGCAGGTCATCGCCCATCACGTTGGACAGGCTTCCGATGGGATGGAACGTGGGCTCCACGTCGGGCAAGTCATATTGCAAGACGGGCTCGAGCATCTGGACGGCGTCGTTCATGTAGGACGTCATCTGGGCGAGCTCGTCATCGGTCAGTGCGATCTTTGCGTACTCGGCGATGCCGCGCACGTCTTTCTCGCTGAGTGCCATAGGCGCTCCCTTCCGCATAACAGATAAACCGCTCTAGTATACAAGCCAACGCCGCTTGGAGCAGGTGCTTTACCCAAATGCAGCGAAAACGTAACGAGGG
>DXLQ01000135.1:0-3617 GCA_019414685.1 Collinsella sp. | reverse complement strand
GCCTCGAGCAGAGCCTCTTTTTTGAGGGTCTCGGCCTGACGCTTTGCATCACCGATCAGGGACTCTGCCTGCGCGTGTGCCGACTGGATCTTTTCGTCGGCCTCGTGAAGACTACCCTGCTTGGCGGTGCGCATGTAGGCAATGGCGGCGATGGCACCCAAAACGAGGCCAACGAGCGCTGCAATGATAGGCATGCTCACTCCTTTTTATGGATTCGTTACACAGCAAAGCGAACCGTCCTTACGAACGGCTCGCGACATTTGAGTAATATGGGCGCAGCTTATGCGGGTCGGATACAGATAAACATATAAACAAACTCATCACAGATGAGCACATATCACAAAGCAAATGACGGTATTTATCCTACGTTGAACCGCAACAACTGTCAAATAAACGCACCCGGCACGGCGCCAATCGAGCGGTGAACGGCGGGTGCGAAACGGGTGCTACGCTTATACGGAGCATTCCTCACTTAAGGCATCGAGGCGTGCCTTAACGGCATCGGCGGCGATGCGATACGAGAAGCCTTTACCCATCAAAAACCTGACGAGCTTTTCGAATGCACGCGCCTCGGGAATGCGACGTTTAGCGAGCAAGGCCGAAGCGCGGGCCAAGTCGTCATCCACGGTAAAATACGCCTCGGGATAGCCGGGGATATCGTCAAGCACGACATGACGACGCTTGAGCTCAACCTCGATCTTGCGCTGTCCCCAGCCGCGACGTTTGCGCTCTTCGATAAAGTACGAGCAAAAACGGTTCTCGTCCAAAAATCGATACTCAGTCGCTCGAGCAACGGCAAAATCGATCGCAGGCTGTCGAAAGCCATAGCGAGCCAACTTATCCCGTACCTCGCCCGTGGCATGATCGCGACGCGAAAGCATCTCGGTCACCATGGTGAGTGCACATTTGCGTTCGATAAGCTGCACCGCCTCGCGAAAGTCATCCCAAGCACAGGGAAGATCGGGGCGGTTCTTAACGTACAGGCGCGCCACGCGCACGGGAATCCAAATGGAACGTTCGTAACCGCCCTCAAGATCGCAATCGATATGCGCGCAGGGCTTTTTAGACGCATAACCGCTCGAGAACGAGGAGGCCGCTTTCTTATCGGGAAAGACGACCGTAGCCTCGGTCACCGTATACGACATGTCGGCATCCGCTACTCGTCGTCATCGTCGAGCATTGCGGAGCCATCGATGGCGTACAGCTCATCAAACTCCTCGGGGGCGGGCTGGTCGGTCAACTCAACCTCGGAGGGGGCATCGTCGTCATACTCAAGGCCGCAGGCAAGGCGAACCTTGTGCTCGATCTCGTCAGCGCAATCGGGATGCTCGCGCAGGAACGTCTTGGCGGCCTCGCGACCGTTGCCGAGCTTGTCCTCGCCATAGGCAAACCAGGACCCCATCTTTTTACAGATGCCGCACTCGACGGCCATATCCAGAATCGAGCCCTCTTTGGAGATGCCGGTGCCGTACATGATGTCAAACTCGGCCGAACGGAACGGAGCCGCCACCTTGTTCTTAACGACCTTGGCACGAACGCGATTGCCGATAACCTCGTCCTTGAGCTTGATGGTATCGATTTTGCGAATATCGATTCGCACGGAAGAGAAGAACTTGAGCGCGCGGCCTCCCGTGGTGGTCTCGGGGTTGCCGAACATGACGCCGATCTTCTCGCGCAGCTGGTTAATGAAGATGCAGGTCGTGTTGGACTTGGCAAGCGAGCCGGCGAGCTTGCGGAGTGCCTGGCTCATCAAGCGAGCCTGCAGACCCACCGTCGTGTCACCGATCTCGCCCTCGATCTCGGCACGTGGAGTCAAGGCGGCAACAGAGTCGACGACGATGGCGTCGATGGCACCTGAGCGCACAAGCATATCGACGATCTCGAGCGCCTGCTCGCCCGTATCGGGCTGGGAAATGAGAACCTCGTCGATATCGACACCGATGCGCGCGGCATAGGTGGGATCAAGCGCGTGCTCGGCATCGATAAATGCAACGACGCCGCCCATGGCCTGTGCTTCTGCAAGGATCTCGAGCGAAAGCGTCGTCTTACCGGAGGACTCGGGGCCATAAATCTCGACGATACGGCCGCGCGGCACGCCGCCGATACCCAAGGCGGCATCGAGCGCCAGAGAGCCCGTCGGAATAGCCTCGACCTCGAGCTCGGGACCGCCGTCGCCATACCTCATGATAGAGCCCTGGCCGAACTTCTTCTCGATCTCGGCCTTGGTGGTGGCGATCATCTCATCGCGCTCTTTACCCGTCGTGCGTGCATGAACGGTACGTACGGGACCTGAATTCTTGGCCATGAATAGCCCTCCTCTTAACAACCTGAAACGATAATAAACGAACGGCTGTTCGTGGTCAACCGTTCAGATTCATCATATGCACCCGTACATTCCAAAACCCGACCAAACGCCGACCAATCACCGACCAAACGCTTGACCGTGCCAATCACAAATACGACCGCTCGAACAAATTTAGGCCATATACCAGCGCAAACACCAATACCGTCAAAGGTCCCTATCTCCACAATTAAGGGGCCCTAAGGCCCCTTAAACCACGTCTATTCCATAGAATTGAGCACGCGGACAATGCACTCCAAAGCCTCCGCGACCGCATGGGCCCGAACGCACGACCGATCGCCCTCATAATGGCAACGTGCAGACTCGACAACCGGCGCTCCCCCATCGGCCGCACGATACGCCCAGCCAATATAGAACGTGCCGGCAGGGTCTTGCTCGGTGCCGCCACCGGGCCCAGCGTAGCCCGTTGCGCTCACGGCTATATCGCTCTGATAGAGTTCAAGCGAGCCCGCGGCCATCTCGCGCGCCGTCTGATGCGACACGGCGCTAAACCGTTCGAGCGTTTCCTGCTCGACGCCGAGCACGCGATGTTTGATCTCATCGCAGTAGGTCACCGCACCGCCACGAAGCACCGCCGAGGCACCCGGGATATCGGCGATCGTCGAGGAGATCATGCCCGCCGTCAGCGACTCCGCCGTCGACACCGTCACACCACGGGCACTCGCGTGCTCGACAAGATCGCGCGCCAAGTCCTCGTTGTTTGCGGCGATCTGCAAATAAGACTCCGTCATACCCACCAGGACCTAGACCGAAAAGACGATCTTACGGCAGTTCCAGAAGTACTGGGCACCCGAGACAATGGTCAAAATCACGGCGATGACGTACAGGAAGCGCGACACCGAATAGACACCGAGCAGCAGCGACACCGGCCCCAGCTGAAGACCGGCCATCGCAAAGACGCACAGATAGCCGCAGATGGAGACCATCGTGGTCGCCGTCTTGTACTTGCCGAGCTTATCGGCGGCAACGACCACACCGGCAGCACTTGCGACCATACGAAGGGCGCTCACCAACAGCTCACGAAACAGGATAATGAACACGGACCACACGGTCACCGCGCCAAAATCCAGGAACAGCAGCAGGGCCGAGAACACCAGCAGCTTGTCGGCGATGGGGTCCAAGAACTTGCCGAAGTCGGTAATCTCGTTGCGCGAGCGCGCCAGGTAGCCGTCAACCTTATCGGTGCACGACAGGATGACGTACAGAATGAAGGCAGCGGCGGCGAGCGGGCCGTCGAAGGTGCTCCAATCTGTAC
>DXLQ01000134.1:0-3626 GCA_019414685.1 Collinsella sp. | reverse complement strand
AGACGATCGAGCGAGATCTTGCCGCGATCGTCGACCTCGATGACGACGACCTTGACCTCGTCGCCCACGTTGAGGACGTCCTCGACCTTCTCCACACGGCCCTTGGCGACGCGGGAGATGTGCAGCAGGCCGTCCTTACCGGGCAGCAGGTTCACGAAGGCGCCGAAGGGCTGGATGGAGACCACGCGACCGGTGTACTCCTCGCCCGGCTCGGGAACCTTGATGATGAGCTTGATGCGCTCGACGGCCTGGTCGACGGATTCGCCGGTGCCGCCGACAAAGACGGTGCCGTCCTCCTGGATGTCGACCGAGGCGCCGGTCTCGTCCTGGATGCCGCGGATGACCTTACCGCCGGAACCGATGACGTCGCGGATCTTGTCGGTCGGAACCTGAATGGAGACGATGCGCGGAGCGGTGCTGCGCGTGGTGTGGCGCGGCTCGGGGATCACATCGAGCATCTTCTGCAGAATGAAGGCGCGACCCTCCTTGGCCTGCTGCAGGGCGCGGGCCAAGATGTCGAAGGTGAGGCCGGTGGCCTTGTTGTCCATCTGGAGGGCGGTGATGCCCTCGGTGGTGCCGGTGACCTTAAAGTCCATGTCGCCCAGGAAGTCCTCGAGACCCTGGATGTCGGACAGGACCACGGTCTTGCCCTCCTCCTGGATCAAGCCCATGGCAATACCGGAGACCGGGCGCTTAATGGGCACGCCGCCGTCCATAAGGGCGAGCGTGGAGCCGCAGGTCGAAGCCATCGAAGAGGAGCCGTTGGACTCCATGACCTCGGAGACGACGCGGATAGCGTAGGGGAACTCGTTCTCGTCGGGGAGCACCGGAAGCAGGGCGCGCTCGGCCAGGTTGCCATGGCCGATCTCGCGGCGCTTGGGGCTGCCCATGCGGCCGGTCTCGCCGGTGCAGAACGGCGGGAAGTTGTAGTGGTGCATATAGCGCTTGCCCTCGGTGGGCTCGATGGTATCCAGACGCTGGCCCTCGTTGAGCATGCCGAGCGACAGGACGGAAAGCACCTGGGTCTGGCCGCGCTGGAACAGGCCGGAGCCGTGAACGAGCGGCAGGTAGTTGTCCTTCACCATGATGGGACGGATCTCATCGGCGGCACGGCCGTCGACGCGCTCACCAGTCTCGACGACCATGGTGCGCATGGCCTTCTTCTCGAGCTTCTTGAGCGCCACGGGGATCTCGCGCTCCCAAGCGGCCTGCTCCTCCTCGGTAAACTCGGCGCGGATGGACTCCTTCAGAGCCTCAACCTTACCGATACGAGAGAGCTTGTCGGCATCACGAAGGGCGGCCGCCATCTCGTCGTAGTGGGCGAAGATGCGCTCCTGGACCTCCTCGACGGGCTGGTCGAGCGGGTACTCCTTCTTGACGATGGGGCCGTTGACCTGCTCCCACTCGGCGACGAACTCGTCCTGAGCCTGGCAGAAGGCAGCGAGGGCCTCCTGGCCAAACTTCATAGCGGCGAGCATGTCGTCCTCGGAGATCTCCTCGGCGCCGGCCTCGACCATCGAGATAAAGTCGGCAGAGCCGCCCAGCTCCAGGTCCAGGTCGGAGTTCTCGCGCTCCTCATAGGTGGGGTTGACGATAAACTCGCCGGTCTCCACGTTACGGCCGATGCGCACGCAGGCAAGCGGGCCCTCGAAGGGCACGCCGCCGAGCGTCATAGCCAAAGAGGCGCCCATGACATTGATGACGTCGAAGGGGTTAACCTGGTCGGCGACGAGCGAGGTGGCGACGATGTGGACCTCGTTGCGGAAGCCGTCCGGGAAGCTCGGGCGGATCGGGCGGTCGATCATACGAGCCGTGAGCGTGGCCTTCTCGCTGGGACGGCCCTCGCGCTTGAGTTAGCCACCCGGGATACGGCCGGCAGCGTACATCTTCTCGTTGAAGTCGACGGTCAGCGGGAAGAAGTCGTAATTCTTGCGCTCCTTGGAGACGACCACGGTGTCGAGCATCGTGGTGTCGCCCTGCTTGACCAGACAAGCACCGGTGGCCTGCTTGGCAAGCTCGCCGGACTCGAAGGTGTAGGTCTTGCCGTACAGCTCAAAGGTCTTGGATACGAGTGTCATTGTTCTCCTTTACCCCGCAGACCCCTTGCCTGCGGGCTTCTCATGTGACGCGGGCCCCCTGCCCCCGCCACGCTTCAGAGCGTGATTGTTCACGCCCTTACACAAAAAGAGCGCCCCGCTGCGCAGGACGCTCTTAGCATGTACAAATCCGTTACTGGATGTTGTCGCGGATGCCCAGAGCCTTGATGAGCTCACGGTACTCGACGATGTCGTTCTTCTTGATGTAGGAGAGAAGACGACGACGACGGCCAACGAGCATGAGCAGGCCACGACGGGTGTGGAAGTCCTTCTGGTGGGACTTCATGTGCTCGGTCAGCTCCTTGATGCGCTCGGACAGGATGGCGACCTGAACCTTGGGGTTACCGGTATCGACCGGGGAGTTACCGAACTGGGCGGTCAGCTCCGCCTTGCGCTCTTTGGAAACAGTCATTGTTTCACCTTTCGTTTCGCGTCGCCCGTGGGCGACTCTATTCGCCTCGGACTGAGAAGCCGCCGGTGGAGCGAACATCCAAGGTCGAGGTACCAACAGGTCGGTATGTTACCACAAGCGACGCGCGCCTGCGCATCATCACCGACCCAACATGAATTCCATCGCACGGAGCCGCTGATCGGTGTGCGTGGCGGCCCAAACATGCGAAAGCCCCAGCAAAAACGCAGCCGTATGCGGATCGATCCGCTCGTCCATAAGGGAATCGAACGTCATGGACATGAGGGCGCGAAGCCATGCGACCTCGCCGGTTGAGACCAACTCGGCGCCCGGAACGCTCGACGCGCATGAGCCGCACATGAGGCCGCCCGCCTGGGGCGAAAAATACGACAGCATGGGGTCTCCGCATAGCACGCATGCCGAGAAATCGGGTCGGTAACCAACGTGCGACAGCAGTTTAAAGACAAAGGCCGCCACGAGCAGGTCCATATGTGCCGAGTCGAGCCCGCTGCCGACAAGCGTGAGCGCCCGCTGTGTAATGGCAAAGGTAAATGGATCCTCGGCATCCTCGAACGAGCACACGCGCGCAACCTCGGCAATCGCGCTGGCGGCACAGGTCGTCTCGTAGTCAGGAGCAGCACCGAGCGGCGCCTCCATAAGCTCGGCCTGAGAAACCACGTCGAGCGACCGTCCATGCGCCAACAGCATATCAACGGTGCAGAAGAGCTCGCAGCGGGCCGCAAGGCGACCGCCAGGCTTACGTGCGCCCTTGGCCACGGCACGCACCTGCCGCCCCCGTTCGTCGAGCATCGTCAAGATCAGGTCGGTTTCCTTGAGCTTAGTCTTGTCGAGGACGAGCACCTTCGTGCGATATGTGCGAGAGCCTGCCATGAACGCCGAGGCTTAATCTTCGGCGTTATAGCCAAAGCGGCGGATTTGCGCCTCGTCATCGCGCCAGCCGGCCTTGACCTTCACGTCGAGCTCCAAAAAGACCTGAGTGCCAAAGATACGCTCAAGGTCACGACGGGCATCAATGCCGACATGCTTGATCATCTCGCCGCCCTTGCCGATGATGATGCCCTTTTGGCCCTCGCGCTCGACGTAAATGGTGGCGTGCACGC
>DXLQ01000133.1:0-3674 GCA_019414685.1 Collinsella sp. | reverse complement strand
GCACCTCGGCACCGTACACGATCTCGCGGTACGGCTCATCCGAGATGAGCATAATTGGATTCTCGGAATCGCGCTGAGCGTTGGCCTCGCGCAGAACATTGGCCAGTCGCGTCAGCGTATTGCGTGTATATACGGCACCAGTCGGATTGTTGGGCGAGTCGATGATGACGGCCGCCGTCTTATCGCTGATCGCCTTGAGCACGTTGTCCACGCTCAGCTGGAACGTATCTTCATCGGCGAGCGCCTCAACACACGTACAGCCGGCCTTCTCAATCCAAACGCGATACTCCGGAAAGTACGGGGCGATAACAATAACCTCGTCGCCCGGGTTCGTAACGGCGTTGAGCGTGCAGGTGAGCGAAGCCGCGGCACCCACCGTCATAAAGACGTCCTTACCCTCATAGTTCGTTCCAAAGCGGCGGTTGAGCGATTCGGCGACGGCTGCTCGACATTGCGGCAGGCCCGGTGCGGGCGTGTAGCCGTGCAACTGGTCACTCGGCAGCTCCAGAGCCTTCTTAATCGACTCAGCCACAGCAGCGGGCGCCGGAACGCTCGGATTGCCCAGCGAAAAATCGAATACGTTTTCCGCACCGATCTGCGCCTTGCGCTCAAGGCCATAGCTAAAAATCTCGCGGATGATGGAGCTTTCCGCACCGCGAGCATACATCGTTTCGTTGATCATCTGTTCCCCTTTCGCATAGGCGCTATTGTACGCTTTAGCCGAGCAAAGTGCCGCAGCAATGTTGATTGGGGACAGACTTAAATGCGTGAAAATGTTGATTGGGGACAGACTTAAATGCGTGAAAACGCTCATTTAAGTCTGTCCCCAATCAACAGACGGCCCCATATCGCTCAAAAGAAAAAGCCTCCGCAGGTTTCCCCGCGGAGGCTTTCGCCACAAAGACTATTTGTCGGTGTCGGCATCGGCATCGGCATCGACGACGGCATGGTCATCGTCAGCATCATCGGATGCGGCTTCGGCATCCTCCTGCATGGCCGCCTGCGCAAAGGCCGCGGCATCAGCCGCCAGCTCCTCCTCGCTCATACGAGGCGCGCGCTTCTTGGTCGGCATGCCGGCCGCCTTGGCATTGCGCTCCTCCTTGGCCGCCAGGATATCGTCCTCGCGCTCAAGGTAGGCATTCCACTCGTTGTCGAGCAGGGCGTTCACGGCGTCGCCTTCGACGGTCTCGCGCTCAAGCAGCACCTTCGCCATCAGATCGAGCTGATCGCGACGGGCATCCAAAATCTCGACCGCACGACGATGGGCCTCACGCATAATGCGCTGGACCTCGATGTCGATGCGGCGCGCCGTCTCCTCGGAGTAATCCTGGTGATCGGCGTAGTCGCGGCCCAGGAATACCTGATGCTGCGCCTCACCAAACACTTGCGTGCCCAGCTCCTCGCTCATGCCCAGACGTGTAACCATCTCGCGCGCCATCTTGGTCGCGCGCTCCAGATCGTTGCTCGCGCCCGACGTGATGTCGTCGCACATGAGTTCCTCGGCAACGCGACCGCCCAAGAACACGGCAAGCTCGTCGAGCATCTCGTTCTTGGTCTTGAGGAAGTGGTCCTCCTGCGGAAGCTGCAGCGTGTAGCCCAGCGCCTGGTCGCGGCTGACGATCGAGATCTTGTGAACCGGATCGGAGTGCTCCAGGATGTGACCCACCAGGGCATGGCCGCTCTCGTGGTAGGCGATCGTGGTGCGCTCGGCCTCGGTCATCACGCGACCCTTGCGCTGCGGACCGGCAATCACGCGCTCCATCGATTCCTCGACCTCGTCCATCGAGATCACGGAACGATGGCGGCGGGCAGCCAGCAGCGCAGACTCGTTGAGCAGATTTGCCAGATCGGCGCCGGTGAAGCCAACGGTCATCTGGGCGAGCTTCTCAAACTTCACGTCCTCGTCCATCGGCTTGTTCTCGGCATGCACGCGCAAGATCTGCTCGCGGCCCTTCACATCCGGACGGTCAACCGTAACCTGACGGTCAAAACGACCGGGGCGCAGCAACGCCGGATCCAGGATGTCAGGACGGTTGGTTGCAGCGATCAGGATGACCGACTCGCTCTCCTCAAAACCGTCCATCTCGACCAGCAGCTGGTTGAGCGTCTGCTCGCGCTCGTCGTGACCGCCGCCCAAGCCAGCTCCGCGCTGACGTCCCACAGCATCGATCTCATCGATGAAGATGATCGACGGAGCCTGGGACTTGGCCTCCTTAAAGAGGTCACGCACGCGGCTGGCGCCGACACCCACGAACATCTCGACAAAGTCGGAACCCGAGATGCTAAAGAACGGCACGCCCGCCTCGCCGGCTACAGCCTTGGCCAGCAGCGTTTTACCGGTGCCCGGAGGGCCCACCAGCAACACGCCGCGCGGAATCTTGGCGCCCAGCTTGCGATAGCGGTCCGGATCGCTCAAAAAGTCACGGATCTCCTCGAGTTCCTCGACTGCCTCGTCCACGCCGGCAACGTCTTCAAACTTGACCTTGGGGCGCGTGGCCTCGTTGGTCTTGGCGTTGGTCTTGCCAAACTGCATGTTCCTGTTGTTGGCGCCCATCATCTGGCGCATAAAGTAGAACATGATGGCGATAAGGGCGATCGTCGGAAGCACACTCATCGCCAAGTCGCCCCAAAAATCGGGATCGTTGGTGTTGACGATGTACTTGGTATCGGGGTGCTCCGCCATGAGCTCGGCAAGCGAATCGGAGCCGACATAGGTCGAGGAGAAGCTCTTGAGCTCGCTCGTATCGCCCTTGTCCTTCTTCGTCTTCCAGTAATGACCCGTCACGCTTCCGTCTTGAACCGTATAGGTCAGATCTTCGACGCGATCCTGCTTGATGGCGCTCACCATCTCGCTCGTCGCGAGCTTAACGGTATTGCTGGAATTGGCAAAGCCGGAGCCCATGTTAAAGAAGGCGTAGCCCAGAAGCGCGCAAGCCAAAATAAAATACAGCCAGCCCGTACGCGTGGGCTTCTTGCCTCCGGGCATCCCCGGGATCTTAGGCTCCCGGGGAGTCTGGGAATTGTTATCGTTATGGTCGTCGGGCATCTTACGAATAAACCTCCGGTTTCAAAATGCCCAGATACGGAAGGTTACGATAGCGCTCGGCATAGTCGAGGCCGTAGCCCACCACAAAGGCATCGGGGCAATGGGTTCCAACATACTTGGGCGTGATGGCCGAGGTGCGGTCCTCAACGTCCTTCCACAGGAAGGCAGCGACCTCCAGCGAAGCGGGCTTGCGGCTCTCGAGGTTCTTCATCAGGTACTTGAGGGTCAGGCCCGAGTCCAGAATGTCCTCGACGATCAGCACGTCGCGACCACGGATGTCGATATCCAGATCCTTAATGATACGCACGATGCCCGAAGACTTCACACCGTCGCCATAGCTCGAAACAGCCATGAAATCGATGTTGGTCGGTAGCTCAATCTTGCGCATCAGGTCGCCCATAAAGACAACGGCACCGCGCAGAACCGCGATCAGCACCAGATCCTTACCCGCGTAGTCGCGAGTGATCTCCTCGCCCAGGCGAGAAACGATGCCGTCGATATCCTCCTGCGTAAACAGAACCTTCTCGATATCCGGATGTTGAGAAGCCATGACAACCCTTTCTTGTGCTTAATCGCCCACACACCGCCGTATGGACGCGAACTACACATTCTAGCAGCGCACGGGGTA
>DXLQ01000132.1:0-3723 GCA_019414685.1 Collinsella sp. | reverse complement strand
CTTCTCGCTACGAAAACTGAGCCGTTCGCCGAATATTCCGTGCATTTCGCGGTATTATAGGGGTTGCATGTCATGTCCCTTTCGAAGGGTCGCCCGGCAATCGCCAGCCACGACCCCCAGACGGGACGCCAACACGATAGAGAGGAGAGGCATGCAGTACTCACAGGAAGTGGAGAACATGTGCCCCGTTGCCAAGGGTGCATACCACGGCCCCGCACCCATCCCCGAGGAGGGCAAGTGGGTCCAGGCTAAGGAGATTTCCGACATCTCCGGTCTTACGCACGGTGTGGGTTGGTGCGCACCTCAGCAGGGCGCCTGCAAGCTCACGCTGAACGTCAAGGACGGCATCATCGAGGAGGCCCTCGTTGAGACCATCGGCTGCTCGGGCATGACCCACTCTGCCGCCATGGCTTCCGAGATCCTTCCCGGCAAGACCATCCTCGAGGCCCTCAACACCGACCTCGTCTGCGACGCCATCAACGTTGCTATGCGCGAGATCTTCCTGCAGATCGTTTACGGCCGCAGCCAGACCGCGTTCTCCGAGGGCGGCCTGCCCGTGGGCGCCTCCCTCGACGACCTCGGCAAGGGCCTTCGCTCTCAGGTCGGCACCATGTTCGGCACCAAGGCCAAGGGCGCTCGTTACCTCGAGCTCGCTCAGGGCTACGTCACCCGCATGGCTCTCAACGACAAGAACGAGATCATCGCATTCGAGTTCCTGAACCTCGGCAAGTTCACCGACGCCGTCAAGGCCGGCAAGACCCCCGAGGAGGCCATCGCTGGCGCTATGGGCCACTATGGTCAGTGGGAGAACGCTGCCAAGTACATCGACCCGCGCACCGACGAGGAGACTCACTCCGTCGCCAGCGTGTTCCCGGTTCACGAGTAGAAAGGGAGGGAAATAACTATGACTGTTACGTTCGAAGGTTACGAGCGCCGCGCTGACAAGATCAACAAGTGCCTCGCCGACAACGGCATCGCCTCCCTCGAGGAAGCTCTGCAGATCTGCACCGACAAGGGCTTCAACCCGCGTGAGATCGTCAACAACACCCAGTCCATCGCCTTCCAGAACGCCGAGTGGGCCTACACCCTCGGTTGCGCTCTCGCTGTCAAGCGTGGCGCCAAGTCCGCTTCTGAGGCTGCCGCCATCATCGGCGAGGGCATCCAGGCCTTCACCGTTCCCGGCTCCGTCGCCGAGGACCGCAAGGTCGGTCTGGGCCACGGCAACCTGGGCGCCATGCTGCTCTCCGACGACACCGAGTGCTTCGCCTTCCTGGCCGGTCACGAGTCCTTCGCTGCCGCTGAGGGTGCTATCGGCCTGGCTCTGAACGCCAACAAGGCTCGCAAGAAGCCGCTGCGCGTCATCCTCAACGGTCTGGGCAAGGACGCTGCTCAGATCATCGCCCGCATCAACGGCTTCACCTACGTGAAGACCCAGTTCGACTACTACACGGGCGAGCTCAAGGTCGTCGAGACCATCCCCTACTCCGATGGTCCCCGCGCTGCCGTTAACTGCTACGGCTCCGACGACGTCCGTGAGGGCGTTGCCATCATGTGGCACGAGAACGTCGACATCTCGATCACCGGTAACTCCACCAACCCCACGCGCTTCCAGCACCCCGTTGCTGGCACCTACAAGAAGGAGCGCATCGAGGCTGGCAAGAAGTACTTCTCCGTCGCTTCTGGTGGCGGCACTGGCCGCACCCTGCACCCGGACAACATGGGCGCCGGCCCTGCCTCTTACGGCATGACCGACACCATGGGCCGCATGCACTCCGACGCCCAGTTCGCCGGTTCTTCCTCCGTGCCTGCGCACGTTGACATGATGGGTCTCATCGGCATGGGCAACAACCCCATGGTCGGTGCCACCGTCGCCTGCGCTGTCGCCGTCGAGGAGGCCCTCAAGGCCTAATCGCGCCCGCGCGATGCTCATATAGTTGAGCTTTGGAGTCGCTACCTTTCGAGGTAGCGGCTCTTTTTGTTTGCGCTGGCGCAGGGTAGCTAATGCCGGTATATCAGCTGGGGCGAAATACGAGATGTGAAGAGATGGAGCGTCAGAGCGTCCATGACGCCCACCTGCCATATTTACCCTTTACCGATTTGCCGGGTCTTTGCGGCCCCATTGCCGATCACCCGTGCGACAATGCGCCGGACGAGAAAGGAATCCGATGGAATCGACTGATGTACTGGTAATTGGATCTGGCATTGCGGGCCTTTGTGCCGCCATCGAAGCGGCACGCACGGGCGCAACCGTCGCTGTGGCAAGCGCCGGCAAGACTATGAGTGGATCGAGCTTCTTCCCCGGAACCTGGGGCCTGGGGCTTATCGGACCCGTTAACCAAGACGACGAACAAGACCTCATCGACACCATCCAGACCGTCGGTGGCGGCGTCGCCGATCCCGAGCTTGTCCAGACGTTTGTCCACGGCATTCCCCAGGCAATTGAATGGCTCGAGCAAGACCTGGGCGTTGAGCTCCAGCGTCCGCAAAGCGCTGAGAGCGCTCAGCAAAAGCAGTTTATCCCCTGCTTTGACCACAAGACGCGCATGTGGCGCGGCCTCACCCGCAAGCCGCTTGAGGACGCTCTGACGACCCGGATCGAGTCGCTCGGTATTCGCCTGCTCCCCCGCCATGAGCTTATCGACCTTGTTGAGGACACGAACGGCAGAATCATCGGAACCGTGCTCTACGACCTCACCGAAGATCGAATCGTGCCCTTTGCTGCCAAGGCCACGATCATCGCAGCCGGTGGCACAGGCGGCCTGTTCGAGCGCAGCCTTACGTCGGCTGATGTGCTCAGCTCCTCGCAGGCCATCGCACTGGCGCACGGCGCATCGCTTACCAATATAGAGTTCATGCAAATGATGCCCGGCTTCATCGAGCCCAAGCGCAACCTGGTCTTCAACGAGAAAACCTGGCGCTATGTCAAGTTCGACCAGCCGGCAGATATTGCCGATGACAAGCTAGACGACCTGCTCGAGCAACGCTCTGGATATGGTCCCTTCACGTCACGCTTAGCCTCCCGGGCTATCGATCTCGTCATCGATCAGGCTGGTGCCGAAGGCCTGGCACTCCACTACGACTTCCCCCGCGAGGATGTCCCAGAGTTTGTGCAGACCTTTGCCACCTGGCTGCAAGACGAGCACGGCATCGCCCCGACTGACGAGATGCGCGTTGCGATGTATGCCCACGCCGCTAACGGAGGCATCAAGATCGATAAGACCGCGCACACGGGCGTTGAGGGCCTCTACGCTTGCGGCGAGGCGACAGGCGGCATGCACGGCGCCGACCGCATTGGTGGCTTGTCAAGCGCCAACGGCATCGTATTCGGACGCATCGCGGGCGCATCGGCAGCCCTTGCAGCGCAGAAAGAGCCTGAGGCGGCCCTGAAGGCGGATATCACCCTCCCCCAGTACGGCATTGCCACAACAGATGCCGAACGCCTGACCCGCAGCCTTAAGCACACGATGAGTACCTATTGCATGATCAACCGCACCGAAACAGGCCTATCCGAAGCACTACACGAGCTTGAGGGCTTGAAGACGGAGGCAACGACCTTGAGCACACAGAAAGCCCAGGACAGCGAAGTCGCAGCCCTCGCCCGCCTGCAATCGCAGATTCAGCTGGCACAGGAAATGGTCAAAGCCATGCGCAAGCGAACTGAAAGCTTAGGTTCGCACTATCGAGCAGACTAAATCGATTCTCACTTTGAGTTTGATCACAACT
>DXLQ01000131.1:1358-3742 GCA_019414685.1 Collinsella sp. | reverse complement strand
GCGGGTGGCATCGCTGCCGTTTGCCATGGCCACGCCCACGCCGGCGTCGGCAACCATGCAGGTGTCGTTATCGGCATCGCCAAACACGCAGATGTTCTGGAGCTCCATGCCGTTGAGCTCCGCCACACGCACAAGGCCGCGCGTCTTGGACACGCGCGGATCCATGAACTCGTAGAGCCGCTGCGTGGTTTGCAGAGCCGCCGCCTTAACGGTGTTATCGGCAAACGTCGACGCTCGCTCAATCACCCGCGGCATTACCTCGGGCGCCATGGTAAACATCACCTTGGGCTGCGGCTCGCGTAAAAACTCGGCAAAATCGACCACCTGATAGGGCACGCCATCGACGCGCGACAGGTGCTCGACGCACGCGTTGCTCTCGGGCACGTAGAACACGCCGTCTCGGGGGCAGACGGGCGTTGCCGGAAGGTCCGCCATGTGCTCGCAGATACGCGCGATGGTCTCACCCGGCAGCGGATAGCTCAGCTCGTTGATGTCGTGCGCGCGGTCGATGACCTCGGCGCCACCGCAGCCCACCATCACGTCTACCAGGCCTTCGATGCCCCAGAGCTCGTACATGGCCTCGGTCGCGTGGGCGTCGCGCCCGGTGCACAGGCCAAAGAGCACGCCGCGCTCGCGCAGGGCGCGGATCGCCGCCACGGTGCGCGGGGACACCGTGTGCTGGCTCGTGAGCAGCGTGCCGTCGATATCGCAGAACACGGCTTTGATGTGGCTGAAGGTGGTGTCCATAGGGGCCTTTCTGGGTTGTGCGGCGGTGTTGGGTGTATTCGCGAACGGCGTACATGGTATACCAAGGCACAGGCCGTTGGGACCCGATCACCACAAAGGCGTCTGGCCCCTTTGTGGTGGCCGGACCCGAAGGGTGTCCCGGCCCGGAGCGCAAACCATCACAACATTCGACGTTTTTCGGCAAAATCACGATTTTCATCGAATGTTGTGATGGTTTTTACTGCTTTGCGGCACGATCCAAATGCCGGCGTCCAAACAGCAGCAGCGCCGCGGGAACCGCCGTCACGACCGTGCCCGCCCCTACGAGCGTCTGCTGCACGCCAAATGTCGCCGCCAGCCAGGGGGCAATCGCCAGCGGGGCCACGCCGGCGAACATGTTGCCAAAGCCCATGACCGAGTTGACGCGGCCGAGCTGCTCGAGCGGGGCCGTCGTTTGCACGATCGTGTTGTGGAGCGGGTTGACGACGCCCCAGGCCACGCCCAGGGCAATCTGGCCGACGAGGGCTACACCCACGTACGGTGTCCCCACATAGAGCAAACTTCCCAGGCCCACGGACATGAGCGCCACGAGCAGGGTTTTAAGGTTGACCAGGTGCGGCGGCAAGCGGAGCGCGAGGACGGCGCCCAGCACCGCGCCCAAACCGCTGGCCGACGAGAGCCAGCCCATCCATTCGACACCGACATGTAGGACATCGCGGTAGAAGAACGACTCCAGTGGATCGAAGGCGCCGTAGCCAAAGTTTGAAAGAAAAATAATGCAGAACAGCAGGGCGAGGATGCTATTGGTAAAGACCGTCTTGATACTGGTCGCGAAGGTGACGCGGGCGGATGTGCTGGGGTTGGAGCTTTGTCCCGCACGCCCCCCTTCCTCTGCCGAATCGGCATCCGCATCTCCGGCGACATGGCTGGTCTGCGGTCTAAAGCCCCAACCGGCGACGAGCGCCAGTACGGTAAAGATCATCATGAGCACGAACACCGCACGCGACGACGCAGCAGCTGCGACAAAGCCGCCCAGTGTGGGGCCGACGATAATGCTCACGTTGGAGAACATGGCGATGGCGGAGTTGATGTCTTTGAGCTCGACAGGATCGTCAGTGAGGTAGGCTGGATAGGATGTGGCGATGGGCTGGGCGAATCCCATCACAAAGCCCAGGAGCACCGCGCCGAGCAGGACGATGCCGGTCGCGCTGCCAAAAACGAGGATCGCCGCGCCGGTTGCCAACGTGCCCACGATGCTCAGCAAGAAATGACGGCGCGGGCCCCAGGCGTCAAGCGCCGCGCCACCCGCAAAGGATCCCAAGATCACGAATACGTTCATAAACAGGACGGCCAGCGATGTCGCCACAACCGAAGCGTCGTCTGCATAGGTGAGCGTTCCGATGACGCCGATAAAGTAGCTGGTCTGAAAACCGGTGTAGATGAGAAAGCGCATCGCCACCAGGCGCTTGGCCTGCACGGACAGCGATGATCGAGGCTTTGAGAAAAGAAAGGCGAGCATGGAGACTCCTTGTTTCATACGAATACGGGCGGCGGGCATTCGCCACCGTCTGTCAAATCAATCTATCCGCATGAAACATTAAGGACGCATCAAGCCCCTTCTCTCCGTTTTTCGCCCGTCATGAACTACTTGGTAGATT
>DXLQ01000131.1:0-1258 GCA_019414685.1 Collinsella sp. | reverse complement strand
TCTTGGATGAGATCGCAGATGGCTCGGGCGTCGTTGATGTTGATGGCTCGGGTCGCAAAGCCAGCATCGAAGGCCTGACGCGCCAGGGCTTCGTTGCAGGCAAGGGCCAGCGTGTGACCGTCGACCAGGTCGAGCGAGCTCTTGCCGCGCAGACGGTCGACACCAGAGCGCGCGACCACGATGTTGTCGAAGCCCTCGGTCTTGTAGCCCTCGATGATCACCACGTCGACATCGTTGTAACGCGACAGCAGCTCACGCGCGGGCATCTCGTCCTCCTCGCGCGTGTCGGCGTACTCCGCCCAGCGCGTGGCGCAGATAAGGCCCACGTGCTTGGAGCCGGCCTGGTGATGGCGCCAGGTGTCCTTAGCGGGCACATCGATATCAAAGCCGTGATGCCCATGATGCTTGAGCGAACCCACGCGCAGACCGCGGCGGGTGAGCTCGGCGATAACCTTCTCGACGAGCGTGGTCTTGCCCGAGTTTTGGTAGCCGATAAACGCGATCGCAGGGACGACCGGTGCCGGAGCTGCGGGCGCGACGGCGACGGGTGCGCTCGCGGGCGCGGCACCGTCAGCGGCCACGGCCTTAGCAGCAGCAACCTGACGCTCGGCACGATCCCACACGCCCGAGCGGCCGCCCTCCTTGTGCAACAGGCGCACGTCGACGATCTCCATGCCGCGATCTACCGCCTTGCACATGTCGTAGATGGTCAGACATGCGGCACTCGCGCCGGTCAACGCCTCCATCTCGATACCCGTCTTGCCCGTCACGCCCGCCGTGACCAGCACGTGAAAGCCGACCTGCCCGTCCGCGCGCGCCGGCACCCAGCCCTCGGGCATGTCCTCGGCCGGCGTCCCCGCCGGAGCGATGGGCGCAATATCGCACTTGCTCTTGGTAATGAGCAGCGGATGGCACATGGGGATGATGTCGCTCGTGCGCTTGATGGCCATAATGCCCGCCACGCGCGCGCAGGCAAGCACGTCGCCCTTTTTGGCGCGGTCCTGCAGCACCATGGCTTGCGTCTCGGGGTGCATGAGGATGGTGCCCTCGGCGATGGCAATGCGATGGGTCTCGGCCTTGTCGGACACGTCGACCATGCGCACCTCGCCCTTGGCGTCCACGTGCGTCAGCTCGTCGCGGCGCGCGTCACGGGCGGGCTCGGCGGCAGCGCTGGCAGTCGGCTGCACGACCGTGGCGACATCGCCGGCCGCAGCCGTGGCTTTATGGGCAGACATCGCGGCCCTGCGAGCGGCCTTGG
>DXLQ01000130.1:0-3752 GCA_019414685.1 Collinsella sp. | reverse complement strand
AGGGCATAGGCCTTGTGGCCATGCCCGACGATTGAACGCCAGATTGCCGCTTAGGAACGTTTGCAGCGTCGAGCGGTTACGGCGTTTGGCAAAACTCCGTAACTTAATAAGTTTGGTACCTTGACATTGATTTCTTATGCTCCTAGATTAGTTAGGCACAAAACAATTCCACTACCTAACTAAAGAAAGGAGCGAAGCTTAGATATGTGTGTTGAACCACTCGTCCTTCCACATGAGCCCGGCGGTGACCCGTCGCAACCGGTAGACATACCCGAAGCGGTCAGCGCCGAAGACAAACTCGCCAAGCGCATCCTGAGCGGTCTGGGCTTTTGCGGCCATTACATGCACTTTCATGGCGGAGGCGTATCCGGCAAGGCGCCCATCATCTGCCTGCTGGCCAAGCAGCCCGGCAGCGAGATGTCGCAGCAGGAACTCGGCATGCACTTTGACCTCAAGCCGGGGTCGCTTTCCGAGATCCTGTCCAAGCTCGAGGTCAACGGCCTCATTGAGCGCAGCCGTAACCCCAAGGATCGACGGCAACTCACCATTCGCCTGACCGAAACCGGCCGGGAAAACGCCCGCATCGACCAGGCCGCCCGCATTCGCTTTAGAGAGCAGGCCTTTAGCGCCCTCACCCACGACGAGCGTGAGCAGCTCGCCGAAATGCTCGAGAAAATCCGCAAAACTTGGGAGGAACTGGATGATTAAAACCCTCATGGGCAGCATCCGCGACTATATGAAAGTCGCTGTTGCCACGCCATTGCTCGTGCTTGGCGAGGTGCTCTGCGAGATGCTGATTCCATTTATCACCGCCAACTTAATCGACGCCATCAAAGACGGCGCCACCGTAGCCGAGATGCTTCCCACCGCAGGCTTTTTGGTGCTCATCGCGCTGACGTCGCTTGCTTTCGGTGCCGCTGCCGGCGTCACCTGCAGTCATGCGAGCTGCGGCTTCGCCAAGAACCTGCGTCACGACCTGTTCTACAAGATCCAGACGTTCAGCTTTGCCAACATCGATGAGTTCTCGAGCTCCTCGCTCGTCACCCGCCTCACCACCGACATCAACAACGTGCAGCAGGCCTTTATGATGCTCATCCGCATCGCCGTGCGCGCGCCGCTGGTGCTGGTCTTTGCCTTTGCCATGGCCTACGCCATGGGCGGCAGCGTCGCCATGGTCTACCTGGTCATCATTCCGCTGCTGGGCTTTGGACTGTTCTTTATCATCTTTAAGGTACGCCCCATCTTCTCGCGCGTGTTCCACAAGTACGACGCCCTTAACGAGTCCGTCGAGGAAAACGTCACCGGCATGCGCGTGGTCAAGAGCTACGTGCGCGAAGACTTTGAGAAGGAGAAGTTCGCCACCGCCGCGCACGACGTCCAGATGGACTTCACCCGCGCCGAGAAGCTGCTCGCCTTTAACAACCCCATGATGAACATCTGCGTCAACGGCGCATTTGTCATCATCATCTACCTGGGATCCAAGCTCATCATCACGAGCCAGGGCACGCTGTTCGACGTGGGCCAGCTCTCCTCGATCTTTACCTATGGCTTCGCGATCCTCATGAGCCTGATGCAGCTGTCGATGATCTTTGTCATGGTGACCATGGCCGACGAATCGGCGCACCGCATTACCGAGGTGCTGGCCGCCGAGCCCACGATCGCCGATCCCGCCGAGCCCGTGCTCGAGGTTGCCGACGGTTCCATCGACTTTGACCACGTGAGCTTTAAGTATTCCGCGCATGCGAAGCGCCAGGCGCTCGACGATATCGACCTGCACATTAAGAGCGGCGAGACCATCGGTATCATCGGCGGTACCGGCTCGGCCAAGTCCACGCTTGTAAACCTCATCGCCCGTCTGTACGACGCCACCGAAGGCACCGTGCGCGTGGGCGGCATGGACGTACGCGACTACGACCTGGACGCGCTGCGCCACCAAGTGGCCATGGTGCTGCAGAAAAACGTGCTGTTTAGCGGCACCATTGCCGAGAACCTGCGCTGGGGCGACCCGAACGCCACCGACGAGGAAGTCCGCGAGGCGGCACATCTGGCCTGCGCCGACGAGTTTGTCGATGGCTTCCCCAAGGGCTATGACACCTGGATCGAACAGGGCGGCTCCAATGTTTCCGGCGGTCAGAAGCAGCGCCTGTGCATTGCGCGTGCCCTGCTGCGTCGCCCCAAGATCTTAATCCTGGACGACTCCACCAGCGCTGTCGACACCAAGACCGACGCCAAGATCCGCGCAGGGTTGGCAAGCTATCTGCCCAACACGACCAAGCTCATCATCGCCCAGCGCATCAGCTCCGTGCAGGACGCCGATCGCATCATCGTCATGGAGGGTGGCCGTATCGCGCAGATCGGCAACCATGACGAGCTGCTCAAGACGAGCGAGATCTACCGCGAGACCTTTACCTCGCAAAACAAGATGTCTGCCGAGGGCGAAGGAGCCGTCGAGGCCGACACCGAGGCATCCGTAACGCAAGCTCAGACCCAGGAAGGAGGCGAGGCACATGAGTAAGGCAACGACCGCCGAGCGCGCACTCAACCGCAAGGGCGGCACCATGTCGCGCCTCATCAAGACGCTCTTTGGCTTCTACCCCGTGCTTTTGCCCCTCGTCGTTGTCGGCGTGGTGCTCTGCGCCATCATCAACTCCATCGGTGCGACCTTCCTTCAGAGCGCTCTGCAGATTATTAGCGAATCGTGGCAGTCGGGCGATTGGGAAGCCGCACAGCCCAAGATCGCACAGCTCGTGACCACCCTCGCCTGCATCTACGGCATCGGCATCCTGTCTTCGCTCTTCTGGAACCGCGCCATGGCCATCGTCACGCAGGGCTCGCTCGAGAAGCTGCGCGAGAAGATGTTCAACCGCATGCAGGACCTGCCGATTCGCTACTTCGACACGCACCAGCGCGGCGACATCATGAGCCACTACACCAACGACATCGACACGCTGCGCCAGATGATCAGCCAGTCGCTGCCCAACCTGCTCATGACGACCATCGTCATCGTCACGGTGTTCTTTATCATGCTGTACTACAGCGTGTGGATGTGCCTGGTCATTGTGGCCGGCGTCGCCTTTATGACCTTTATGACCAAGCTGCTCGGCTCCAACTCCGCGCGCTTCTTCATTGCGCAGCAGACCGAGCTCGGCGTGGTCGAGGGTCATATCGAGGAGGTCATGAACGGCCAGAAGGTCGTCAAGGCATTCTGCCACGAGTCTGCCGCAGAGGCCGATTTTGACGAGCGCAACGAAAAGCTCTTCGAGGTCTCGCAGAAGGCCAACATGTACGCCAACATCCTCATGCCCATCCTTATGAACCTGGGAAACCTGCTCTACGTGCTGGTCGCACTGGCAGGCGGCATTTTCCTGGCGCTGGGCGTGCCCAACCTGAGCATCTCGGGCATGGCGCTGTCCATCGCCGTCGTGGTGCCGTTCCTCAACATGACCAAGCAGTTCTGCGGACAGATCGGCCAGATCTCGCAGCAGATCAACGCCGTGGTCATGGGCCTCGCCGGCGCCGACCGTATCTTTGAGCTCATCGACGAGGAGCCCGAAGCCGACGAAGGCTATGTGACGCTCGTCAACGCTCAGGTGAACCCCGACACCTGGCAGCTCGAGGAGGCCGACCACCACACCGGCATGTGGGCATGGAAACATCCGCACCGCGCAACCGGCGAGATCGAGTACGTGCCGCTGCGCGGCGACCTGGTCATGGACAACGTCGACTTTGGCTACACGCCCGACCACGAGGTG
>DXLQ01000013.1:0-32209 GCA_019414685.1 Collinsella sp. | reverse complement strand
GAGCGGGGGCTCCTATCTTTTTAGTGCCCTCGGATTGGGTCATAGTGTCTGTCCGTCCTCAACCTGTGATTCCGCCACGGTCCGTTTCGGTGCATGCAATCCCTTGGGGACGGAGGAAAAGGGATCATTTTCCGTAACCTTTCCGCAACAATTTGCCCTTCGCACTGCTCGACTCCGCTCGCAACGTCCCCTGCGCTACACTTAGTTGCACTGTGGCGCCGTTGCGCCGCGCCCGATCCAAGGGGGACACTCATGAAGAATACTCAGCTGCTGCTGATCAACGATATGTGCGGCTACGGCAAGGTCGCGCTTTCCGCCATGCTGCCGGTGCTGTCGCACATGGGCTACCGTATCCATAACCTGCCGACGGCGCTCGTTTCCGACACGCTTAACTACCCCAAGTTCTACATCCACGACACCACCGAGTACGTGCGCCAAAGCCTCGCTATCTGGGAGGAGCTCGGCTTTGAGTTCGACGCCATCTCGACCGGCTTTATCGTGACCGAGGAAGAGACACGCATCATCTCGGACTTTTGCCACCGCCGTGCGCAAAAAGGCACCAAGGTATTCGTCGACCCCATCATGGGCGATAACGGCAAGCTCTATGCCGGCGTGCCCGAGTCGACCATCGGACTCATGCGCAGCCTGGTCGAGTGCGCCGACTACGCGGTGCCCAACTATACCGAGGCGTGCTTGCTCACCGATACGCCTATCGCCGAAGAGATTACGGCCGATGAGGCCCGCGCGCTCGTGGACGCTATGCTCGCGTTGGGCACCAAGTCGGTTGTCATTACGAGTGCAAAGGTCGATGGGGCGAGTGCCGTCGTCGGTTACGATCATGTGGCGGGGGAGTACTTTGAGATTCCGTTTGAGCTGATCCCGGTGTACTTCCCGGGCACGGGCGATACGTTCTCGGCCGTGTTGATGGGTCGCGTGATGAGCGGTTGGAGTCTGCAGCGCGCGACGGCCGATGCCATGCGTGTGGTGGCTGAGCTTATCGAGCGCAATGCCGACCAAGAGGACAAATCGGCCGGCCTTCCCATCGAGGCCTGCCTGGATGTGATCGACCATGAGTAATGCTGGCGAGGGCGGCATCAAGCCTGCGGGCGATAACAAGCCGCTCGGCGCGCCGCGTGGTAAGCGTCCGCGTATCCGCGTGAGCTGCGTGGACCAGCTGGGTGCGTGCCGCTGCCACCATGGTCACAAGCCGGGCGACGTTTTTGACTTTGACCGAGACCGCGGCAAGATGTGCGCCATGGCCTGCCATGTGGGCTTGCCCTATATCGATATCCTGCGCTATGGCGGAACCGTGCCTGGCAACGAGCCCGGCACGGCAAAGTTCTGCTGCCCCGAGGTCGATACACTGAACGTCTGGCTTGCCGAGATCGTTGACGAGTAGTCGAGCGCAATGTGGCAAAGGGACAGCCCCTTTGCCACATTCGCCGGTGGCGCCCCTTCTTTTGCTTATAATCTCAAATCTCTGCATTTCATTTGATTTTAAGTTCTATAAATTCTGCGTTTCATCGATAATCAAGCGTATAAAACTTTGCATTTCATTCGATGACGCTGAGGGGAGAGCCTATGCTGCGCAGGAAAATAGCGGCAGAGCTGGAGCGTTGGCTGAAGTCTGCCGAGCAAAAGGCCTTATTCATTACGGGTTCTCGCCAGATTGGCAAAAGCTATTCGATTCGCGCATTTGGCAAAGCCAACCATGCAACCTACATCGAGCTTAACCTCATGGAAAATCGCCAGGCAAAAGATGCTCTTCTCGAGGCGCGGGATGCCGATGATTTCATCAGCAGGGTGACGCTTCTTTCGGGAAAGTCGATTGCACCAGGCAAAACGCTCGTGTTTATCGATGAGGTCCAAGAGGCCCCCGACATCATGACGATGGCAAAGTTCCTTGTTGAGGACGGGAGGTGCCGCTGGGCGTTTTCGGGGTCAATGCTCGGGACTCAGTTCAAGGGCGTCAGGTCCTATCCCGTGGGGTATGTTCACGAGCTTAGGATGTTCCCGCTCGATTTTGAGGAGTTTTGCTGGGCAATCGGGGTGAGCGAGGGGGCTCGCCAAACGATACGTGACGCGTGTATCAGCGAGAGGCCCATTCCTGATTACATTCATGACGCGATGATGGCAAACTTCAGGACCTATACCGTTGTCGGCGGAATGCCGGAGGTCGTGCAGCGTTTCCTTGACACGCAGGGCGACCTTGCCTCTGTTCGTCAGCTACAGTCCGAGCTCAACGAACAGTACCGACGGGATATTTCCAAGTATGCAAGCGGGCGTGCCCTTCAGGTGCAGAGCATCTACGATCAGCTCCCCATTATGCTTGAGGGCGAACGCAAGCGTTTCGTGCTCAATTCCATTGACCCCAAGGCGCATTATGAGAAGTACCAGCGAGATTTTGTCTGGCTTGTCGATGCCGGCGTTGCTCTCAAAGCCGATATCGTAACCGAGCCAAAGTCGCCCCTGCTCAAGACGGCACGGCCATCGCAGTTCAAGCTATACCAATCGGATACGGGCATGTTGATGGCGCGCTACCCCGTTGGAGTCGCCCAAGCGGCGTATCTTGATAGCAAGGAGCCCAATCTGGGCGGCATTTACGAAAACGTGGTGGCCCAGCAGCTGGCTGCCCAAAATCGCCAGCTTTACTACTATCAGACAAAAAAGCGCGGTGAAGTGGACTTTGTGGTCGATGGACCGGATGGGACGGCTGTTCCGATCGAGGTTAAATCGGGCTTCTATTACCACGCGCACGCTGCGCTCGGTCATGTGCTTGATACGGCTGAATATGGCGTAAGGCTCGGGATTGTTTTCTCGAAAGGCAACGTTGAGCGCAACGGAGCGGTTCTCTATTTGCCGCTATATGCGACCTGGGCCCTTTCGGATGTTTTGGGCGACTTCTGTGCCAAGGGGATTAAGCTGGAGGTCAAGCCGGTCTAGGGCCGGTCCCGGATGTGACAAAGGGGCAGTCCCTTTGTCACATTCATGAGCGTTGATTTTCTCCCGTATAGAGCGCACTTGAACGCTCAAAGTGGGAGAAAATCTACGCTCGATTTATGCCGTGGGCGCGGTTCGTGCGCCCACGAACCTACAGCTGCTCGAGCATAGCGGTGCAACCGGCGAGCACATCGCGGTAGGTGGCATCGAAATTGCCGGTGTACCAGGGGTCGGCCACGTCGCCGGGACACTCGGTCCAATCGAGCAAGCGCGTAATCTTTCCGTCGGGGCCTGCGTCGCCAAAGATGCGACGCAGGCCCCGCGCGTTCTCAGCATCCATATAGACAATGTGATCCCAGTCGCCATACTCCGCGCGACGCACCTGGCGGGCACGGTGCGCAACGACGGGAATCCCGACTTCGCGCAGCTTGGCGACCGTGCCATGATGCGGCGGGTTGCCGATCTCCTCAGTTGAGGTCGCAGCGGAGTCAATGACAAACTCGCCCGCGCGCCCGGCGCGCCGCACCAGCTCGGTAAACACGGACTCAGCCATCGTCGAGCGACAGATATTTCCATAGCAGATAAAAAGAATGCGTTGCATGAGCGGCTTCCTTTCTAGGCGGTCGCGCAGGGCTTACAGACTGCTCTTGAGGCAGTTTGCTCCAATAAAGCCCGCTGCGTACAAGGGGAGGTGGCGCAGCTCGCGCCCGTCATCGGTTTCGCTGCGGGAAAAATTGTTCTCGGACAAAATGTAGGCATATGGCGATCGGGCTTTGTCCATAAACGACCCGAGGGTTCTCGCGCGCACGTTACGTGCGGACTTTACTTCGACGGGCACAATTTCCATACGGTCGGTCTGAAGTAAAAAATCGAGCTCGCCGGTCGTCTTCCAAGACGACGGCGGCACCCAGTAATACGTCTGCAAGCTATTGCCCGAAAATGCTTGCATGACCGAGTTTTCCGCCAGGGCGCCTCGGAAGTCGGAAGATAGCGCTATGGCGGAATCCTCTTTGAGGTCGAGCCAGAGCCGCGGGTTGATGCCGAGTTTGTAGAACATGAGGCCGGTATCGAGAAGATAGACCTTAAAGAAACTTCCATCTTCGTCGTCGAAGGGAACGAGGGGAGGCTCGATGCCTTCGGTCAGGTTGTTGACCGATATGATGCCGGCGCCTTCGAGCCAGTCGAGCGGCTCGATAAGCTTGGCGCGACGGCCTCCGCGTTCGACCTCGGAGTACTTGAATTTTTTTGTGGACGATCTCAGCAGCTGGGACGGAATGGAGCGCCAGACCTTGCGCGCCGCCACGCCGCTGATCCCGTTTTCGGGGTCGGTCATATCGGCGGTATAGGTCTCGTCGATTTCGCGCTGCTCGACGCGCGCATCCTCGATGGATAACGTCTTGCGATATGCGTTGACGGCGGCGGGCATGCCGCCCACGATCTGGTATCGATGAAACAGGCTGAGCGCGGCTTGGTGCGCGGCGTAGGTCTCGAGCGTGCCGGCGTGGGTACGAATGGCATTGGCCATCTGCTCCTCGTCGAGCGCCCAGAGAAACTCCTCGAACGACATAGGATGCATGGTCTCTTGACGAACGCCGCTGGGAAAAGGCAACTTGCGCTTGCGCGTGGCGACGCCGAGCTGACTGCCGGTCGCGCATATGCGCCAGCCCGAACCCGAAAAAAAGCGAAGCGAGTTGAGCGCCCGTTCGCAGAGCTGCACCTCGTCAAACAGGATGAAGGCGGTTTCTTTGCGAATGGGGGTGCGTTTATAGTCTGAGATTCGCGCCACGATGGCGTTAACGTCGTCGGTGGGACAGTCGAACAGCGGAGCGATCAGCTCAAGATCGGTCTGAAAGTCGAGTTTGACAAACGCATCGCCGGCGATTCGTCTGCCGATTTCCTCGGCAACGTACGTTTTGCCTACGCGTCGCGCACCACGGATGAGGAGGGGGCGCGACGCGTCCTTTGTCGCCCATGATTCGATAACGGATTCGATTGATCTGCGCATGGGGCCGCCTTTCCAATTTCGTGTACTTCAGATACATAGTTTAGTACGATTTCATGTACTTGGAATACACGAAATAGTAGAAAAGTGTGTATCTGAAGTACACGAAATTGCACTGCTGGAGCTTGCAGGCGGATAAACACTACTCGTATGGGACGGTTTTCACCGGTTGCTCGCCACCTTGGGCTATGTTCGCCCCTATGCCTGCATCCGGGGCTGTGCAGATTGACGACGGCGCTCCCAGCGAGCCAACTTAATCGTCACCAGCGTGAGCGCCCAGGCCACAAGCGAGAACGCGGCGCCCACTGCACCCACGTACGCAATGCCAATGCTGCTTACCACGGCGCCGCCCACTGCGGTGCCAAACGAGATGCCGACGTTAAACGCCATGGGCTCAACCGAACTTGCGAGTACCATCGACTTGGGATGGCGGCTGCGTGCCACGTCCATAAAGTGCGTGATGCATGAGACCGAGAACAGGTACATGAGCATCGCCAGGCTAAAGACAAAGACCAGCGCGAGCGGCATGGCGGCGCCCACGGCAAACAGCCCGAGCAGTGCCGCCGCCTGCAGCACAAACGTAACCAGCAGCGCCTTCATGCCAAAACGCGCATCGATCCATCCGCCCAGGATGTTCGAGATCAGGCAGAACACGCCATAGGCCATAAGTGTGGTGCTCGCCTGAACGGTATCCATGCCCAGCATCTGCTCCAGATAAGGCGTCACGTAGCCGTAGAATACGTAGACCGAGCCCACGCCAAACAAGAAGATGAGCATGCCGGTGATGATACTCGGCTCGCGTAGTAGCCCCGCCTGCTCGCGGAAGGTGGCGGGCTCATCGGTCTGCCCGGCGCGAGGCATAAACGCCACGAGCGCGCTACAGATCAAAACGGCAAAGGTCAGCGTGCCGTACATGGCCACGTGCCAATCGAGTGTGTCGGCCACAAACTTGCCAATCGAGGTCACAAAGACCATCGCCACGGAAAACGCGCCGTACACGACCGAGATGGCAAGTGAGGTTTGCTGCGGGGATAGCAGCTCAGGGATGTACGTCACGCCCACGGCGAGCAGCGCACCCGAGACAGAGCCCAGGACAATGCGTGAGATAAACAGCACCTGGAAGTTGGGAGCCAACGCCATGACCAGGTTGCCGAGCACAAAGACGACGCTATAGCACACGAGCAGCTGGTAGCGGCGAAAACGCCCCGTGCTGAGCGCAAGCACCGGCGTGGCGATAGCGTAGACGAGCGCAAACACGCTGATGAGCTGGCCCGCAGTGGCAAGTGATATGCCGAGTTCCGTTGCCAAGTCGCTTTCGATGCCGATGACCACGAACTCGGAGCAGCCGAGCGAGAATCCCAACAGCACGAGCAGCGCCAGGCAGAGCTTGGTGCGCGCGGGGGAGAGCGCGGCGGCGGTTGGCTTACTTTTAGGCGTGGTTGCGGTGGTCAAGGTTGTCACTCCAATGTCGCATGAATAAGCGGGATTCAATCCCTGCAACTCTAACAGAATGTGACAAAGGGGCAGTCCCTTTGTCACATGGAGGGCTTGCCTGTATAGTCGCAATACAGGCGAAGATGGTCTCAGGTACATCGCGGGCGGCAGGAGATCCCATGGGTATGCACACGACAAAGGTTGCAGTGGGCGAGGGCAAGTTTGCGCTCGAGGCCCAGCTGACGGTGACGCCGCGAGGCATGGCGGTGTACGCCTGCTCGCCGGAGTTTGCGCACCTGGGCGCCACGGCGCAGGCCATTCCGCGCCCCGAGCCCGGCCGTACGGCAACGGTGAGCATCCTGGCCGTTCCGTGCCATCGAGACGAGATCCCGGCGCACGATATCGCGGCGGCGCTGGCCACGCGCTTTGGCGTGCCGGTAGTTGCAAGCACGGGTTTTCATGTTGAACAAGCGAGCGGTGACGACCTGCAGCGCGTGCTCGACACCACCAAGGAGCTCATCGCCGCGCTCGAGGAAGCCGCAGCCCGCATTCTGCGCGCCGGCTGGGATGAGGGCGGTGCGGGCGCCGAGGTCGTGGCGGTCGATGCTGCGACCGGCGAGGCGCTTGGCCCCGTCGACCGCATCGAGGCCCATGCTGGTGAGGGCATCCTGCATCAGGCATTTCTGACGCTTTTGGTCGAGGGCCGGGGCGAAGACGCGCGCCTGCTGCTCTGTCGCCGCAGTCCGCTCAAGCGCCTGTGGGGCGGGGTGCTGGCCGATAGCTGCGCCGGCCATCCGCTCCCCGGGGAAGACGTCGCGGCCGCCGCGGCGCGCCGCATCAACGAAGAGCTCGGCATTACGCGCGAGCCCGATCAGCTCAAGCACCTCGGACACGTGGTGTACCGCGAGGACCACGGCGACGGTCGCTGCGAGTGCGAATGGTGCGAGGTCTACCTTGCCCATGTTGAGCCGGGCGAGCTGCATATCAACCAAGAGGAGATCTCGGAAGTGCGTCGCGTGGCTCCGTCCGAGCTCAAAGGCTACCTGCAGGGTCACCCCGAGCAGCTGGCCCCCTGGCTCCGCGAGGCCCTCGGCGACCCATTCATCCGCACGGCCCTCGCTATGTAAAAAAGACAGTCCCTTTGCCACATCCAAACCGTCACAACATTCGGCGAAAATCTCGAAAACGAGGAAAAGCGTCGAATGTTGTGACGGTTTTTGTCTAGGGAATCGCTTCTCATCCAAAAAATCCGCTTGACTGTATTGCCGCAACACAGCGCAACGTAAGGGGTGTCCGATAACGGGCGCCCCTTTTTAAGCGGCAACATGGCTGCGAATTCGGAGCGCCCCCAACAAGAAAGGTGGGGAGATGGAAGCGGAAAAGAAGGCGTTTAAGATCACCAAGCGCGAAATTGGCTTTGTGCTGGGTATCGTTGTCTTTTTGCTGGTGAAGTTTCTTCCTTTGGCGGAGCTGGGCTCGACGGTCGAGCTCACGGTCGGCGGTCAGACCTGTCTGGCACTGACGCTCGCCACGGTGGTGTTCTGGGCATGCGGCGTGGCACAGCCGGGCTTTGTGGGCCTGCTCTACTGCGCACTGCTCGTCCTGTTCAAGGTGTGCGTGGACGACACGGGCGCCGCGAGCATCTCGGCGACGGTCGCCTCCACGTTTAGCTCGTGGACCAAGGCCACCATGTGGCTCGTCATCGGCGCCTACCTCATCGCCAGCGCGGTCAAGGAGTCGGGCCTGGGCGAGCGCATCGCCTACGCGTTCATGCTCAAGTTCGTGCGCGACGCCAAGTCGCTCATCATCTCGATCTTCGCGCTCACCTTTGTGCTGTCGCTGCTGATCCCGCATCCGTTCCCCCGCGCCTTCCTCATCCTCGCCGTCGTCTCGGTCATCGCCGAGTCCGCCGGCTACGGTGACGACGACAAGGGCAAGCTCGGCTTCCTCGTGTTTGCCGCTGCCGCCCCGGGTTCCATGTTCTTCCTGACGGGCGACTCCACGCTTAACCCGCTCGTTGCGCAGTACAGTGCCGAGGCCGGCGGCATGAGCCCGTCCTTCGTCGACTGGTTCCTGTACATGAGCGTGCCTATGCTGGTTGCGCTGCTGTGCACCCTGTTCCTGGGCCTTTTCCTCTTTAAGCCCAGCAAGGAGCTCGTCTACGATCGCGAGCAGATCGTGGCCAAGCAGGCCGCGCTCGGCAAGCTCTCCGTCAAGGAGATCCGCACCATCGTGTGGCTTGTCATCGCCATCGCGCTGTGGCTCACCGTCTCGGGCGACTATATCGGCTGGGTCACCCTGGCCATTGGCGTTGCTCTCGCCATGCCCATCATCGGCGAAGTCCTCACTCCCGCCAGCTGGAACGCTGTCGACATCAAGTCCCTCATGTTCCTGACGGCCGCCATGGCCGTGGGCTCCGTGGGCGGTGCCACCGGCATGAACGCCTGGATCGCCGACGTCGTGCTCCCCAGCTCCGTGCCTGAGAACATCTTCCTGTTCGCCCTGCTCGTCGCCGCGCTTTCCATGATCATCCACATGTTCATGGGCTCGGTCATGGCCGTGCTCGGCGTGTGCGTGCCGGCATTTATCAGCTTTGCCGCCGGCTCCAGCGTGAGCCCACTCGCCGTGGCGCTCATCGTCTTCACGTCCATCAACATCCACTACATCCTGCCGTTCCATAACCTGCCGATCCTTATCGGCGAAGGCAAGGACGCCGGCGGCTACACCTCCAAAGAGGCTATGCGCATGGGCATCCCCCTCACCGCGGTCGTCTTTGTCGTCGTGCTGGTCGAGGCCGCCTGGTTCCACCTCTTTGGCCTGATGTAAGCGGTCGAGCGCCCCGGCTGTAAGCAGCCAAGCGCTTGAACTTCGAGTGGTCGAGCGCTCCATTTGTGAGCGCCGCGGTCCCATTACGTTACCCCGTCCGGCGGCACCCCGTCGCCGGACACTCTCCCGAAAGGAGTACGCCATGTCCACTACCGATGCTTCCCAGATCCACGACCTGCGTTCCGCGCTCGACTTTTTGCGTGAGATGCCGGGCCAGCTGCTCGAGACCGACACCCAGGTCGATCCCGATGCCGAGGTCTCGGGCGTCTACCGTCACGTCGGTGCTGGCGGCACCGTCATGCGCCCGACCAAAGAGGGTCCGGCGATGGTCTTCAACAACGTCAAGGGCTTTGACGACGCCAAGGTCTGCATCGGTATGCTTGCCAGCCGCAAGCGCGTTGCCGCCCTGCTCGACCTGGACGAGGAGCACCTGGGCCTCGAGATCGGCAAGCGCTTCGAGAACCTGATCGCCCCCGAGCAGATCGCCGAGGGCAAGCACGTCGACTGCCAGGAGGTCGTGTACAAGGCGACCGACGAGGGCTTTGACCTGCGCAAGATCGTTCCCGCTCCCACCAACACGCCCGTTGACGGCGGCCCCTACATCACCATGGGCCTCGCCTATGGCACGAGCCCCGATGGCACCCAGTCCGACGTAACCATCCACCGCTTCTCCTGCGTCGACAAGGACAAGCTCGCCATGTGGATCACCCCGGGCAGCCGTCACCTGGGTGCGTTCTTTGACGAGTACTGCCAGCGCGGCGAGGATATGCCCATCTCCATCTCCATCGGCCTGGACCCCGCCGTGTACATGTGCTGCGGCTTCGAGGCTCCCACCACGCCGCTCGGCTTCAACGAGCTGCAGATCGCCGGCGCCCTGCGCGGCCGCGCCGTCGAGCTTGCCGACTGCGTCACCGTTCCGCAGAAGTGCATTGCCAATGCCGAGTACGTGCTCGAGGGCTACCTCATGCACGACGAGACCATCAACGAGGATGTCAACGGCCACGGCTACGCCATGCCCGAGTTCCCCGGCTACACCGGTGGCGCCAAGGTCTGCCCGGTGATCAAGATCACCGCCGTCACCACGCGCGTCAACCCCATTATGGAGAGCTGCATCGGCCCTTCGCACGAGCACGTGTCCATGGCCGGTATCCCCACCGAGGCCTCCATCTACAAGATGGTCGAGACCGCTATCCCGGGCCGCCTGCTCAACGTTCACGCCGCTCCCTGCGGTGGCGGCAAGTTCGTTGCCATCATGCAGTTCAAGAAGTCGAGCAAAATTGACGAGGGCCGTCAGCGCAACGCCGCCATGCTCGCCTTCTCGGCGTTCTCCGAGCTCAAGCACGTCATCCTTGTCGACGAGGATGTCGACATCTTCGATATGAGCGACGTGATGTGGGCCATGACCACGCGCTTCCAGGCCGACGTGGACCTCATCACCATCCCCGGTTGCCACTGCCACGTGCTCGATCCGTCCAACGACCCCGCGTTCGATCCTTCGATCCGCGAGCACGGTATCGCCTGCAAGGCCATCTTCGACTGCACGGTTCCGTTTAACCTCAAGAAGAACTTCATCCGCTCGCAGTTCATGGAGATCGACAAGGACAAGTGGGCCGCCGAGCTCGCCTTCTAGTAAGTAGCCCTACCAAGTAGTTAAGGAGTTGTCATGCCTGAGTCTTCTGTTCGTCCCCGTCGCATTGTCGTTGGCGTGTCTGGCGCCAGCGGTGCGGCACTGGGCCTTGAATGCCTCAAATGCCTGCGCCAGGCCGGCGCTGAGTCGGCGCTTGTCGTCACGCGCGGGGGAGAGATCACCATCGAGCAGGAGCTCGGCATGACGCTCGACGAGTTTGCGTGCTATGCCGATGTGGTCTACGACAACAAGAACATTGGCGCTGCCATCGCAAGCGGCACCTATCCGGTCGACGGCATGATCGTGGCTCCCTGCTCCATGAAGACGCTCGCCGGCATCGCGAGCGGCTACAGCGAAAACCTGTTGCTGCGTGCGGCCGATGTGCAGATGAAAGAGCAGCGCCGCCTGGTGCTTATGGTGCGCGAGACGCCCTTCAGTGCGATCCATGTCGACAACATGGCACGCCTGGCGCGCGTGCCGGGTGTCATGCTCATGCCGCCCATGCTCACGTTTTACAACGGCCCCGCCACGCTCGATGAGGCGGTGCATCACATCGCCGCCAAGGCACTCGAGGCCGTCGGCGTGTCGTGCGCCAACTATAAGCGCTGGTCATAGGCATCTTTAGGGTAGGATACGAGTAGTGTTTGAGCCCGCTGCCCCTGTGGGCGGCGGGCTTTTCGTGTCAAAGGGTGTGTCGGGAGGACCTATGCAGACGGGTATGTATGCGATTAGCGAGATGGCGAGCTTGTTTAACGTTTCGCGCCAAACGCTCATCTACTACGACAAGATCGGTCTGTTTAAACCCGCCGTGGTTAACGAAAAAGGCTACCGTTTCTATTCGCCCACGCAGATCCCGCTCATGCGTCTGATCTGCATGCTGCGCGACTTGGGACTGGAACTCGATGAGATCGATCGCCTGACCTCGACGTTCGACATTGGAGAGATGACCGATCACCTGCGCTCGCGGGTGCAGGCGCTCGACGAGCAGATTGCCGGGCTCAAAGCCGAGCGCGCGAGCGTGCAGGAGCGGCTGAGTTTTTACGACGAGGCGGTCTATTGGCGCGAGCGCGAGGGCAAACCGGAGCTCAAGCAATTCGAGCGCCGCTACGTGGTCTTTGAGGAGTTCCCGAGCGATATCGAGCGTGGCCGCTCGATGCTGCACCCCACGCTCATGCGGGCGATTCTGCGCATGCGTGCGCTCACGGGCACACGCCCCATGCGCGGTTGGGGCGCCATGCTGCGTTGCGAGGCGCTGCATTCCGACGACCCCATCGCCGGTGCCGGTTCCTTTGCCGTGTTGCCGCGTGGTGCCGAGGAAATACTGCCGAGCGATCCTGCCGAGCTGGCGGAGATTGGCGTCGAGGTGCTGCCCGAGGGCACGTACCTGTGCATGAGTCGCTGGGGCATGCCGTACGAGCCCGAGGGTATCCGCGCCATCGTGGCCTGCATGGACAGGCACGCGCTCCAGCCCATCGGCAATGCTTTCGATTTTTGCTACCTGGACACCACGAGCTACGACGAGTCTCACCAAGAGGACTTCTGCTGTATCCAAATCCCCGTCGCCCTCAAATAACTTGCGGTGAAATAGTCCCTAAATAGCTCGAGTGGGCGTGCAAACAGGAACTATTCCACCGCAACTTCGATGCGACAAAGGAGCAGTCCCTTTATCGCATTCCGTGCGAGCTCCAGCGCCATCTGCGGGTATAAGGCTAACAAGTGTTTATTTGCGAGGCCTAAGGGGCGCCCCGTATGGATATCGATAACTTTGAATGGTGGTATAGCGAGGGCGAGGCTCCGGACGATGAGTGGGACGAGCCCGCGTCGCGTGACGTGTCGAGCGACGAGGACGAGACCGGCAACGATGCCGCTGTCGAGCCTGATGCCGCCTCCGATGCCGCCGAGCCCCTGACCTTTGAGCAGGCTTGGGCCCAAGCCGAGGCCGATGAGGCTAAGGCCGATGCCACGGCCACACTCGGTGAGCCGGCGGACATGTCCATCTCGCCGGCAAAGATCCCGCAGCCGCGTCACACCATCGACCCCGACAGCACGGCATCCTTCAGCATTCTCGACGTGCCCGCGCAAGGCGCCCAGGCGCCTGCGCCCACACATCGCCCCGACCTGGCTCGTGAGGAAGACGCGGGCCGCCGTTCTCCGCTCGGCCCCATCCTCATCGCCTTCATGGCCGGCGTTATCGCCTGCTCGGCAATTGGAAACGTCTGGAGCCATGTTGAACAACAGCGAAAAGACGCCGCCAAGGCCGAGATGTCTGTCGAGCAATCGCTCAGCCGCACGCGCTCGGTACATGTGTCGGTCGAGGTCAAGGACGGCGCGATGTGGGACACCGCGCGTGGCGACAGCCAAATGCTCATCCACATCGTGGGGCGTACGCTCAAAGGGCAGACGATTGACGAGTATCAATACGTCAATTCCGCTGGTGACGGCATCGAGCTCAAGCCCGGCGACTACGAGCTCACCGTCGACGAACCGCCCGTCGCCACCGACGGCACGCGCTTCCGCGCCTCAAAGCGCATGGTTCCCGTGAGCTTTAACTCGCAGGCGCCCGATACGGTCGATAGCACTCCGCAGGGCGGGTTTGACCTTTACGTGGATACCCAGTAGGAGCTCGCCGCTCATTCCGCTATGGCTACTCAATAATCGCCTGCCGCCCCGTCCCGCCGCCAAGAGTGGGACAATAACCCTCGACACTATTGTTTACTTTTGGAGGAAGTAGCATGTCTACCGTCACTACCATCAAGCGCGGCGGTCTCACCGCGGCCATCGATTCCATGGGCGCCCAGCTCACGAGCCTTGCCCTCAACGGCAACGAGTATCTGTGGCAGGGCGACCCCGCCTTTTGGGGCAAGCATGCGCCCATCCTGTTCCCCATTGTGGGCTCGCTGCGCAACAACACGGCGACGTCTGCGGCTGGCACCTGCGAGATGCCGCGCCACGGCCTCGCGCGCATCGTCGAGCACAAGCTGGTCGAGGTTTCGGAGGACGGCTCCTCGGTAACGTACGAGATCACCGATACGCCCGAGTCGCTCAAGGCGTTCCCGTTCCACTTTAAGCTCAACATGACCTATGCCTTGACCGGCGACGCCACCCTCACGCAGACCTTTGCCGTCACCAACACCGGCGACGTGGACCTGCCGTTCTCGGTGGGCGGCCACCCCGCGTTTAACGTACCGGCTCCCGGCGCCGAGGACGAGGCATTCGAGGATTACGAGCTGGCGTTTACCGAGGCTTGGACCAATGAGGCTCCCATCATCACGCCCGACGGTCTTATGACGTTCGAGGGTAGCTACAAGGCTCCCGATAACTCGGACGTGCTGCCCATCACGCACCGCAGCTTCGATAACGATGCCATCATGTTCACCGATACCCCGGGCTCCACGCTCACACTGCGCGGCCGCAAGTCGGGCCATGGCGTCAAGATCGACTTTGAGGGCTTTAAGTACATCGGCGTGTGGTCTGCCGCCAACGACGCTCCGTTTGTGGCGCTCGAGCCCTGGACCGGTCACACCACCATGGACACCGAGGACGACGTCTTTGAGCACAAGGTCAACACCATCACCTTGGCTCCCGGCGCTACCGATAAACGTAGCTTTAGCGTCACCCTGCTCTAGAGGTTCCGCCGTTCTAATGAACGGCGGGCCGGTCGATGCTGCGCGCCGTCCAGAGCGATAATTTGTCATTCAAAAGGCACGGCATGACCAGAAGGTCTATGCCGTGCCTTTTTCATGCCAACTTGTTCGCTTTGGGCGGCGCTCGCTGGCATTGCCAAAACATCGACGTTCCCAATGACTACCGCGTGTCTATTAATTTTTCGCGCACATGCCGCGCTGCTGGTTGCGGGCGTATATCCTGTTAAGTCGTCAGCATACGATTCAACAGGGAAGGCAGATTATGCATTCTCCCCATCAACGCGATGCGCATCCACAGCCGGTATGCAGCCGTCGCATCTTTTTGGGTAGTGCTCTCGCTGCGAGCGCTTCTGTCGTCGCCGGCGCACTTGCCGGTTGCCAGCGCCCCTCCACGCTGGAAGTAGTTCAGCCCACGACGGGTGGCGGTCGCGACGACCTGTCCGATTCCGTTATCGGCAAGGATAAGATCCGCATTGGCATGGAGGCGGCCTACGCCCCGTACAACTGGCAGGTCTCCGAGGCCAGCGAGTACACCATCCCCATCGACAACGTGCAGGGCGCCTATGCCGACGGTTACGACGTGCAGATCGCCAAGATCGTCTGCAAGGCCCTCGGCGGCGAGCCCGTTGCCGTCAAGCAGAGCTTCTCGGGCCTTATCGATTCGCTCAACAACGGCCAGATCGACCTCATCATCGCCGGCATGAGCGCCACGCCCGAGCGCGAGGAGTCCGTCGGCTTTTCCGACCCGTACTTTATCGGTTACTTTGGCCTGTTCGTAAAAGAGGGCTCGCCCTATCAGAATGCGACCAAGCTCAGCGACTTTAGCGGCGCAACGGTCCTCGGCCAAAAGGACACCATGCTCGATACCGTCATCGACGAGATCCCGGGCGTTGTCCACAAAAACCCGGTCGACTCGGTCCCCACGGTGTTTTCGAATCTGCTGCAGGGCACGTGCGACGCCGTGACCTACAACACTGAGAACGAGAAGGGCTATATGGCCCAAAACCCGGGTATCGTGCCGATTCAATTTGCCGAGGGCGAGGGCTTTAAGCAGGAGGTCACGGCAAACGTCGGCTGCCGCAAGGGCTCGGACAAGCTGCTTAAGCTCATCGACAAGACACTCAAGGGCATTAGCCAAGAGGAGCGCGACCAAATGTGGGACGCGTGCCTCGACCGTCAGCCGGCATAGGGAGGCAGCATGAAAACCATTAATCGCCTGGCCTCCTTTATCAGGGCCGACCACCGTTATGTATACCTGGGCACGAGCGTTATCGCGGCGCTCGGCCTGGCGTTTAGCCAGCGCAACCCCACGCCGCTGAGCTTCTTGGCCCCCACGGGCGTGTTCCAAGATTGCCTTTGGGCGATCCTGTGGGCGTGGCTCGTCGTGTCGGCGGCGGCGCTGGTCACCAAGCTTATGCACTGGAACGACTATCGCGAAAAGTCGCCGTTTGCTTCCGAGCGCTTCCGTCGCGGCGCGCGCCTGGGCAGTTATGTTGTCGTTGCTATTGCGGCGATCTTCTTTGTCGACCGCTGCGTCATGTCGTTTATCGACCTGGTGCAGGTGAGCATTGTCTCGGATTCCAACCCCAGCGACTTTTTGTCGAGCCTGGTCTACATGACCTACAAGAGCGGCGACTTCTTCATCCGCGGCATCGAGATCACCATCGCGCTTGCCACCTTCGGCACCGTCATCGCATTCTTCCTGGCGCTGCTCTTTGTGTTCCTGCGTATTCAGACCTTCGACCGCGTGGACAACGACCTGGTGCGCTTCTTTAAGAGTATCGGCCGCGGCTTTGCGACCATCTATTCCACCATCGTGCGCGGTACGCCCATGATGGTCCAGGGCCTACTCATCTATTACGCGGGCTTCACCGTTTTGCGCGGCATGGGCTTCGAGACCGCCCAGGCCAACCAGATCTGGAGTACCTTCACCGCCGGCCTCGTCACCATCTCGCTCAACTCCACCGCCTACATGATGGAGGTCCTGCGCGGCGGCATCGAGTCCATCGATCCCGGTCAGGCCGAGGCGGCGCGCTCGCTGGGTCTTTCGCAGTGGCAGGCTATGCGCAAGGTCGTGTTCCCCCAGGGCATTAAAAACGCGATTCCGGCGCTCACCAACGAGCTCATCATCAACATCAAGGATTCGTCGGTGCTCTCGGTTATCGGCGTGTTTGACCTCATGTACGCTACCACCACCGTCGCCGGCGTGTACTACCGCCAGATGGAGGTCTACTGCGTGGCACTCGTGGTCTACCTGATCTTGACGCTCGTGGCGAGCCGCCTGCTCGAGGCCTTTGGCAAAAAGCTCGGCGCCGAGGCTCCGGTCACGCTGCCCAGCTCCAACTAGGCTCAAGACGAGGAGAATCATCATGGCAGATACCACTACCACCGGCGCTGTGGCCGCCGCACAAACTAAAGAGTCGCTCATCCGCGTCGAGGGCCTGCGCAAGAGCTTCGGCTCGCTCGAGGTACTCAAGGGTATCGACTTGTCCGTCAATCCTGGCGAGGTCGTCACCATTATCGGCGCTTCGGGTTCGGGTAAATCGACCTTTCTGCGCTGCCTCAATCTGCTCGAGACCCCGGACGCGGGCCATATCTGGTTCCATGGCCAGGACCTCACGGCCGAGCGCTGCAACATTAACAAGCTGCGTGAGGACATCGGCATGGTGTTCCAGGGCTTTAACCTGTTCAACAACATGGACGTGCTCGACAACTGTACGCTCGCGCCCGTCACGCTCAAAAAGATGGGCAAGGTCGAGGCTGAAAAAATTGCGATGGAGCATCTGACGAGCGTGGGACTCGAAAAGTTCGCGCACGCCGCCGTGGGTCGCCTGTCCGGCGGCCAAAAGCAGCGCGTGGCCATCGCCCGCGCCCTGTGCATGAACCCGCAGATTATGCTGTTCGACGAGCCGACCTCCGCACTCGACCCCGAGATCGTGGGAGAGGTGCTCGAGGTCATGCGCAAGCTCGCTGCCGACGGCATGACCATGGTCGTCGTCACGCACGAGATGGCCTTTGCCCGCACGGTGTCCGACCGCGTGGTCTTTATGGACAAGGGCGTGGTGCTCGAGGACGCCGCTCCGGCCGAGCTCTTCGGCAACCCCAAGCACCAGCGCACCCGCGAGTTTCTCTCGCGTTATCTCGAGGACAAATAACCGACCGCAAACGCTTATGTGGCAGGGCCGCTCCGGTGGGGCGGCCCTCGTCATCACGATCGAAAGGACGTTATGGCCGAGGTTTGGCGCTTCTTTGCGCATGAGGATGATTTTGCCGATTTGGACAAGGCCGGCGCATGCGAGCGCCTGAGCCGCGTGCTGTCGTTTCCGACCATTTCGAGCATGGATGCCGAGGCGGTGGACTGGCAGCCGTTCGACGACCTGCGCGCCTATATGCAGCAGGCCTGGCCGCACGTATTTGCGGCGGGCGAGGTCGAACTCATCGACCACTCGCTGCTGGTGACGTTTTCCGGCTCCGACCCCGCACTCAAGCCCGTTATGCTCATGGGTCACATGGACGTGGTCCCCGTGGTGCCGGGCACCGAGGACGATTGGACGCACGCCCCCTTTAGCGGACAGGTGGACGACGCCTACATTTGGGGTCGCGGCGCCGTCGACATGAAAGATCAAGTTGCAGGTATTCTCGAGGCGGTTGAGTATGCGCTGGCCCACGGCTGGGAGCACGAGCGCACCCTGCTGCTGGCTTTTGGCCAAGACGAGGAAACCACGCAGTTCGGTGCGGGTGCCATCGGCCGCGTGCTCGAGGAGCGCGGTGTTGAGCTCGAGTTCCTGATCGACGAGGGCGACTACCGCATCGTTCCGACTGCCGAGTACAGCGCGGGCGAGGGCTGGCTTATGCATGCCGATCTCGCGGAGAAGGGCTACGCCGATATCGTGTTGAGGACGCGTAGCGAGGGCGGGCATTCCTCCAACCCCTACGGTGGCACTTCGCTCGAGGTGCTGAGCCGCGCCATCGCCGCAATCTGCGATATCGAATGGCCGACGCGCGTCACGGACCTGCTTGCCGCACAGCTCGTCGAGCTGGGGCTCTACACGGCCGACGAGATCGCCTCCAACAAGGACGCCATCGTGCGCGAGTGCCTCGCCAGCAAGAAGCTCTATCCGCTCGTGACCTCCACCTGTGCACCGACCCAAATCGAGGGCGGTAGCACCGGTGCTAACGTGATGCCGCAGGATATGTGGGCCAATATCAATTTCCGCATGCTCGAGGGCACGAGTGTGGCCGATGTCGTGGCCCGCTGTTGCGTCGCCGTCGCCGAGGCGGGGCTCGCCGACCGCGTCGAGATCGAGCTCGGCCCTGGCAGCTCCGAACCCTCGCCGTCTCCGCGCATCGGCGGACCGGGACTCGAGGCCGTCCGTGCCATCGCCGCCCGCTATTTCCGCGATCCAAAGGGGACGGAGGAAAACGGATCATCGGCGGCGGGCGGAGCTCCTATCGGCATCGTTCCCTCGACCGTGATTGGCGCGACCGATGCTGCCAACTACCAGCGCATTTGCCCCGAGTGCATTCGCTTCTCGGCCTTTGTGGTAGACGATGACGAGTGCGAGCGCGGTGTCCACGGCACCAACGAGCGCATCACCCGCCGCGCCTACCTCCAGGGCGTACGCTTCCTCATCGCTCTGCTTCAAACGCTCTAGAATGTGACAAAGGGACTGAGCCGATTTCATCGGTAATGAGACAAAAACTGTCATAGAAAAAGACTAAGATATCTTAAGAGACATATGCTGGGGTTGGTATTCCTTGAACGACTGCGGGCATGTGCCAGACTGCCTCGGCCCCCCGGGGAGTGCCCGGGCAGGTCGCCGTGTGACTGGGGAGGAAATTATGCAGGAGCTCAGAGAGATGACGTCTCGACTCGTGAATATTGCTACCGGGGGGGGGTGTCTAAGCAGGGAACTTCCTGGTGAACATCGGCCGCGCGAGCGGTGGTCCGTCATGTCTTATGGCCGCCGTCGTGGGCTGCGCCCGGTTTCGCCATATGCGATTGTTCTGGCCCTCGCCGTCGCGCTGACGGCGAGTTTCTTCCTGCCGCTTCGTGCCGAGGCGGCGATCTCCGACCACACGGTTCCGACGACCTCGCCCTCGGGGACGACGATCAACCTGTTTGATTACTGGGTGAATCCCGATGACCATCTGTCGGTTTCCGGCAGCGGCGGCGTCAACGCAGGCCACAAGTTCCAGTTTAACGACGGCAAGGGTGATGGGCCGCTCAACCAATGGACGGGCGGCACGAGCCCGCGGCCCGGCATCGTCAACAACACGCTTTCAGACGGCTACCCGAAGCTTTCCGAAGCCTTGGGCGACGAGTCCCTCCGCTACCTGTTCGATTCCTCTGCCCAGACCGGCAAGACGTCCCATTTTGGCGTGACGGGCCTCCTCAAGGTTCAGGGCGGCTACTACGTCTATGACAGCTCCGAAAACTACGCAGCCTACAACGCTGACAAGAATGCCTTCGACATCTATGGCACCTGGGGCATTGACAAAGTGGGCGATTCGTCCCACCAGGGTCAGTTCTTCCCGTTCGACGCGGCAGACAAGGTGTTCAAAGAGGAAAACGGCCAGCTCGTCCAAACCGGCATCAAGGCAGACAACACCGGTGATTCGCACTACAACGGCGGCAAACCCGTCAACCACCACTTCGGTCTCTCAATGTCCACGCGATTCGTGCAGCCCAAGGGCGGCCTGACGAACAATAATAATGACATGACCTTCGAGTTCGCCGGCGATGATGACGTCTGGGTGTTCATCGATGATGTCCTCGTGGGTGATATCGGCGGTATTCACAACCGCGCGAGTCTGAGCATCAACTTTCATACGGGCAACATTAAGGTAAACGACAATTACAACGGCACGCTGAAGAGCAAGTACCAGAAGGCGGGCAAGGCCGGCGACACGAGCTGGGAAGGCAACACCTTCGCCGACGACACCAACCACACCCTCAAGTTCTTCTACCTGGAGCGCGGCGCCACCGACTCCAACATGGAGCTCAAGTTCAACCTCGTGACGGTGCCCGAGTCCGACATCATAAAGTTCGACCAGGACGGCAAGTTCGTACAGAGCGCCGAGTTCGCGCTGTACAAAACAGACGAGAACTTTACAGATACGACCAATGACAAGAACGCGCTCCTCGGCTCCGGCACCACGGACGAGGCCGGCCACCTAACGCTCACGAACGACGATGACAACGGCGTCATCAACTTCGACGATCTCTACAACAAGAATCACGGTAACAAGTACTACCTCCTGAAGGAGACGCGCGTGCCGGAGGGATACCGCTCGAGTCTCACGGCGACAGGTGGCAGCATGCAGCTCGAGTACGTGCCCGCGAGCGCTGAGAACGGCGCGGGCGGCGTCATCATCAACCGCGGCGGTATGGATGCGGACAGCGTCGTGTGGAAGACTGGTGCGTTTGCCGGCGCGAAGGAGACCATCACCGCACCGGTGAACGTGTACAAGGCGAATGATGACCTGACGAAGTCCGACGAGACCGTCAACCTGAAGTCTGGCATACTGTTCGCTGTGGTGCTCAAGCGCGATAAAAGCGCAAACGCAGATATCAAAAATCAGAACAATTGGTACGCCGTGTCGGGCGACCCATCGACGGGAATGGGGTACACCCTCGCCGAGAAGCCGAGCAAGGCCGGCGCTATCGAGGCGGCGAAGAAGGACCTGCACGCCTTCACGCTCAACACGAGCGGCCAGTACCAGGTAGAGATTCAAAATCTGCCCGGTGACATCTCCAAGTACTACTACCTGCTGAGCGGTGATGCCCGCAAGGATGCCGAGTACACGGTGGCCATCTACCACACAACGGCGAGTTCCATCGCCAACGCGAATACGGACAACACGGTCCACGTGTTCAGCGATGACCTCCCCAGCGGCGAGAAGAATTTCCAGCGACAGTTCGCCACGCGCCTGCTCGTCACGAACATCCAGAACCGCCTGTTCGTGCAGAAGACCGATACCGCGGGTAAGCCCGTTGAGGGGGCGAAGTTCGGCCTGTACACGGCCGATCAGGTGACAACAGACGCAAACGGCAAGGTCGTGCTCAAGGGCGAGCAGACCCCCTACGACACCCTGACGACGGGGTCGGTCGGCAACCCGGTCCCGCTCGAAGGTGCGGGCATATTCCCGAATACGAGCAAGGAGCACAAGCCGCTTACGAAACGCACCTACTACCTGAAGGAAATCTCAGCGCCGAGCGGTTTCCTGCTCAACGACACGCTCACCAAAGTGATTGTGGACGATTACGGCGTCCATGCCGATGCCGGTACGCGCGATGACGGCGTTTCGACGTTTGTGGGCCCGGGCGCGCTGATGAAGAGCCTGGGCCAGTTTGGCGCAGAGGGCGACATCGACAACACGCTTACGTGGATCAAGGGTGTGCGGCAGACCTCGAATGGTGTGACCGATACTGACGGTAATCTGTCGTGGAGCAATGTCGATCCCGCCGGTGCCGGCGACACGGTGCACCTCAAGTACGGTGCCAACGGACGTGTCTACCAGTATGGGCCCACCGAGGAGGGCAAACCCTACCGCCTGGAGACCGAGACGGGCTGGATACGTATGGGTATCACCCAGGACGAGCAGCCCAAGGGGACCAAGTCGAAAGGTGCCCGTGCCGATCTGCGCGACATGAACAACCTGAATGCCCTGTTTACGGGCGCCACCTGCGTGCGCGTGGCTAACAAGCGCGAGGCGAGCCTCGAGGTGACGAAGAAGGTTGACGTGCCCGATGGACTGACGGGCAATAAGGATGCGGAGTTCACCTTCAAGTTCACCGTGCCCAAGGGGAAGACGTATAAGGCTGCAGTCTTCGAGAAGGCGGGCGCGGCCGATGAGAAGCAGGTCGGCGATATGTTCGACCTGACGAACGGACGCGAGCAGACCATCACGGCCGGCCAGACGATCCGCGTGTACGGTCTCGCCGAGGGTGACAAGTATACGGTTCAGGAGCTGACCCGCGCGGGCAAGATGCCGGCCGGATTCACGCTGACCAAGCGCGAGCAGGGCGGCAACGCCCTGGGCGGCGAGGGCGACAGCATCTCCGGCACGATCGCGAAACAGAATGCCGACGGCACGTTGGCCGAAGCCAACAAGCTGGTGTTCACAAACACCTACAGCGTAAAGTCGCCGGTGACGCTCACCAATGCGTTCTGGGCGCAGAAGGTGCTCCAGGGCCGTGACTGGAAAGATGGCGATAGCTTCAAGATTTACCTGCGCGCGGACAAGGGCACGCCGATGCCCGACGGTGCCGAGAATGCACCCGTGAGTGGTATGAAGCAGGTTGTGAAGACTGTTGAGAACGGGGACAAGTTCGACTTCGGCGAGATTGAGTACACCAAGCCCGGCACCTACACCTATCTCATCGCCGAGGCCACGCCGTCTCAAAACGACGCTAGCTGGCTGCCCGGGTTCGGGTATTCAAGCGCTTCCTACCGCGTCACGGTGACGGTGAAGGATGGCGGCGACGGCACGCTGTCGCAGCCGGCAGTCAAGATGGAGCAGACCTACACCGACGACGGCGTGAGCCATGAGGACAGCCCGATCGAGGTTGCTGACAAAATCGCCAAGATAACGAACACCTATAACACCGATGAGAAGACCATCTCCTTCCACGTGCAGAAGACGTATGTCGACCAGTCCGGTGCAAATCCGCTTGTGAAGGATAAGTTCACGTTCCAGCTCGAGGCACTCGGCGGGATGAAGAATGATGCCGTGCCGAGTGGCACCCTTAAGTTCGGCGATCTTGCCTACAGCGTCGATGCCAGCAAGGTCCCCATGCCTATGGGGTGCACGTCCACCACGACCACGGCGAAGAACGATGACGGCGGTATCGCCGCGTTCCCGCAGATCACCTATACGATGGGCAGCGAGAACCTCACTTACGTGTACAGGGTGACCGAGGTCAAGGATTCCGATACATCGACGTCCAGTGGCATGGGCTACGATGACGCGGTGTACTACGTGCTGGTGAAGAACCAGCAGGTTGATAACGAGTCTGGGACGGGTAGGTGCCTGTCCTCCACGGTCACGTATTGGAAGGCCGACGGCACGCAGCTGACGGACGCCAACGGATACATTCCGTTCAAGAACACCTACACGGTGACCCAGGCGACGTCGGCGCCAATCAGGGTGCAGAAGACGTTCACCGGGCGCGCGTGGGAGACGAGCGATACGTTTGATTTCACACTGACGCCGGCGGATGACGCCACGACGAAAGCGGTTAAAAACAAGGTCGTTATCCAAAAGACGGGCACGGGCGAGGACGTTGGGGATATTGCTGCTAAGATTTCGATCTCCGGCGATGGTTCTTCCGTGACCCGTACCGCAGCCTTTGGTGTGGGCGACCTGGTGTTTACCAAGCCTGGCACGTACAAATTCAAGGTGAACGAGAAGGCGTCGGAGAACGTGGACAAGACCGGCATCAGCTATGACGGCCATACGTCCACGGTGACCTACACAGTGACCGATATCGAGAACGGCACGCATACCGGTAAGCTGACCGCGACGGTTGCGTACGACAACAAGCAGGCGATGACGGATGTCGACCGACAGGTGACGGGCGCTGCCGCGTTTACCAACACCTATACGGCCTCCGGTACCTATGCGGGCATCGATGTGACCAAGACTCTGGTTGGTACCCCGCTGAAGAATGGCATGTTCCCGTTCACCATCGAGGCGATGACGTATAACGGTACGACGGCCCCGGAGCCGGCTGATACCGATAAGTCGTTCAAGAACACCGTGGGCAAGGATGACGGTGACGATACGCAGACCGCCACGATGTCCGGCAAGCTGAAGATGAACTTCACGCAGCTGAGCTACAACAAGGTGTATGTGTACAAGGTGTCTGAGGCGCATGGCGCCAACGCTGGTGGATACACGTATGACACCGAGTACCCCGGTGACGCCTACGTGCTCATTGCGGTGAAGCCGAATCCGGACAACAAAGGCCAGCTCTACACCGAGACGACCATCGTGAAGGGCCCGGACGTGACGGCGCTCGTTGGCGAGAACGACAACGTTGATGCGCTGACGGCCGAGGCGATTAAGGGCCTCGATACCACGACCAACTACGTGCAGACGGTCTCGAGTCGCGATGCGAAGCCCGCTACGCCTATCGTCCCGTTTAAGAACGAGTACAAGGTCGAGACGGTTGAGTACGGTGCGAAGGCCGGTCTGCAGATTGAGAAGAAATTCACCGGCACCGGTGATGTGAGCAGCACATTCAGCTTTACGGTGACGCCCGAGGACTATCAGGCCGAGGGTCTGGATGGCACGAAGTTCATCCTGACCTCCGCCGACGCCGCGGCGAAGAAGCTCGGCATCACGGGTGGGACGAAGACAGTCAAGATTCCCGAGATGAAGCTTGGGGACACCAAGACCGTGAGCCTGCTGCCGAAGGGCTTGCAGTTCACACATGACGACGTGAACAATGAATACGGCGCCAACGTCTACCAATACAGGGTGGAAGAGAACGTGCCGAAGTCCGTTCCCGCCGGCTACACCTACGACAAGGCGGCCTACACCATCGAGATCGCGGTGTTCGACAACGGCGACGGTACGCTGAAAATCGAGACGACAGTTCTGAACAGTGATGGCGAGAAGGTCGATTATCGTGAGTTTGCGCCCAACGGAACGCTCGAGGGCAACACGGCAACCATCCCGTTCAAGAACAGCTACAAGACGACTGCCAGCGATAAGCTGGCCCCGCAGGTGACGAAGAAGATCTCCGGTGTTGAGAGCACGGAGAAGGCGTTCTCGTTCACGCTGACCGCCACGCCGGAGACGCAGAAGCAGATCGATGACGGTGCCCTCACAGTCTCGGATGCTCTGGCGAGCAATGAGCATGCTGAGTCAAAGGTCACGAGTGGCAAGATCATCAAGGACAAGGGCCAGACGGTCGACTTCTCGAATATGGCGTTCAACAAGGCGGGCGAGTACACGTTCACGCTCACCGAGGTGCACAACGCTGATGATGATCCCGCGGCGGACGGCGTGCAGAACGCCGGCTGGACGATGGACGATTCCACCTACACCGTCACGGTGAAGGTTGAGGACAAGAATGCCAAGCTGACTGTCACAGGCGTGACGGTAGAGAAGGGCGGCGATGACAAGAGCGAGACGCTTGAGGTCAAGAACGGCAAGGTGAACCTCGCCACCTTCAACAACACCTACGACGCAAAGGGTTCCGTAACCCTGGCGGCGAAGAAGCACTTTACAGGCGGCACCCTTGAGAACCAGCAGTTCTCATTCCAGGTGAAGGAAGGCAATAAGGTTGTCGCCGAAGAAAAGAACGATGCCAATGGCAACATCACCTTCCCGGCCATTTATTACACCGAGGCCGGTGAGCACTACTACACCATCAAGGAGGTCGAAGGCGCCGACCCGACTATCGTTTACGATGGCAAGACGGTGAAAGTGCACGTTAGCGTCACCGATAACAAGAACGGCACGCTGAGCGCGGCCGCCACCTACGACGGCGAGAAGGCCGTGCCGACCTTCACCAACTCGAAGCCGACGGCCGACGCCACTATCGAGGCGACGAAGATCCTCAAGGGCAAGGACCTGACGGCTGGTGCGTTCACTTTCGGCCTATATCAAGGCGACACGACTACGGTTGATCCCATCCAGACTGTCCAGAACGACAAGGACGGCAAGATTAAGCTCATCCTCACCGGTCTGACCATAGGCGAGTACGACTACACGCTCAAGGAGGTCGCTGACAGCGATTCGACCATCACCTACGATTTCACGGCGGTGAAGGTCCACGTCTCGGTGAAGGCGGACGGTGACAAGGCAAAGGCGACTGTCACCTATGACGACAAGAATGATGCCCCGACCTTCACTAACAAGTATCAGCCTGCCGAGACCTTGGCTACACTCACGGCGAAGAAATCGTACGTGAAGTCCGACAACACGCAGGCCACGCTCAGGGGCGGCGAGTTCACCTTCGACCTGTACGAGGGTGATCTGACGGCTGAGCAGCTGAAGGGCAAGCAGCCCATCCAGACCGCTAAGAACGGCGAGGACGGCACCGTTACCTTCCCGGCCATCAACTACACCAAGGCCGGCGAGTACAAATACACTATCGTGGAGCAGAAGGGCGACCTGTCCCACGTGGTCTACGACGATGCGGTTCACCACGCCGTGGTGAAGGTCGTGGACAACGCCGGCCAGTTGGAGGCGAGCGTCACCTACGATGACGGCAAGACGGTCGCCCCCACCTTCACGAACACCTACACCGCAAAGGGATCCGTGGAGCTGACGGCGACCAAGATCGTTGCGGTCGCGCCGGGCTTCACGCACGACACCAAGCTGAAGGGCGGCGAATACACGTTCGAGCTGAAGGACGCCGACGGCAAGGTGCTCGGCACCACGACGAACAAGGCCGATGGCACGGTGAAGTTCACGCGCAAGTTCACGCTCTCCAACCTGGGCGGCGCTGCGAGCAAGGACTTCACCTACACCATCGCGGAGAAGCCGGGCACGGAGCCGGGCATGGTCTACGACACCCATGCGCTCATCTACAAGGTGACGGTCGCGGACGATGGCACCGGCTCGCTGACGGCCACACCGCAGGTAACGAGTGGAGACAAGACCTTCACGAACACGTACCACCCGAAGGAGACCTCGGTAACGCTCAAGGCGACGAAGCGCTTCACGGGTGGCGAGCTCGCAGGGGGCGACTTCACGTTTCAGCTGCTCGACAAGGATGGCAACGTGATCCAGACCGTCCAGAATGACAAGGACGGCAAGGTCGCCTTCCAGGCAATCAGCTACGACACGCCGGGCGATCACGACTACACCATCAAGGAGGTTGCCGGCAACGACCCGACCGTCGTGTACGACACGAAGGACGTGAAGGTCCACATCAAGGTCTCCGATGAGAAGGGCGAGCTAAAGGCGACCGCCACCTACGACGGCGAGGCCGACGTTCCGACCTTCACCAACTCGAAGCCGACGACGGACGTTACCGTCGAGGCGACGAAGATCCTCACGGGCAAGGACCTGACGGCCGACGCGTTCACCTTCGGCCTGTACGACCAGGCCGGCAACGAGGTCGCCAAGGGCACCAACGACCGGGGCGGCAAGGTCGAGCTGGCCGTCAAGAACCTGAACCTGGGCGAGTACGACTACACGCTCAAGGAGGAGAAAGCCGGCCAGACCGTCGACGGCGTGGCCTACGACGCCAAGGAAGTCAAGGTCCACGTCAAGGTAGAGCAGAACCAGGGCGACAACAACAAGACGAAGGTGACCGTCACCTATGACGGTGCCGCTACGGCTCCCACCTTCAACAACACCTACGACGCAAAGGGTTCCGTAACCCTGACGGCGACCAAGACCATCAAGGTTGCGGACGGCTTCGACCACACGACGAAGCCCGCGGACGGCGAGTTCACCTTCGACCTGAAGGACGCTGCCGGCAACGTGCTCGACACCGCGAAGAACGATGCAAACGGCAAGGTCAGCTTCACGCGCGAGTTCCAGCTCTCCGACTTGGACGGCGCCGCGAGCAAGGACTTCACCTACACCATCGTGGAGCAGCCGGGCGCGGAGCCGGGCATGGTCTATGACAGCCATCCCCTCACCTATACGGTGACGGTCGCGGACGGCGGGAACGGAGCACTGAATGCGAAGGCGATCGTGACGAGCGCATCCGGCTCGGATACCTTCACCAACACCTACCAGCCGGCCGCGACCGGCCTGGCCCTCGGTGCGCAGAAGAGCTATGTGAAGAAGGACGACAACACGCCGATCGTCCCCAAGTGCGGCGAGTTCACCTTCGATGTGTACGAGGGCAACCTGACGGCTGAGCAGCTTGCCGGGGCCAAGCCCGTCCGGACCGCGACCAACGGCGCGGACGGAAGTGTTAACTTCGACGCCTTCTCCTACGCGAAGCCGGGCACGCACGAGTACACCATCGTGGAGCGGAAGGGTGATCTGGCCTACGTGACCTACGACGCCGCGGTGCACCATGCCGTGGTGACGGTTGCGGACAATGCCGGCACGCTGCAGGCGAGCGTCGCCTACGACGGCACGAATGTCACGAAGCCCAGCTTCACCAACACCTATGAGGCACAGGCGACGGACTCCGGCGCGATCGCCCTCACCAAGAGCGTTGACGTGCACGACGGCAGCTATCAGCTAAAGGCGGGAGACTTCGCCTTCGAGCTGGTGGGGTCTGACGGCTCGGTGATCCAGACCCAGAAGAACGATGCGCACGGCAAGGTTGCCTTCGACAAGCTGACCTTCGACCATGCGGGCACCTTTACCTACACGGTCCGCGAGGTGCAGCCGACGGGGGACGCGCCGGGCGTGCCGGGCGTGACCTACACCGGCAAGACGTACACCCTGACCTACGTGGTGAAGGACAACAACGACGGCAAGCTGGTGGTAGAGAACTCCACGGTGAAGCCGAGCGAGGGCACCGAGAACGGCGTCACCCCCAACACCATGACGTTTGCGAACAGCTACCAGCCGGGCGCGACCTCCTACCAGATCTCCGGCACCAAGGTGCTTGAGAATACCGATTCGGCCACCATGCGGACGCCCGCCGATGGCGAGTTCACGTTCGCGCTGATTGACGTGGCCACCGGGCAGGAGATCGACCGGACCACGAACGTGGGTAACGCGTTTACCTTCAAGGCCATCTCGTACACCGCGACTGGTTCGCATGCGTACCAGGTGAAGGAGGTTGCGGGCCAAGATGGCACCATCACTTACAGCGATGCGGTGTTGGATGTGACGGTGAGTGCGACCGACGACGGCAGCGGCCAGCTGACCGCGACGGCGAACAAGACGGCCGCGGATCTGACCTTCACCAACACCTACACGCCGACGGCAACGACGGCGACGATTACCGGAACGAAGGCCCTGACCGGCCGCGACCTGGCCGAGGGTGAGTTCTTCTTCGACCTGAAGGACGCCGACGGTAACGTGGTGCAGACGGTGCAGAACGGCGCCGACGGCACGTTCGGCTTCGCGCCGCTGCAGCTGGACAAGGTGGGGACGTACGTCTACACCGTGTCCGAGCGGGCAGGGGCGACGGCGAACGGCGTCACCTACGACACGACGGTCTTTACCGCGACGGTGACGGTGACGGAGAATGCGGAGACGCACGCGCTGGAGGCGCAGGTTGCCTACAGCAAGGGCGGCAAGGCTGCGGATGCGGTGGCGTTCAGCAACAGTTACGCGCCGGCCGCGACTGAGGTGAAGCTGGGGGCCTCCAAGGTGCTGAGCGGCGAGGACCTGAAGGAAGGGCAGTTCTCCTTCCAGCTGAAGGATGCCGACGGCAAGGTGCTGCAGACCGCAAAGAACGCGGCGGACGGCACGGTGGGCTTCGAGGCGATCTCGTACGACAAGCCCGGAACGTACGCCTACAGCATCTCCGAGGTGGACGACGGTCAGAAGAACGTGACGTACGACGCGGCCGAGCACCGGGTAACGGTGACGGTGACGGACGACGGTGCGGGCCATCTGGTGGCGACGGTAACCTATGACGGCGCCGTGGCGCCGTTGTTCAAGAACACGTACACGCCGCCGACCACCCCGCCGACGGAGCCGCCCACCAATCCGCCGAGCAAGTCACCGGTGCCGAAGGAGGAGAAGCCGGGTCTGCCGTATACGGGCGATACCAGCTTGTCGCCGATGGCCCTGGGTGGCATCGCGGGCGGCGCGGTGGTGCTGATCGCCGCAGGCGTTATCCTGCGGCGCCGGAACCGGTAGCTACGGCGGCCGAGAAGGGCTTTGATTGAGGGCGGGTGGTCGCAGGGCGCGGCCGCTCGCCCTTTTTGGTGAAAGGCTATGTTAACCCGCCGTTTGCACGTCCGGCTCCAGATGGAACTCGTACTCCGGCTCCATCATCTTCTTCCGGATCTTTTCGTAGCGCCCGTCGTCGAGCTGCTCGCGCATGAGCGACGTCCTGTCCCCGACGCGTGCGGCCTCGCGCAGCCATCTGAACCACATCAGGCAGCTGTGGAGCCTGCGGGTCGATACGCCCTTGAACCTCTCGAGGAAGTGGCCGAGCGAACCCTGCGCTTCAGCATCCTCTGGACCGTGTCCCGCTCGTACCCGGTGAGCCTGCCGTGGGTCCTTGGGACCGCCCTCGCGGCGCCCTTCCCGCCCTTTCCGGACATGGCGTCCTCCGATCTCCCGGGGCCGGCCGATCCGGCCCTCAGGGTATCGGATTCCCAAATTTATCCGTATATGTGCGGATGAATGCGGGAGGCGTTCGGATGAAGTTGTATTCAAGGAAAGAGACTGACCCTTTGTCGCATTCCGTGCGGGTTATATGCAGGTATGCCTGCGCACGCTATCATGTATGGGTTAGACCGCAACTATGTACCTCATACGCGAAGGGATGCGCATGTATCTGAAGATCGACATGTTCTAGCTGGGCTTACCCCCGCAGTGGCGCCGCGCGCCCCATCAACTCTGCCGATTTTCGCCTTCACGCACATAAAGGAGTCCCGCCATGCGCGACAAGCTCGAAAAGATCATTAAGGCCTACGAGGAGCTCGAGAAGAAGCTTTCCGACCCGGCCGTCGCCTCCGACATCAAGGAGTTCACGCGTCTCAACAAGGAGTACGCACACCAGTCCGACCTCATCGCTGCCTCGCGCGAGTACATCGGCGCGCTCGATGACATCGAGGCCGCCAAGGAGATGCTCCGCGACACCAGCGATGCGGACGAGAAGGAGATGCTCCAGATGGACATCTCCGAGAACGAGGAAAAGCTTCCCCAGCTCGAGGAAGACATCAAGTACATGCTCATCCCGAGCGACCCCAACGACGACAAGAACACCATCGTCGAGATTCGCTCCGCCGCCGGTGGCGACGAGGCAGCCATCTTCGCCGGCGACTTGTACAAGATGTACCAGCGCTTCTGCGAATCGCGCGGCTGGAAGACCACCGTGCTCGATTCCAGCCCCAGCGAGGCCGGCGGCTTTAAGTCCATCGAGTTCAAGGTCGAGGGCGACCGCGTCTACTCCGTCATGAAGTTCGAGTCCGGCGTGCATCGCGTCCAGCGCGTTCCCAAGACCGAGTCCCAGGGCCGCATTCAGACCTCCACGGCTACCGTCGCCGTACTTCCCGAGGCCGAGGAAATTGACGTCCAGATCAACCAGTCCGACCTGCGCATCGACACCTACTGCGCCTCCGGCCCTGGCGGTCAGTGCGTTAACACTACCTACTCCGCCGTGCGCATCACCCACTTGCCCACCAACACCGTGGTGCAGTCGCAGGAGCAGCGCTCCCAGATTCAGAACCGCGAGGTCTGCATGCAGATGCTGCGTGCTCGTCTGTACGAGATGGAGCTCGAGAAGCAGCAGGCAGAGCTTGGTGCTGAGCGCCAGAGCCAGATCGGCCACGGCAACCGTTCCGAGAAGATCCGTACCTACAACCAGCCCCAGGACCGCGTGACCGATCACCGCATCGGTTTCAACTCCACCTACAACGGCGTCCTTCTGGGCGATCAGCTCGGCACCGTCATCGAGGCGCTCGCCGCCGCCGAGCGAGCCGAGAAGCTGGCGCAGGCCGTGTAGTAGGTTCCGCCGTTCTACCGAACGGCGGACCGGCCGACGCTGCGCGCCGCCCAGAGCGACAATTTGTCATTCAAAAGGCAAGGCATGACCAGAAGGTCTATGCCTTGCCTTTTTCATTCAAGACTTTAGTCCGCTGGCCGCGCAGCGGCCAGCTTTAAACCACCCGCTAC
>DXLQ01000129.1:0-3838 GCA_019414685.1 Collinsella sp. | reverse complement strand
CGCCCACACACCGCCGTATGGACGCGAACTACACATTCTAGCAGCGCACGGGGTATATTTTCCAGCCCGCGCACCATCAGCGCGGGAATACCGTCAACGCCGCACAGAACAGCTGGTGCGAGGGGCTAATCCGCGTCAACCACGCGAAGCAGATAAGCCACACGCGTCGCCGCCGTGCATTTAAAACGTTCGTCCGCGCGAACTCCGGCGACCCACACCACGGCACCTCCCGGCGCCGTCCTCACCACGGGCACGCCGGCGCGCTCGGAAACGGGAATACGAGCCTCGTTGAGCAGGTCGGACACCTTCTTACTTCGCCCACTCATGCCCAACGGACACATCACATCCCCCGGCACGGGACCGTCTACCCACAGACGCGCCAAACGCGCCTCGACGGGAATCTCCCCGCGCGAGCCGGCGAGCATCCGTTCGCTATCGCGATCGGCAAAGCCCAGCGTCGCGGCATTCACCATAGCGGCCACCCCTCCGGCACCCGCAAGTTCGCGGGCACGGCGCACAATATCACACCCCGGCTCGACGGCTATCGGCTCTGCCACCAGGATGCGGCCCGCCCCCAGCGGCAATCGACCGGGAATGGTGACCCAATCGGCAACTAACCCCTCGCGCGCCGCCGGGGCCTTGAATGACAGCATGCCAAACTCCACGCGCGCATCGATTCCCGCCGGCAGCGTGACCGAACCCGAGCCTTCGGCAACACAGGCAAGCACGCGCTCCACATGCCGCATCTCCGGGCGAGCGTCTGGGTCGATACGCTTAATTGCCAGTCGCACCATGCGCCGAGCAATCACCACCTCGGCCGCGGCCAGTCGGCGAGCGTCAAGGACCAGTGCACCCGCCGCCTCCTTGCGCAGGCAGCTTCGAAACGCCTGTGCGGAAAGCTGGGAAAGAAAGGCGTCCTCATCGCCTAAGATCTCGCAGGCGGCGCCAATCGTCTTACAGACGCTCGCGTTGCGCTGCGCCACCACCGGCATCACTCGATGGCGCACGTAGTTGCGCAAGTACGACACGTCCTCGTTGCTCTCGTCCTCTCGCCACGGCTGACCATGCACCTGCAGATAGCCCACGAGCTCATCATGAGTCAGGTCGAGCAAGGGACGCACCACGATATTCCTCCGGCGAGGAATGCTCGATAGACCAGCGGGCCCCGAACCCTTAATCGCGTTCATCAAAAACGTTTCCGCGCGATCCGAAGACGTGTGCGCGGTGCAGATACGAGCCGCCGTTCGCGGTGCCCCCGTCTGGGCGCAGAGCTCGCGAACATACCTCCGCGCCGCGGCATAGCGCACCTCGCGGGCAGCCGCCTCGATATTGCCCGATTCATCATCAAAATAGGCATGCTCAACACACAGCGGCAAGCCATATTGTGCGCATAGGCCGCGCACAAAGGCCTCATCGCCATCGGATGCCTCGCCGCGCAGATGATGGTTCACATGCAGCACGTGCAGTCGCTCGCGCGCAATGGGGGCTACACCACGCCCATCCAGAATATCCAACTTTGATGTGCACGCCATAAGGAGCAAAGCCGTCGAGTCCGCGCCACCTGATACCATGAGCACCACGGGGGCAGCCGTCTGCCGCGTTGCCAGGGCTTTATCATCAGCCCACGATGCAACATGGTGTCCATAATGCTGAGATACCGTTGGCATTTGCTTCCTCCTCTATTCGTTCGCACCCATTGTATCCTTTGGAATCTTATGTCTCGTCTGCACCTTCATATCCTTGGCAGCGGCTCAAAAGGCAACTGCGCGCTCATCGAAGGCCCCCGGGGGCTCATCATGATTGACGACGGTCTTTCTCGCCGCGAGACATTAAAGCGCATGGCAGAACTGGGGCTCTCGGCAGACAACGTCTCGGCTCTTCTCATTACTCATGAGCATAGCGATCACATCAAGGGTCTCGATGTCTGGTGCAAGCACTGGCACGGTCCCCTCTTTGCCAGCAGGGGCACACTTTCGAGCAAAGAAAATCTCTCGCATCTGCCTGTCGAGGAATTCGATCCCGGTGACACCCTGTCCATTGCCGGCATCCACGTGCAAACCTACTCAACATCACACGATGTCATCAATCCAGTCGGCTATCGATTCGACGCCCTCGATGATTCCATCGGCTTTGCCACCGACACCGGAGAGCTATCGAGCCAGGCCATGAACACCCTCAAAGATTGTCGAGTCCTCGCGCTCGAAAGCAACCACGATGTGGCCATGCTGCGCGAGGGAGAATATCCCCGCTTTCTTCAGGAGCGTATCCTGTCTGCAAGGGGACACCTCTCCAACGACCAAGCCGCCGAAGCCGCGCGCGAACTTGTTACCGATCGCACCGAACAGCTCATTGCCATGCATATCAGCCAAGATAACAATCGTCCGAGCCTTACCGTCAAAAGCTATGCCAAAGCTCTAGCCGCAACCCTGGATGACGAGGTCGGCAGCTCCGCCACCCTTCTCCAAGGATCGCGAAAACTCTCGATACGCCCCGCAAGTCAGTATCAACCGACAACCATTGTATAGACCGCTCAATAAAACAAAAGGGGCCGGGAATCGCTTCCCAGCCCCTTTTGTTGTCTTTTAATAGTGCAGAACACCAACGAAGTTAGTCGATGGAGATCTTCGTAACGTTCTTCTTCTCGACGATCTTGGGAACCGTAACGGTCAGGATGCCGTCAGCGTACTTAGCCGAGAGGCCCTCGCTCGAAGCGTCCTTAAGATACACGCCACGCGTCGCGCTGTACGAGTTGAACTCCTTCTGCAGGAAGTTCTTGCCCTCGTTCTCCTCGTCTTCCTCGACATTCACGCTAATGGACAGACGGCCCTCGTTAAGCTCGACATCGATATCGTCCTTGGCGACGCCGGTCAGATAAGCCTTGACCTCATAGCCGTCGCCCTTATCCTCAACGTCAACGGGGAACGCCTTGGAAGCAATCGAGTTGTTTGCAAGGTCGGTCATATCATCAAACAGATCGAACAACGAGCTAGCAGAAGGACGAACGCCAAAAACCGAACGATAAGGAACCATGCTTGCCATGTTTACCACTCCTTTTAAGGACTGCCGAGTCATCTTCCAGGTGACTGGGACTTCTTTTGACGCTCTTATATATGCCCACCCAGTGCTCATATATACATCGACTATAAAGTTTTTTGAGTCCAGTACTATAAGCATATCTAAGTGCGTATGACTCAGGTTTTAGGAAGGTTAAGGTTCTTTGAACCAGAGCTTAAATACCGAGTATGTCCCCAGCTACAAATAACAAGGGGCTTACAATGAGCGCGTACACGTTGTTGGTAACGAGCTAAAGGGCATCATGGACGACCAAAACCAGAACAATATGTTTATGCCGACGCAGGGGGAAGATACTTCCACGCAGCCGCCACGGTTCCATCGCCCCCACATCTCGCAAGAGCCCATTAATGATCCGGAGCCCGAGTATGTGACGAGAAATCGATATCAAACGCTCGAGGATGCCCAAACGGGACGTAAACATATGGGCGTCGCCTCGGGAGACCCTGTGTATCTGAAAGACGCACCATTATCTAAAAACAGCGCAGCTAGTGATGAGCCGATGAAAGCATCCGCCGCTCATCAACAAAGAGGTCCTCGACCAAAGCAAACCTTGACGCATTCGGCTCGCTATCTCGAAACGCCAAAACAGGGAAAATCAATCTTCGTTTCATCAAGTAAACGACGCAAGCAGCATCGACTGACAATCCTGCTTTTGATCATTGCAGCCATAGCAGTCGCCCTTGTTATTCGTTTTATTTTCTTTAAATAAAAGCTCAATACCAAAAAGAATTAAATCGTCTGGCGTAAATGAGTCATTTATGCC